>CAUZRD010000044.1:0-13748 GCA_963582255.1 Alphaproteobacteria bacterium | reverse complement strand
CATTATATCTGGTGTGCGTAGGCCGTGATCTAGTGCAGCCGCAATTGCCTTATCTACCATTTTGGCTTCTTCACTCCGGTCAAATGAATATTTTAACGCCATACCGAAGGAAGCAATTTCCGCAATTGGATTTGCAATACCTCTGCCTGATATATCGGGAGCGGAGCCATGAACTGGCTCATACATTGCCTTTCGTCGTCCAGTCTCGGCATTCTCATTACCGAGAGAAGCTGATGGCAACATACCCATAGAGCCGGTCAGCATAGCTGCCTCATCGGACAAAATATCTCCGAACAGATTGTCCGCAACGATGACATCAAACTGCTTAGGGTTACGCACAAGCTGCATGGCACATGCATCGGCAAGAATATGATTAAGCTCCACATCTTGATATTCACGCTGATGTACATCCATCACTACCTCGCGCCAAAATACCCCTGATTTCATGACATTACGTTTTTCGGTCGAAGTAAGTTTGTTAGAGCGCGCGCGGGCAAGCTCAAATCCTACCCTTGCAATACGCTCCACCTCAAAGGTCTCATAGACTTGGGTGTCGATCGCACGTCGCTGGCCATTGCCCAAATCAATAATTTCCTTGGGCTCACCAAAATAAACCCCGCCAGTAAGTTCGCGCAAAATCAGAATATCAAGTCCTTCGACCAACTCTCGCTTCAGACTAGACGCATCCGCAAGCGGTTCGTAACAGATTGCCGGACGTAGATTAGCAAACAGATCAAGATCCTTGCGCAAACGTAATAGACCCGCCTCTGGGCGCACATCAAATGGGACATCATCCCACTGCGGCCCACCGACCGCACCGAAGATAACTGCATCACAATTTTGTGCCAGTTTCATTGCATCTTCTGAAATAGCCTTCCCATGGGCGTCATAAGCAATTCCACCCACCAGATCCCGCTCAATCTCAAAATCGAGATCGGTGTGACCGTTGAACCATTGAACCACCCGTTCGACCTGACCCATGACTTCCGGACCAATTCCGTCACCTGGAAGAAACAATAAACTGAACGACGCCATTTTTAATATCTCCTTCTAGTACCGTAGCTAAGTAACCGGCCCATTCTCATAAGACTATTATGTATTGGTTTAGCGCGCAGGATCTTTTGCCGCAATACGGCAGAGCAACCCTTTACCTACTCAACACTGTAACGCTTCAGTGCCTCAGCAGTGAACCGCACGCCATGACCGGGTTTGGTTGACAAAGCAATGGTGCCGTTGACAAGCGCTGGGGGATCCTCAAGCAAATCCGCCGGCATGCCGGCCAGAAATTCAACCATATCCGCATTGGGAATTGCCGCCATTACATGGAGTGAAAGCTCCGTCGCCAAGTGTGGTGCGATTTTTAGATCATAAGCACTGGCAAGATGGGAAATTTTCATCATCTCGCTAAATCCCCCGCAGCGATGAATATCTGGATTAAGAAATTGCGCGGCACCTGCCTCAATCAAATCACGAAATCCATAGCGAGTATATTCATTCTCTCCCGTTGCAACCGGCGTCGATATAGCACGAGCAACCTCAGCGCATTGGTCTATGTTATCCGCCAGAACCGGCTCCTCATACCAATATAGGTCACAGTCAGCCAACGCATTACCTATCCTGATATTGGTTGCGACATCCCATCGCTGATTGGCGTCAACCATAATGCGCATACCGCTAAGTACGTCACATAATGTATGTACTCGCTCAACATTTTCCATCAAATCTTCACGGCCGATTTTAAACTTGTAATATCCGCAACCTTTGGCACGGAACCCCTGCGCTTCCTCAATCAGCTGATCGATAGTGTAGGGTAAAAACCCACCACTACCATACGCCTTGATTGGTGCATTCGTGCCTCCAAGCACTTGCCAGACCGGGGAATTCATTGACTGCGCCAGAATATCCCACAGACCAATATCCATTGCACTGATCGCATACATCGGCACACCTTTCTTGCGGATGCCGCGATCATTCTCATACATCTTCTCATACAGACGGTCGATCTCAAGAGGATTTTCCCCGCTAAGAAGTGGGACTAGGCTTTCATCGAGATAAGCCTTGACTGATCGTGCCCCAAAGCCACCAACCAACATTGTATAGCCAACACCGGTTAACCCCTGATCGGTCTCAATATCTGCCAGAACATAGGTATTAGAAGGATAATAGGCCGAGACCGGAGGATCGTTGGGAACATGCAAAATTGAGCTAGTGACCTTTGTGATCTTCATCAAATCCCCTCCGAACGAAATAATCTAGGCTAAATGATACAAGGCTGGGCGATTCGGCACACAATGCCTTGCCCACTTGCGCACTAAAAATCACACCTTCATTACATATAATATTCAACGATAAACAGCGGCCCCGCAAAGCAGTCTCGCAGAGCCAACATGAGCTCTTACTCAAGCCGTGCCATTGTCTTTCATCGCCTTCAAGACTTTGGGCGGCGACATCGGTAGGTCGTAAAAGCGCACACCTATCGCATCATGAATAGCATTGGCGATCGCCGGCGTCGGCGGCACAATAGGAACCTCTCCTACCCCGCGCACGCCGTATGGATGGTTAGGATTTGGCACCTCAACAATCTCGGTATCAATGTGAGGAACATCAGAGGCAACAGGCACGCGGTAATCGAGAAAACCAGGGTTTTGCAGACGACCATCCTCACCGTAAATATATTCCTCATTGAGCGCCCAGCCAATACCTTGCACGGCACCACCCTGGAACTGCCCCTCGACATAAGCCGGGTGGATCGCCTTGCCTGCATCCTGAATAACAGTGTGCCGGATCACCTGCACACGTCCCGTTTCCCGATCGACTTCGACATCAACAATCTGGGCGCCAAAGCCCGGACCAGCTCCTTGCACATTTAATTCAGCATGGCCTGATATCGGACCGCCTGTCTTATTTGATACCTTGGCAATATCGCCGATCGACAAAGGCTCAAAGTCACCCACATTAGCGCTGGCGGGTCGCGCATGCCCATCTTCCCAGACAACCTCGTCAGCCGCAACATCCCAGGTCATCGCCGCTCGTTCTTTCAATGTTTCAATCGCCTGGCGTGAAGCCATCACCGCGACTATGCCGCCAGCAAATGTGCCGCGGCTACCTGCGGTTACGAAGTTAAACCCAAGCTGCGAAGTATCACCGGTTGAAACATGCACCTTGCCCGCATCAACTCCGAATTCTTCCGCTACCATCATCGCCAAAGACGCACGTCCACCACCAGCAACCTCAACCGTGCCGATGGTCAGTGTAATGGTGCCATCTTCATTCACATTGAGTGATGTTGTCGTATCAAATCCGATATTAAACCAGAAACCTGTTCCAACACCGCGTCCCTGATTCGGGCCAAGTGGTGCGCTATAATGCGGATGAGCTTTAACGCGCTCCAAAGTTTTAACAAATCCAATCGGCCCGAACGTCACCCCATAATAGGTTTTTGAGCCTTCCTTTGCGGCATTTTTCAACCGGAAGTCGACAGGATCTAGACTGATTGCACGCGCAAGCTCGTCTATTGCGCCCTCAACACCAAACGCCGCATTCGGTGCGCCTGGAGCACGGTAAGCCGCAACCTTGGGACGATTAACTGTCACATCGTGACCAACAACACGTACATTCTCTATATCATATCTAGTGAATGCCGACATGGTTGCCTGTGGCAACGGAGCGCCGGCATATGCTCCAGCCTGAAGATCTATCTGAAAATCAGCAGCAGTGATCTTACCATCCTTGGTACACCCAATCTTGACCAGAATGCGTCCACCGGCCCCAGGACCCGTAGCCCGAAACTCTTCCTCCCTCGACATCGTCATCTTGACCGGCCTGTTGCACTTTTTCGAAAGTACTATGACTAAGGGCTCAAGATAGACATTGTTCTTGCCACCAAAACCACCACCCAATTCAGTGGCTATCACCTTAATTTTTGAGATTTCCATATTGAGAAGCCGGGCACACTGTGCCCGGATCACGAAATGTCCCTGGGTAGCAGTCCACAGTTCAACGGTTCCGTCCTCGCTATAACTAGCAATCGAAGAGTGCGGTTCGATATAGCCCTGATGCACTGGTTTTGTGGTGTATACGCGCTCAACCACATGATCCGCCTTAGCAAAACCTGCATCCAAATTGCCAATTTCAAACATCATCCGTTTGGCAATATTGCTAGGTTTTTCTGGTGTTGGCTCAACACCTTGTGTAAACTGATCCTCATGCAGTAGCGGTGCATCCGGCGCCATCGCCTTAACCACATCGATTACATGGGGTAAAATTTCATACTCGACATCGATAAGTTTTACGGCCCGGCGCGCAATAGCATCACTAGTCGCCGCGACGGCGACAACCGGATGGCCATCATAGAGAACCTTTTCACGTGCAATAACATTGCGGGTCAGATCACGAAAATTTACAATCATCTCGCCGACAGCAATATATTCGGTGGGCATCTCATCGAAATCATCGCTTGTGACGATAGCCTTTACCCCGGGCAAGGCTGCGGCTTTTGATATATCAATCGATTTAATGTGAGCATGGGCATGAGGGCTTCGCAACACGCGACCATAAATCTGCCCTGGCAAGTTAATGTCCGCCCCAAAACGCGCCCGACCGGTCACTCGGTCGACACCATCGGGCCGGATAGGCCGTGTGCCTATGACATTCAAAGCCTTATCTTCATAACTTAATGAGACAGACATCAGCTAATGCCCCCTCATCTCCGCTGCCGCATCGAGCACAGCTTCAACAATCTTGTGATATCCGGTGCAACGGCAAAGATTCCCGGCCAGCCAATAGCGTACTTCGCTTTCGGTAGGATCGGGACTTTTCTCAAGAAGAGCACGCGCAGCGATCAGAAATCCCGGTGTGCAGATCCCGCATTGCAGTGCCGCATGTTCAAGAAACTTGGTTTGCAGGGGATGTAGGTTTTCACCCTGGGCCATACCTTCAATAGTCTCAACCTCTTTGCCCTCGACCTCAACTGCAAGCGTCAGACATGAGCACACAAGCCGGCCATCGAGCATGACCGAGCACGCACCACAGTCGCCCGTACCGCAGCCTTCCTTGGTTCCCGTTAGCTGAAGCTCATCACGCAGCGCCGAAAGCAACGTCTGGTCGGTCTCACATAGAAAATCGGCCTCATCGCCATTTACGGTCATCGTTACATGTTGTCTTGCCATCAGCTTTTCCTCGCTCTTTCAACAGCAATGCCTGCAGCCCGGCGCGCGAGCACACCGGCAACATCAATCCTGAATTCCTTGGTCCCACGTTTGTCATCAATCGGGCTGCAAGCCGCACTTGCCGCGGCAGCAAGAGCTTCCAACGTCGCATCATCAACCTTAGAGCCAATGAGCGCTTTAGCTCCCTCTTCCACCACCAAAATCCGCGCGGCAACAGCACCCAGGGACAGCTTAGCTTCTGTGCAGGTGCCTCCAGCATCGAGGGTTAAATGAACGCCCGCACCGACAACAGCAATATCCATTTCTGTTCGTGGGGTAAATCGCAAATACGCACCAGATGAGCTAGCTGCCTTTTCCGGGAATAGTAACGAGACAACAATTTCACCCTTTTCAATCGATGTGCGCCCCGGGCCGATACCAATGTCTTCAACCGGTACATCACGACGTCCACCAGGACCCATAATCGACGCGACTGCTCCAGCTGACACAATTGCTGGAACAGAGTCAGCCGCTGGTGACGCATTGCAAAGATTACCGCCAACGGTTGCCCGGCCGCGCACCTGTATCGATCCGATCAGCTGCACCCCATCAACAACCCCCGGCCAGGCAGCGTTGAAGTCATCATGCTCCATGATTTCCATACCGGTTACCGCCGCACCAACTCGATAGCGGCCGTTTTCCAGAACGATCGAACACATTTCGTCAATTTTCTTAATATCAACAATTAGGTCCGGAGCCGCTGTACCACTATGCATCTGAACCAGAAGATCTGTGCCTCCCGCGAGTATACGAGCACTACCAGCTTCTTCAGCCAGAAGCGCCATAGCCGCGTCGAGTGTCGATGGAGCTTCATACCGCATCAAGGCAGCCTCCCCTTTTTGGAACATTTACCAATACTAAATGATTGTTTAATTTTCTAATTTATACCATCCAACCTGGAGGTGGGTCATATAACCAAGAATAAATTTTCCCATAACTACCTGTCGGCGATTACTCTCAAAGAGCCTAAAATGCAATACAAGATTAGCAATTCCGCTCATCAATATTGCCAAATTTTTAGTTGCTTAATCTGTAATTTTAGAGATCGTGACTTCAATATTTCTTTCATCAGCGGATTGACTGCTCCTGTTGCCAACGTGATTTCAGCCCTGATTGCAGCCTCCAAATCATCACACAGTTCCTCATCAATTTTATTGCGCAATCGCATCAGTGGTCTAAAAGATGGTCGGACCACAATAATTACGCAAACTTCTCTGCACCATCAGCGCTCTAAATCCAAGGACGCACTTCTCCGGTACTTTCTTCAAAATCGTTGATAGCGGCTGTCTTTCCCAATGTGAGCCCAATATCATCAAGGCCCTCGAGCAGACAGCGTTTGAGAAATGGATCAACATTAAACGGAATCGTTTCACCGTCAGTGCTGAGAATTTCCTGCTTCTCCAGATCAACCGTGATTGTCGCATTTGCGCCACGCTCAGAATTTTTCATCAGCTTGTCAACATCTGCCTTCGGGAGAGCTATGGGCAGCAGGCCATTCTTGAAGCAATTAGCATGGAAAATATCGGCAAATGAAGTCGAAATTACCACTTGTATGCCGTAATCTAGCAGTGCCCAAGGCGCGTGCTCTCGGCTTGATCCACACCCAAAATTATCGCCAGTCACCAGAATCTCGGCATTCTTGTAAGCCGGCTTGTTCAAAGTGAAGTCCGGATTGTCAGAACCATCGTCATTGTAGCGCAGCTCCGAAAATAGCCCCTTACCAAGACCGGTACGTTTAATAGTCTTGAGATACTGTTTAGGGATAATCTTGTCGGTATCAATATTGGTCATCGGCAAAGGCGCGCTAACCGCAGTCAGTGTTTTGTATTTTTTCATTATCAAATTCCTTGGTCACGTGGTCGTGTGTCTCGGCGGTTCCTAATCGAGCTCGCGCACGTCGACAAAGCGACCCGCAATAGCTGCTGCCGCCGCCATAATTGGCGAAACGAGATGCGTACGACCCTTGAAGCCCTGCCGTCCTTCAAAATTGCGATTAGATGTCGATGCGCAGCGCTCTCCCGGCTCTAGTTTGTCCGGATTCATCGCTAGGCACATAGAACAACCAGGCTCGCGCCATTCAAACCCTGCATCAATGAATATTTTGTCGAGTCCTTCCGATTCAGCCTGCGCTTTAACAAGCCCCGAGCCCGGCACCACCAACGCATTGACATTGCCATTGACGGTCTTACCCACAACTATTGACGCAGCAGCCCGCAAATCTTCAATCCGACCATTGGTGCAGGATCCGATAAACACGCGGTCGACATTGATGTCGGTGATCCGCGTCCCCGCCGTCAGCCCCATATATTCAAGAGCCAACTTTTTCGTTGCCCGCCGGCTTTCATCATCAATATCATCCGGATTAGGGATAACACTAGTCACTGACGCCACATCTTCCGGACTGGTTCCCCAGGTAACAATAGGCGGAAGATTAGCTCCATTAATATACACTTCCCGATCGAACTCGGCGCCCCCATCACTTGGCAAGCTTTCCCAATATCTCCTCGCCAGATCCCACTCCGCTCCCTTAGGAGCGCGCGGACGACCTTCCATATAAGCATAGGTTGTCTCATCCGGCGCGATAAGACCGGCGCGCGCACCGCCCTCAATCGACATATTACATACTGTCATACGCCCCTCCATCGAGAGCGCTTCTATCGCGTTACCGCAATATTCTATCACATGATTGGTGCCACCGCCGGCGCCGATCTCACCAATGATGGCAAGAATGATGTCCTTAGCGCCAACACCATCAGGTGTCTTGCCATCAACCACAACCCGAAGGTTGTTGGCCTTTTTCTGAATTAAAGTCTGGGTGGCAAGAATGTGCTCAACTTCCGAGGTGCCTATACCCATAGCCAGCGCACCAAATGCCCCATGGGTGGACGTATGACTATCGCCGCACATGATAGTCGTACCGGGAAGAGTAAACCCCTGCTCCGGTCCAATCACATGGACAATACCCTGTCGCGGATCAAGCTCGTTGAAATACTCAACACCAAAATCGGCGCAGTTCTTCGCCAACGCTTCTACCTGGATGCGCGATTCCTCATCATCTATACCTTTGGAGCGATCCGTCGTCGGCACATTATGATCAACAACAGCCAACGTGCGCGATGGCGCATGCACCTTGCGCTTGGCAATCCGCAATCCTTCAAAGGCTTGCGGACTGGTCACCTCATGGATCAGATGCCGGTCAATATAGACAAGGCATGTGCCATCATCGGCCTGATGTACCAAATGATCATTCCAGATTTTGTCGTAAAGCGTTTTTGGTGCCGTCATGGGAA
The DNA here is from genome assembly GCA_963582255.1 of Alphaproteobacteria bacterium. Lineage (GTDB taxonomy): Bacteria > Pseudomonadota > Alphaproteobacteria > Rhizobiales > TMED25 > CAUZRD01. Next base: position 5,251 of record CAUZRD010000044.1, on the reverse strand, counting down.
TCATCTGTCCGGTATTTAATTGATTAATTAACGGCAGATATGCGACGGGAGACGTCGTCCGGTCAAGCTCCCAGCATCAAAACACTCGCCACTATCGGGTATTACTGCGAAAGATATACTGCAAGAATATCGCGTGCGGCAATAAGATCAGACGTGTGAATCATCTCAGTCACAGTATGAATATAGCGGGTTCCGACTACAATTCCAACTGCGCGCGCACCCGCGGCTGACTGTTGCGCGGCCGCGCCGTCCTGCCCGCCGCGTGCCAGCATGGTACGCTGGAATGGTATCTCGTTCTTCTCGGCAAGTTCTTCAAATTCGGCAACTAACCGGGCATCGGCAATGAACGAGGAATCCTTCACATGCAGCCCAAACCCCCGGCCCTGTACCGTCACCTGCTCAGGCTCACCAACGCCAGGAGTATCACAAGCAAGCGTGGTGTCTATACCAAGCCCAATATCAGGTTGGATGGCGAAAGTAGCCGTCCGAGCGCCGCGTAGGCCGACCTCTTCTTGACAGGTAAACACCACATGGATTTCAGCACCGTGTTTAGCTTTGTCAGCGGCAATTTTTCGGATCACCTCAATGCCGAGCCAACAGGCAATACGATTATCGAGCGCCTTGGAGACAATTTTATCGCCCATCTCTACTAGCGGCTCATCCATCACCACATAATCGCCAACGCGAATATGCTTTCGGGTTTTATCCCCAAGCCCAATATCAATAAAAAATCCTGATATTTCAGGTACTTTCTTACGATCTTCTGGTGCTTGAATATGCACAGGCTTCCCCGCGGGGTTCATCACACCCTTAAAATCGCCCCTTTCGGTACACACCAGCACACGGCGCGAAAACAAATTTCGCTGATCAAACCCACCAACTGGATGAACATAAATATGACCCATCTCGCTCACGTGACTGACCAAGAAACCAATCTCATCCATATGACAAAGCAGCATGACTTTGACCGGCTTTAATTCCGTTTTGGTCTTAGGTTTTCTCCCCGTGCGCGGATCCCGCCGACACAGTAGTGAGCCCATAGCATCGACTTCGACGTGATCGAACAACCCATCGATCTCCGACTTGATCAGTTCACGAACACGGTCTTCCCGACCAGAAACGCCCGGCGTTTCACAAAGGCGTTTTAGTAGATCGATGTTCATTGGACAAAACTCCACGCAACTTGCTGTATCAATTGATGGCATAAAAACATCGCAATGCATCAAGCGGAGAAATAACCCCGCCGTTTAACAAGGCCGCGCACCGAGTGTTTATTCGGATTTTTGTGCTGGCGTATCTTCGGCGCTCAAAGCGCCCTCGCCCAGATCTACTGGCACTTCATCAACAGCTGTCTTGGCCATCAATGATTTAGCCTGGATCAAAGCTTTCTTCTTACCGCGGTTAGGATCAACTTTCTCAGCAATGCGGGCCGATTTCCCGCGCAAACCGCGCAGATAATAAAGCTTTGCTCTGCGCACCTTACCCCGGCGGATCACCTTTATAGAATCAATCATCGGGGAATAGACCGGAAATACGCGTTCAACCCCCTCACCATAGGAGATCTTTCGTACGGTAAAACTCTCATTTAGGCCCGCGCCAGACCGCGCGATCACAACACCTTCATAGGCCTGCACACGCTCACGGCTACCCTCGCGCACCCATACATTAACCTGGACCGTATCACCGGGAGAAAATTCTGGTGTCTCACGCTTGGCGGAAAGATCCGCCATCTGCTCGGCCTCGAGCTGTTCGATAACGTTCATTGTTTCTCGACCTCGAAACATAGTGAAAAAACAGTCATACTTAGGCCGCGTTATTGACGCTGCTCCCGTATGATCCGTCAAAATAATCGCCTACAATAGCTTATTTACCATCCCTTGTCGATGGCCATGGCAGGACCAAGACCCGGTGACGTCAATAATTTTGTATGAGGTAATATCATCCCGGTTCAACCTATGGTTGAATTGACAGGAACATCGCGTCACCTCAGAATTCTGTCTCCAAAGTGTAACACGTCAATGGTTGAGTTTTTTAATAAACCGAAGCCGGAGCAGCCCTCATGTCTTATAAATCTATTTACACGATGAGCGCGTCCGCGCTTTCCACAGCAATACGCACCAAGAAACTCTCTCCAGTAGAGGTAACTGACGCCTTTCTCTCCCGTATTGACGAACAGAACGAGCACTATTTTGGATTTGTCTTGGTCACTCCGGAGCGCGCGCGAAAGGATGCAAAGAAAGCCGAAAAAGAAATCATGGCTGGCGAATGGCGCGGACCACTTCATGGATTACCTTACGGCGCCAAGGACATCATAGAAACAGCGGGCATTCGAACCACCAATGGCGCCAAAGTCTGCGAAAACAACGTACCGGTGCGCGATGCCCACTGCATCTCGTCTTTAACCAATGCCGGCGCGATACTACTCGGCAAGACTAACACCCATCAGTGGGCTGCGGCCTCAACAACAATTAACCAGCATTTTGGCACATCAAAAAACCCATGGGATCCGAGCCGCACAGTCGGTGGATCGAGCGGTGGATCAGCTGCGGCTATTGCCAGCGGCATGTGTCCATTAGCTCTCGGCACAGATACCGGCGGCTCCATCCGAACACCGGCAGCCCTGTGTGGCATTGTTGGCCTGAAACCAACACATGGGCGCATTTCCCTGCGCGGGATTTGCCCCAACGCACCAACCTTTGATCATCCGGGCCCAATGTCTTCAGAAGTGGCCGATGCCGCGCTCATGCTGCAAGTACTAGCAGGCTACGACCCACTTGAATCGCATTCTAGCAACCGGCCCGTGCCCGACTATCTAGCTACCATCGATAAGGGTGTAAACGGCGCGACCATCATTATTTCTCCCGACTTCAACCAGAACAAAGAGATAGACAACGATATTTCCAAAGCTTTTGAGCGCGTTATAGCGACACTCATCGACCTTGGCGCCAAAGTTGAAACCCGCCACTTCCCAGATCCTGAGCGCTTTCACACATTATTTCGTCAGATAGCCGGTCCAGAGTTTTCCGAGGTCCACCGCCCACTTTATGAACGCGACCCTAATAGTTTTGAAGCTGACGTGCTCCACCGCATCGAATGGTCTCTCAAAATCAAGACCGACGATTATGTCCGGGCACTGCGTGCACGAAGCTTACTTATCCGTGAAGTGGAGGAGTTTTTTGCAGGTGCCGACGCGATGATCTCCCCGTCCATACCCTTCACTGCCCCTCCCATCAAAACACTAAGCATTGATATTAACGGGAAACCGTACAATTTTCTGGATCAACTCCACCGCCCGTTCCTATCCTGCCACAATGTGACCGGCTGTCCAGCCCTGGTCATGCCGATGGGACTAAATGCATCCGGTATGCCCATGTCGGTTCAAATATCTGCTGGCCGCTGGCGCGAAGATAATGTGCTGCGTATCGGGCAAGCATTAGAAACTTCACAGGATAGGCTTTTTGCACCAGACCTCACACATTGACTAACAATCCTCCAGCAACCCTAAGTAATCGACGCGCGTAGCCAACATGATTATTGTGACAATCTATACCAACCTAAAAATTGGACCTGAACCATCAGAATACAAAAGGAAGAAAGACCATGGAAATAATTGATCTGAGTAGGGAACTTTATCACCGCTCCCCCGCCTATCCAGGGCAGCCTCCGATTATCCACGGCGTGTGGAAGGATCATGATCAGGCATTTATCGAATCCGGCAATGTCCACGGCAATGCAGTAATGTTTTTCTCTATGCCAGACCACGGCGGTACCCACATCGATGCCCCCCGTCATTTTGGAAAAACCGGCACTCCAATCAATGAATATCCATTAGAAAACTGCATCGTTCCTGGAATCTGCCTGGATCTACGCCACAAGAAGCCGAAAGAAGAAATTACACCTCAAGATCTTGAAAAAGCGGTTGAAGCATCCGGTGTGCAGATACCAAAGAAAGGGACTGTGCTGCTTTGCACTGGCCATCACGAGCGGACGTTTCCAACGTCGGCATATTCAACCGATAATTCCGGCGTTAATGTTGCTGCAACTGAATGGTTAGCACAACAGGACATCGTTCATTTTGGCATAGACTCAATGCGGCCAGGTCCGATCGGCAGTATCAACTCTCTGGTACACAAAGCCTGCCTTGAACTTGACATCACTCACATGGAAAGCCTGTGCAATCTGGAGGCTCTCATCGGTCGCGGTGAATTTCGGTTTATCGGGTTACCGATGAAGTGGCGTGAGGGTACTGGCTCGCCAATCCGCGCAGTTGCCGTTTTCGGATTTTAGACATACATCTCGCCGCAAAAGGACTAAATATTATGGCTAGATCTGCGTCCGATCAATTCAGCCAGGTTACCCTTAAAGAGGCAACTGAGCGTGCCCGCGCATTAATTCCGCTATTGCAAGAACATGCTGCCATCGCAGATGAGCAACGTTCCATGCCGGCTCCGATCGAGGCTGAGCTTCATCGCACCGGCCTATTACGCTTCCTGCAACCGCGTAATTGGGGGGGCATGGAACTAGAGTTTGTCGCTTGGGTAGATATTCCTGAAATGCTTGCAAGGGGCGACTGTTCGGTCGCCTGGAATGTGGCAAATCTAGCCTCTCATCACCGTACCCTGTCAGTTTTCTCAGAGCAGGCGCAGCGTGATGTCTGGGAAGATAATCCAGACGCCCTGATTGCGTCCGGGATTGCCTATCAATTCGGGCGCGCACACAAGGTCGATGGAGGCTTCATCCTTTCCGGCCAATGGCCGTTTTGTTCCGGTGTCATCGGCGCCGGATGGCATATTCTTGCTGCTATCGTCATGGAAGGTGACAAACCCGTTGATTGGGTCCAGTGCTTGGTCCCCGAAGGTAAATATGAAATTATCGATGACTGGCACACCATGGGTATGCGTGGCACGGGGAGTTGCACTTGCAAAACAGACAATCTGTTCGTGCCAGAGCACCGCGTTGAGTCGATGGCAATATCGAGAGCAGGGCATCGATACAGAGGCATCGATGCCAATTCAAATCCGATGTACAGGATTCCAACGTCGGCTTATGGCGCTAGCGGTCTGGCTGGCTGTGTAGTTGGGGGAGCCCAAGCAGCTCTCGAGCGCATGGTTGAGTGGATTGAAAGCCGCAGCACCAATTATACCGGCTCAAAAATGCGTAATTTCCAGAATGTCCAACATCGTATTGGTCTAGCTAGTGCTAAAATTGACGCTGCCCGATTGATTTTAAGAACCGACTGCATAGAAATTGG
>CAUZRD010000043.1:0-13949 GCA_963582255.1 Alphaproteobacteria bacterium | reverse complement strand
AAGAGTGAAAAAATGAGTTTTTCTGCACCCGTTGATGATATTGCCTTTACTCTTGAATATGCGACAGATTTTCCTGCTTTGCGAAAACTCTCGGAGTTTGCTGATTTTGGCTCCGATACCCTGATGGCGGTTTTGGGCGAGGCGGCACGCTTTTCCGATGATGTGGTCGCTCCGCTAAATCGAGTTGGGGATATTGAAGGTGCCCGGCTAGAAAATGGTGTTGTCAAGACGCCTGCTGGATTTGCCGATGCCTATCATGCGTTCGTTGATGGTGGATGGATGGGACTTTCGGCAAGCCCAGATCATGGCGGACAAGGACTTCCCTATTCGGTGAATGTCGCCGTGTGTGAGATGATCAATTCGGGCAGCATGGCGTTTGCTCTTTCTGCGTTATTGACCCAGAGCGCGGCCTCAACGCTTGCCGCTCATGGTAGCGATGATCTCAAACGCAGGTTCTTGGACAAACTGACTTCGGGCGAATGGTCCGGTACTATGAATCTCACCGAACCTCAGTCCGGCTCTGATCTGGCAACCATAAAATCCCGGGCCGAACCGGCTGGAGACGGATCCTATTTAATCCATGGTCAGAAAATATACATCACTTATGGTGAGCAGGAATGGACTGAAAATATTATCCATCTGGTGCTAGCCCGTCTACCGCATGCGCCAGAGGGCACACGCGGTATCTCACTTTTTCTGGTCCCCAAACGGCTAGTTGATGAGAATGGAAATGTTGGGGATGCCAATGAAGTACGTGCTCTTCGGCTTGAAGAAAAGCTTGGGATTCATGCCAGTCCAACCTGTGTCATGTCTTATGGTGAAACATTAGGCGCCGTTGGTTACTTGGTGGGCGAGCCCCATCAGGGGTTGGGTGCAATGTTCACGATGATGAATCTAGCGCGGCTAATGGTAGGCACCCAGGGTGTTGCTGTTGCCGAGCGTGCCACCCAGCAGGCCCAGGAGTTTGCTAACGTCCGACTCCAAGGCCGGCGCGATGGTGATCCGTCCAATGTGTCTGTTCCCATCATCCGCCACCCCGACGTCAAGCGCATGCTGGTGAAGATGAGCGCTCTGACCGCAGCCGCGCGCTCTATTTGTCTGAACGCTGCAGTCGCTTTTGATCTATCTCGGCATGGCGAAGAAGAAAACACCCGCGCTGCGGCAAATGCACGAGCTGATCTTCTTACTCCAATTGCAAAATCATTCGCCACCGATATTGGTGTTGATGTTGCGTCGACTGGTGTTCAGGTGCACGGCGGTAGTGGCTATATGGAAGAAACTGGAGCAGCCCAGCATCTGCGTGATGCCCGGATATTGCCAATCTATGAAGGTACCAACGGTATCCAGGCAATCGATCTTGTGTTGCGTAAAGTCGCGCGCGATAATGGTAAGGAGGCACAGCTGTTGATTGAAGAGATTCGTGGATACGCGCATGATGCAATCACTTCAAATGACCCTAGGTTTTGTCAGTTGGGATATAGTCTTAACGAAGCGGTCGAGCATCTTGCCGATGCTACCGACTGGGTGGTTAGTACGGCATTGTCCGATCGCGATAGGGTCCTAGCCGGTGCATGTGCGTATCTTCGTCTGTTCGCGTTGACAGCGGGCTGCGGATTTCTTGCCCGCGGTGCACTTGGTTCAGTTAGAGACAGGCCTGATCATGAAGAAAGTGCACGCGCAGTATTTCTCACGCAATTTTTTTCTGAAACTATCCTGGGTGAGAGTGTAGGTCTTCACCGTTCTGTGACGCGCACGGGGGAGATAATAAAGGCTGGTGGTTCGCAGATTAAAGCATAATCTGTAGAATCGAGTATAGCTTCACCATGTCAGTTCTTTATATATCACATTCGGCATTCTTGGACCATCAGGGAGCGCCGGATCATCCTGAACGACCTGACCGATTAAGGGCAATCGAGAAGGCGATTGGATCACAGGACAATTTAAAGTTTGTCCGCGAGGAAGCTCCCCTAGCCTACATCGAACAGATTGCTCGTGTGCATCCCATTTCTCATATCAACTATGTACGCCATGCCGAACCGGAGATAGGCACTGCGGATGTGGATGCTGATACGTATCTTTCTGTCGGAAGTTTTGAGGCGACACGTCGCGCCTGTGGTGCAGTCATATGCGGTGTTGATAAAGTGCTGTCAGGTGAGGCATCGCGTGTTTTTTGTGCTGTTCGCCCGCCCGGTCACCATGCAGAAAAATCTCGTGCGATGGGGTTCTGCCTGTTCAACGCTATTGCTGTTGGAGCCATGCATGCACGAGTAGCCGGTGATCTTGAGCGCATCGCAATTGTTGATTTTGATGTTCATCACGGCAACGGCACTCAGGAAATATTTTGGCAGGATAAGGCAGTTCTCTATGCGTCCACTCATCAGATGCCACTTTATCCAGGAACTGGCTCTGCATCTGAGACTGGCGTTGGTAATATTTTCAATGTGCCGCTTCGCCCAGGAGATGGTAGCGCAGAATTCAGAATAGCCATGTCTGATATTATATTGCCTGCTATTGACCGGTTTGAGCCCGATCTGATCATGGTATCAGCTGGATTTGATGCACATTTGCGCGATCCTCTGGGCCAACTGGAATTACTAGATGGAGATTTTTCTTGGATAACCGATCGGTTATGTGCGTTGGCAAATGCACATTGCTATGGTCGGTTGGTATCTGTCCTGGAAGGGGGGTACGATTTGACCGGGTTAGCAAGATCGGTGGTTGCGCATCTTAACAGTCTTGCAGTGGGGTAGGCTGATGCAGGTTGTGCTAAGGCCTATAGATTCTATGGGTGAGCTAGAATGAGTTTGAGCAACAGGCCAACTTACATTGAATTGGCGCTGGGCGGTGGAACACCGAAAAAAGCGTTGGTAACAGCACTCATAGTTGGAACAATATTGACCGCTATAAATCACGGCGATGTGTTGATGACAGGCATTTCTCCGCCAATAATGAAGATCGCCCTAACCTATTGTGTCCCCTATTTTGTGGCCACCTGGGGAGCGGTGGGCGGGAAATTATCTGCGCTTGATAGTTAAAATTTGTTTGCGTGATGGTGAGGAAGGATTGATTAATACTATGACCGAGGCCAAAGCAGCACATGAAGATATAGAACAATTGACGTTTGAAGCCGCATTAAAGGAGCTTGAGTCAATTGTGGAGCGGCTGGAATCCGGCGAGATTGAGCTTGCGGAGTCCATTGCGGCGTATGAACGGGGTGGTGCGTTAAAAAATCGTTGTGAAGCGTTGCTGAAACAGGCTGAAAAGCGAGTGGAGAAAATTACATTGAATGCGGATGGCACGGTTTCTGGCGTCGAACCTCTCGATGAGGACGAGGCCTAGTTTGGCAAAGTACGGCGTGATCTATTCTGATTTGGAACGTTGAGATTAATTAATAATGGTGCTCAACGGTAAACAAAAGTGATTTGAGATCAAAATGTTTGAGAAAAACTTGCTGGACACAATTTCCAGGCCAGCAGATTTGCGGAATTTAAAAGAATCCGATCTGCGTCAGGTTGCCGATGAATTGCGCGCTGAGACGATCGACGCAGTCTCGGTGACGGGCGGACATCTGGGCGCGGGTCTAGGTGTGGTCGAGCTCACCGTGGCACTGCATTATCTGTTTGACACACCCTATGATCGGCTTATCTGGGATGTTGGGCATCAGGCTTACCCGCACAAAATTTTGACCGGACGGCGCAAGCAAATTCGAACGTTGCGCCAAGGCGGTGGTCTGTCTGGATTCACCCGCAGGACTGAAAGTGAATTTGATCCATTCGGGGCGGCGCATTCTTCAACGTCGATTTCCGCGGGTCTTGGAATGTCAGTCGCCCGAGATTTGTCTGGTGAAAATCGTAATGTTATTTCTGTTATTGGCGATGGCGCGATGAGCGCAGGCATGGCCTATGAAGCTATGAACAATGCCGGTTATCTAGGATCTCGTTTGATCGTTATCTTGAATGATAATGACATGTCAATCGCCCCTCCAGTCGGCGCAATGAGTGCTTATCTTGCACGCTTGATTTCGGGCAGGACTTATCGTTCTCTGCGCGAAGTGGCAAAATATCTTGCCCATCATCTACCCAAATCACTTGAAGAAAAAGCTGCCCGTGCGGAGGAATATAGTCGTGGATTTTTGACCGGAGGAACACTTTTTGAAGAGCTTGGGTTTTATTATGTTGGACCAATTGACGGCCATAATCTTGATCATCTGGTGCCAATCTTACGTAATGTGAGAGATGTTCAGGATGGACCGGTTTTGGTGCATGTCGTTACCCAAAAGGGCAAGGGATATGAGCCGGCTGAAAAATCGACTGACAAATACCATGGTGTTGCCAAATTCGATATAGTTACTGGTGCTCAGGCAAAATCAAAACCGAACGCACCGAGCTATACTGACGTTTTTGCCTCAAGTTTGATCAAGCAAGCTGAGCGAGACGATCGTATAATTGCCATTACTGCGGCAATGCCCTCAGGTACTGGCCTTGACAAGTTTGGGGATGCTTTTCCCGCTCGCACATTTGATGTTGGTATTGCCGAACAACACGCGGTAACCTTTGCTGCAGGCCTTGCGAGTGAAGGCTATAAGCCAGTCTGCGCGATTTATTCGACATTCCTTCAACGCGCATATGACCAAGTCATTCATGATGTTGCAATACAGGGATTGCCTGTGCGTTTTGCGATTGACCGTGCTGGTTTGGTAGGGGCGGATGGTGCAACCCATGCCGGCGCATTCGATGTCACATATCTTGCTACCTTGCCTGGATTTACAGTGATGGCGGCCTCCGATGAGGCAGAACTTGCCCGCATGGTGAGAACTGCAGTTGATTATGATGATGGACCGATTGCCTTTCGCTATCCACGTGGTGAAGGTGTCGGCGTGGATGTTCCCGAAGATCCTCAGCCACTTGAAATTGGTAAGGGCCGCATTGTGCGTCAGGGCTCTGCGGTGGCCTGTCTAAGCTTTGGTGGGCGTCTGCAGGAATGTATTATTGCGGCCGACCGGTTGCAGGCATTTGGTCTTACGACCACTGTTGCCGATGCTAGGTTTGCAAAACCACTTGATCGTGATCTTATCCTTGCCTTGGCGCGCGATCACGAGGTGCTCATCACCGTCGAAGAGGGTGCGATTGGTGGCTTTTCTGCCCATGTCATGCAGTTTTTGGCCGAGCACGGTGTGTTCGACCTCGGTCTCAAGATCCGACCAATGTTTTTGCCCGATCGGTTTCTCGAACACGACAAGCCAGATGCCCAATATGTGACAGCGGGGCTTGATTCTTCGGCCATTGTTAAAACCGCTCTTGACGCATTTGGCATCGTGACTGACCAGGTGTACGGCGAACGTGTCTAGGTCCTCGCTCCGGCTGGATCAGCTTCTTGTCGAGCGTAAACTTGTCCGCAGTCGTAGCCATGCCATAGATGCAGTGCGCCGCGGCATGGTTCGGGTCGCTGGTCAGCTAGCCCGCAAACCCTCACAAAGAGTCGGCGCTGATGTGCCTCTCGATATTGACAAAGCCTTTAGAAATGCGGTCTCGCGTGCGGGTGAGAAGTTGGCGTATGCACTTAAGTATTTTTCGGTTGATCCGGCCGGAAAAACTTGCCTTGATATAGGCGCATCGACCGGTGGTTTTACGCAAGTTCTTTTAAAGGGCGGCGCCAAGCGGATTTACGCTGTTGATGTCGGTACCGGCCAACTAGATGCCTTGATCAAGGCCAACCCGCGCGTAGTTGCGCTGGAACAGTTTGACGCACGTAATTTGGATCGTGAAGCTGTCTCCAGCTTAATAGAGCTGATTGTTGCCGATGTGAGTTTCATCAGTCTCACCAAGGTGCTGGCAGCGGCACTCGCTCTTGCCTCTCCGCAGGCTACTATCCTCGCTCTGGTCAAGCCGCAGTTTGAATTAGGGCCGGACGTGGTCGGCAAGGATGGTGTTGTCCATGATTATGATTTGCGCACAGCTGCGATGCTATCTGTTTGCGACTGGCTTGAAAAAAATGGATGGAGAGTTGCAGGTCATATACAATCTCCAATTCTAGGTAAGAACGGAAATATTGAATGGTTGGTGTCGGCAGGCAAAAAATAGGCGTGATATTGAGTAAAAACTGTTCTGCATTATATTTTTTTAACTGCGCGCTTGCCTAGGTATAACCTGGTTCGTCCACCGCATCGCGCTCATTCTACCCTACCTGAGCCCTGTGGCGCAGTAGATGGTCTGCCAGCACGAGTGCCATCATAGCCTCTCCAATGGGAACAGCTCGGATTCCAACGCACGGGTCGTGGCGCCCCTTGGTGGAGATTTCTGCGTTGCTTCCTGCATCATCAATCGTTCGCCTCGTCGTCAGTATTGAAGAGGTGGGTTTGACGGCAAATCTGACGACAACCGGCTGACCAGATGAAATTCCGCCTAAAATGCCGCCGGCATTGTTGGATAGAAATTTCGGTACGTTTGCGCCAGAGCGCATCTCATCTGCATTTTCCTCGCCGGTTAGTTCGGCTACACCAAACCCTGCGCCAATTTCAACGCCTTTGACGGCATTAATTGACATCATTGCGCTTGCTAGATCCTGATCAAGTTTTCCATAGATAGGAGCCCCAAGGCCCACAGGTACGCCTTTTGCAACAACCTCAACTACTGCCCCTATTGATGAGCCAGATTTACGAATGCCATCGAGATAATCAGCCCATAGTTCTGCGGTTTTGGCATCTGGCGAGAAAAACGGATTGCGCGCTGTCTCATCCCAGCTCCAATTTTCCCGGTTAATCCGATGAGGTCCTATTTGCACAAGCGCGCCGCGCACTGACACATCACCGATCACCTTTCTGGCTATTGCACCAGCGGCAACTCGAATGGCTGTCTCGCGCGCAGACGAGCGCCCGCCACCACGGAAATCACGAATGCCGTATTTGGTTGTGTATGTGTAGTCGGCATGCCCCGGCCTAAAAGTCTTAGCTATGTTAGAATAGTCACGTGACCGTGCATCGACGTTATCGATTTGGAGTGCTATTGGCGTACCGGTGGTAACCTGAACACCATTATTATTTTTCATTACGCCGGAGAGGATTTGAACTTTATCAGGCTCGCGCCGCTGTGTTGTAAACCGAGATTGTCCAGGGCGACGTCTGTCGAGTTCAAGCTGTATATCGGCAGCTGAAAGCTCAATTAGAGGTGGGCAACCGTCGACCACACCGCCGATGGCGAGTCCATGACTTTCACCCCAAGTTGTCAGGCGGAACAGATGGCCAAAGCTATTATGTGACATGAGTTCTTTTCGTTGTAGACCTTTCGTGCGCGAGCAAGTCGTGACTGATATTCAAGTGAACTACAAGAGCAAGATAAGGAGCTTGCGCGGAAAAATATAAGATTTCCTAAAGATATACTCTAGGCTAGAGAAAGATCACCTCACCATTTTCAAGGCACATGAACCTATCCTGCGGCATGCTGAGGGAGGCAAGCTTCGTCTTGTCTATGTCGAGATAAAGAGCGCGTACGGCGCGGCTGATACCGCCATGGGAAATAATAACGCTAGGCCCCGTCATATTGCTCGCCCATTCAGTAAATCGGATTGAGAGATCACGGTAGGTGTTACCTTCATGAGGAGCGTAATCCCAAGAGTTTTCAAACCAGCGCATATGGTTTTCTGGTTCACGTTCAATCACATCGCTCCATGTCAGACCTTCCCAGCGGCCAAATGAACCTTCTTGTAGGAGCGGGTCAAACCGCGCTTTTATATCGACGTCAAGAATGTCATGAATGATTGTAAAAGTCTCTCGTGCTCGCACCATAGGGCTAACCCAGAAGGTGTAGTTCTCCCACGGTTCATCAAGAGATCGCATCATATTACCATGGCGTTTGGCTTGAGCGCGCCCAATATCATTGAGTGGGATGTCTGTTAGCCCCTGAAGGCGCCGCTCGCGGTTCCATTCTGTTTCGCCATGGCGAAGAAAATATAGTCGATGTTGGAGCATCAGCATAGAAACCCCGCCAATTCATAGTGAATAGCCTCAGTCTTTGGAGCGCGCTGAGATATCTGGTGCATCTTCGTTTTTCATACCTACGACATGATAGCCGGCATCTACATGTAGCACTTCTCCGGTTACCGACCGGCTGAGATCAGATAAAAGAAAGAGCGCCGAATCCCCAACTTCATCGGTGGTAACCGTGCGACGCAGAGGTGAATTATATTCGTTCCACTTAAGGATATATCGAAAATCGTCAATGCCGGAAGAAGCTAAGGTTTTGATGGGTCCGGCCGAAATAGCATTAACCCGAATTCCGGTTTTCCCAAGATCAACGGCAAGATAGCGGACGGATGCTTCCAGAGCAGCCTTGGCAACACCCATGACATTATAGTGGGGCATTACTTTTTCTGCGCCATAATAAGTTAGCGTCAGCAGCGATCCACCATCTGGCATTAATTTTTCAGCCCGTTGCGCGATTGCTGTGAACGAGTAACAGGAAATCAGCATCGAGTTACTAAAATTGTCGGCTGAGGTATCGACATAGCGACCGGTCAGCTCTGACTTATCGGAAAATGCGATTGCGTGTACAAGAAAGTCGATCGATCCCCACTCTCTTTCAATGAATGAAAATGCCGAATCGATTGATTTTTTATCGGCAACATCACACTCGACAATCAGATTTGAGTCGAGTTCCGCCGCGAGCGGAACGACACGTTTCTTTAGTGCCTCACCTTGATAGGAGAGTGCTATTTGTGCTCCGTGAGCATGTGCCGATTTAGCAATACCCCATGCTATAGAACGATTGTTGGCGACGCCCATGATGAGGCCGCGTTTTCCAGCCATAAGCTGCCCAGGCGGATTCATTTGATCTCCGTCTTTCTGTCCCTTAACGAAGGGTTTATTCTACACAGTTGAACCGGATGGTCCATCGTGATGCGCGTGTATTATGGCAGTTATGGCAGACCAATCAAAATATATCGCATGCGATCTAACTATTTTTGTGGCCTCTCTCTAAAGAAAAATTATAGATGCCGATAGATCCATTGGTTTCGTTACTTGTTAGCGATCGAACTATCTTGGTTGGAATGATCTTAAGGTAGGTAAAATCACGCCGTGACGGGTGTACTGCTTAAATTCTGTGACTATGAGTAGGATAATTTTACGACTCGACCCCTAGTCTTTAATGGAAGGTGTTCCGTATATTTACGCCAGATCTCACATCCTGTTAGTCAAACTCTGTTCCACGAACAGAATAGGGCTCGGTGATTGACCGCTTGCGTAAAAAATTTTCTAGCTCAAGATCAGCCGGTGGCAGAATGATCTTCAATATTACGAACAGATCACCTGCTAATTCCTTTTCGTTCTTTATACCCTTACTCTTAAGACGCAGAACTTTGCCTGAACTTGACGATCCGGGAATATTGAGCTCAACTGATCCTTCAAGTGTGGGAACGCGTACTTTCGCCCCCAGAACTGCTTCGTAGAGTGAGATGGGCAACGTGAGCCGTAGGTTCATTCCATCGCGCTCAAACAGGGAATCAGTTTCCACGTTGACTGTAATCAACAGATCGCTCGCGATGCCTCTCCGACTGGGGTTGCCTTGGCCGCGCAATCGGATCACCTGACCGCTTTGCACGCCTTTGGGGATTGAAACCTCGATCGTCCGCCCATTTGATAGCGAGAGCCTTCGCTTGACTCCGCTAGCAGCATCTTGCAGCGACAGGCTCATGGTTAGGTTTGTTTCCACTTCTGGTGCACTAAACGGGGTTTGCTGAGCGTTCCCACGAAACCCGGAAAAAAGATCGGAAAAGATATCGTCAGGGGAAAACCCGCCAAACTGTTGTCCATCACCTTGGAGCCCGCCAGCTCTGCCAGAATTGCGGTTATAAGCGAACCTGCGCGGATTGCCGTCGGCGTCAATTTCATCGCTATCGAAAGCGCGGCGCTTTTCGCCGTCATTCAGGAAATCGTAGGCTTGGGTGATGTTGGAAAAACGTTGGGCAGCTTTTGGATCGCTGCTGTTGGAATCCGGGTGATAAGTCTTGGCCAGCCTGCGGTAGGCTTTTTTGATATCTGTTTTGTCAGCGTTGCGATCGATGCCGAGAATGTCATAAGGGTCACGCATATTAATCCAGATAGTGTGTGGTGGAAAAATGCCACTTAAGCTAAGAGCTGATACCTTATCTGGGACTTATTCTCAGTTAAAGCAACTGCATCCGACCCAGCCTGTTTACCCGATTGGATATTGAATGTCAGATTGTCCTCAACCACTAGATGCAACGCAACTCTCCGCACTCAATCCGATTGAAGGCGATGATCCATTCGCACTATTTAAAACTTGGTTAGCTAGTGCCCATAAAGCCGAGATTTCTGATGCTAATGCGATGGCTCTAGCAACTTGTGATGCTCAGAAAATGCCGAATGTACGCATCGTTCTGATCAAATCTTTCGACCAAGAAGGTTTTTCATTTTATACAAATCTGAAGAGTGTTAAAGCCGTTGAGTTGATATGTAATCCACAGGCCAGCGGGTGTTTTCACTGGAAATCTCTTGCCCGACAGGTTCGCGTCCGTGGTCGGGTAGTGCCGATCAGTGATACCCAGGCCGATGACTATTTTTCCACCAGACCTCAGATAAGCAAAATTGGAGCATGGGCTAGTCGTCAATCGTCATTCCTAGCCAACCGCGAAGAGTTGGAGCGCGCGGTTGATGGCATCAAGGCTCGGTTTGAGAATCAAAAGATTCCGCGCCCGCCCTATTGGTCTGGATTTTTGCTTGTTCCCTCCGAAATCGAGTTTTGGTGCTCAGGTGAATTTCGGTTACACGAGCGGGTTAGGTTTGAAAAAGTGGAGGACGGTTGGACCCGCCAGCATCTTTATCCATAAGCACCCGATTATGATGAGGTGAAGAACAAACAATGTTATATTCATCAGATG
The DNA here is from genome assembly GCA_963582255.1 of Alphaproteobacteria bacterium. Taxonomy (GTDB): domain Bacteria; phylum Pseudomonadota; class Alphaproteobacteria; order Rhizobiales; family TMED25; genus CAUZRD01. The sequence goes on along the minus strand of CAUZRD010000043.1, from coordinate 3,056 downwards.
TCAAAATTTAGCAATACTCGCGTCATATCAACCGCCGTGCTATTAACTCATATAACTTTTTTAAGTTAGCAAATGCCATGATGCCGCAGACCAATGAAGAGCGACGTACACTAATCCTGACTGGAGCAAGCCGGGGAATTGGGCATGCTACCGTCAAACGGTTTTCCAGCGCAGGCTGGAGGGTTATCACCTGCTCTCGGCATGCTTTCCCCGAAAGTTGCCCCTGGGAGGCTGGCCCCGAAGATCATATTCAAGTTGATCTATCCGATAGTTCTAATACACAGGATGCCATTTTCGAGATGCGTCAGCGTTTGAATGCCGATGGTGGTAGGCTTAATGCCCTGGTCAACAATGCGGGCATTTCTCCAAAGGGTCCAAATGGCGAGCGTGTTAGCTCCATCTCCACCAGCATTGATGATTGGCAGGCTGTGTTTCAGGTCAACTTCTTCGCACCGATCACGCTGGCGCGTGGTTTAATCGAGGAACTGCGCTTGGCGCATGGTTCGATCGTGAATGTGACATCGATCGCAGGCGGTCGAGTACATCCGTTTGCTGGCTCGGCCTACGCCACTTCAAAAGCGGCCCTGGCCTCGCTGACACGGGAAATGGCATCTGATTTTGGCCCGCTCGATATCAGGGTAAATGCGATTTCTCCAGGTGAAATAGAAACCTCGATACTCTCACCGGGAACAAATAGTCTTATAGATACTATTCCTTTGCGCCGATTGGGTTCACCGGAGGAAGTTGCTAAGGCAATTTATTTTCTGTGCTCCGATCAGTCATCATACGTTACCGGAACGGATATCCACATCAATGGCGGTCAGCATGTATAGTGTCCGGCGAAGGGGATGGAGTGTCAGATGAAACTGCCATTCTTGGTTTTGCGCCTATGGTTGTTCTGGCAGCGGTGTTTGCATTCGACATGAACGTACTGGATGCTCAAGGCTCGCTGCTTCCAGCCGAAGGGGTCGCGGCAAGAACAGTAAAATATTTGATTTATTCTGTATGACCCATGTGCTGAATTAGTAGACCATTGTATGTCTTTATTCATTAGGAGACATCAACATTCCCATTCGTATCATTCCACCGAACAATAAAATCTTGGCAATGAACATTGGAAAATCATTATCGATCGGACTCCAACACTTTATGACGGTATGTCGGGTATGATTTGAAGACTTACTGAAAATAGAAAAGAGAAAAAATGAGATTTCTGACAACATTCAAAAAAACCAAAGAATGCAGCTTTGAAAGATGGCTGAAACTAGTTGATGACTTAAAGCCTCATATGCAAAAAAATGGGCTAAAACTAATAGTGGCAACACAAACCGAAGATGGAACAAGAATTTATGATATAGCCGAAGCGGAAACCATGGAAGGCGTCGAAGAATTTATGTCTGACCCAGAGGTAATTCGAATGAGACAAGACGCCGGTGTAGATACTGATAGCCAAGAGGTAGTCAGCGCCGTAAGTGAATATCACATCTTCTGAAGATATATATTGCGGGGATTGGGCTTGTTAAGAAAAGTGCGAGAGACTTGGTCACCATTTGCCCGGTGGTCATGGCGCATTGCAAAGATTAGTGCTCTGATTACACTTTGTGGGATCGTCTTTAGCCGTTCTGAACAGATTGAAATGCCCGCTGCATTTTCATTGTTATGCGCGGGTCTTTTCTGCGCGTTCCTTGCACTGTGCGTTGGGGTTTTCTCTATTGTCGTGATCTGGGTGAGGATGATCCGCGGCTTTCGCTATGCATTCCTGGCGATCGCCCTTTCGCTTATTGTACTGGTAATCCCGAGCTATATCCTGGTGCAGGGCCTGTCCATGCCGGCGATCCACGATATTACAACCGATCTAGAAGATCCGCCTCTTTTCACGTTATTGATGCTGGACCAGCCTGATTGGGCAAATGGGCTGGAGCCGCCCTTGCCAGGCTCGTCAGAGCATGATGCCCAGCGCCAGTATTATCCTGATATTGCTCCACTGATATTACAAATTCACCCTGAAGATGGTTTCGATCTAGCTGAGAGGGCTACTCAACAGCTAGGTTGGTCTGTAAGTGCGCGTATGGAGCCACTATTGCCCGATTCTGAGGGAAAAATTGAGGCGGTGGCGCACACTGATATTCTTCGCTTTAAGGATGATGTGGTTATCAGGATTAGACCAAAAAATGGTGGCACTCGTTTCGACGTAAGATCAGTATCAAGGTTCGGGCGGTCCGACTTTGGCCGTAACGCCCAGCGTATACGTGAGGTGTTATGGCTGATTGAGGAAGTCAGCACAAAAGTGCATGATTCATAACTCGCCACCTAAACGAAGTAGATCTAGATTGCGATTAATACCGTGGTTCGGAGGTAAATTTTTTTCACTAATATAGAGATCTGCTGAACTTTAGTTAAGCAGGAGCGTCCTGAACGAACCTGCGCTTGAGGCTCCTAGATGCTATTTTAGCTCAGCTTACTGCTAAAACTGTAATAGCTGAAATTTATGCAATATGCATTGCGTTTGCAAGAAAACATACCTACCTGCCCGTCTGAAATTTCATTGGCTTTTGTCAATGATGAAAGTGCGGTCACAAATCCACTATCACGGTGCAGCCGGAATTGACTTCTGACATTACTACGGGCCAATCAACCAGAACATTTCGTCTATTTGAGGTGTGTTTGAACTTTCTGCTATACCTTGTTCTTGCAAATGGACAAGGTGGGCGAGGGTAGTGAGAGCTGCCGCGCGCATCAGTTTTGGCTCAAGATTAGGATAAATTGCCTGAGCAATTTTGATGGCATCAGCAGGGCCCTGTTTAAGCTGTGAGCGGATCGAAGTCTCGCGCGCTCTGCGGTGAGCACCCAAAGCGCGCACATAATCACCGGGCGAGGTCACCTCACGGCCGTGACCAGGTAGATAGAGTGTATCTCCGCGCGCAGAAAGTCGGTCGAGGGATGAAAAATAAGATGCCATATGACCATCTGGAGGCGCTATCATGGTCGTGGACCATCCCATCACATGATCACCGGAGAACAATGTGTCAGTATTAACTAGTGAAAAGCATACATGG
>CAUZRD010000042.1:0-14412 GCA_963582255.1 Alphaproteobacteria bacterium | reverse complement strand
CTTCTAGACAGTGCTTTTGAGCGCGACGGTGCACCGATGATCGATTATACAAAGCTTGGAGCTATTTCTAACAACTCGAATCACTTCGTCTCACCGGCGAATCTCCGTTCTCAAGTTTGCGCAAAAAAGGGTGCACATCCAATCATCGCCACACCCGAAAAACTATACGGCTGGGGTGTTCTGTTTGGTAGCTATAAATCTCGTAAAAGCGCATCCTCTGCCCTCGGGTTCACCCTCAAGGGACTGCGAGGTGTGGTTGACCATGGCCTTGCCGCAATTGTCCCGGCTACCAGCAAGAAAAGCTATCATGTAGTTTTAGCCGGCATCTCGGTAGACAAGGCACTGGACATTTGCGACCATTTTGATAAAGCCGCTTTGTCCTGCACACCGTTGTCGCCAGGTGAAGTTAGAGAAGCAAGTGGGCTATAGTGCGCAATGCCCAGAAAACCTTCATCCTCGCATGCCGACACATCCAGCACCCCAATGGTCGAAGGCCGGCCGCGCACTCCAATTCCGGTCTGCATACTCACCGGTTTCCTTGGAGCCGGCAAAACGACGCTCTTATCACGCCAGCTCACTCATCCCGACATGGCCGATACTGCTGTTATCATCAATGAATTCGGTGACATCAGTCTTGACCACCATCTGATCGAAACAGCTGACGAGCAGATCATCGAACTTAAAGGGGGCTGCCTGTGCTGTCAGATCCGAGGTGATCTAGTCACAACATTGGAAGATCTTTTGCGCAGGCGCGACAATGGACGAGTGATACAGTTTCGTCGCCTTGTCATTGAAACTACCGGTCTTGCTGATCCAGCTCCGGTGTTAAACGCCATTATGTCCCATCCCTATTTATCGCTACGCTATGCTCTTACCTCGGTTGTGACCTTGGTCGATGCACTGACCGGCGCTGAAACGCTCAACACCCATATTGAATCGGTGCGCCAGATCGCAATCGCTGACCTGGTTGCACTCACCAAGGTGGATCTAGTTAAGGAGAATGAGCAGCACAAACTTCACGCACTCGAAGAGCGCCTGTCATCTATCAACCCACAAGCTCAAATCATGGTTGTGGACGAAGTTACCAATGCGCCCGCTCAATTATTTAGTTTCGGCCTTTATGATTATGAGACCCGCTCGATCAATCTTGAGCGTTGGCTAAAGGGTGCTGGGCTAGTTGATTACGAAGGCGCGGCACATGCTCATCATCATCACGATGTCAATCTCCATGATGAGCGTATAAAATCCTTTTCCATTCTCACTAGAAAGCCGATACCACTTAGCGCATTAGAGGGATTTCTCCATCTTTTACGTATACGCTACGGACCTACATTACTGCGTCTTAAGGGGATAGTTCACACAGTTGAAGAGCCCGCACGCCCGGTCGTGATTCACGCCGTACAACACGTGTTTCATACTCCCGTCTATTTGAGTGAATGGCCGGATAGTGACCATTCAAGCCGTCTGGTGTTCATCACCTGCGACGGAGATAGCGGTGCTATCAAGGCATTGTTTGATGCATTTGAGAATAACTATAATGCGGAAGCACTATCAGCGATTGAGCCTGAAAATCCCCTGCTTTTTCCTGGAGCAAAACCGTTAAGGTTTAGCTAGTAGGTAGTATTTTCTATCACCTGATAATATTTTCCGCATCAAAATTATATAGATGCTGCTCGTCGAATTTTGAAATGTAGCGTACCATTTTCATTGACGTACGAGGTGAGTTGATGACCGGCCTCAGTACAAAAATGTGGAACATCAATCGCGGCAGCCGGATCACTTGCAACAACCTTTAAGGTCTCACCTTGCAACATCTCCGCCAAGCGTTTGCGGATTTTAAGAACTGGTAGCGGACATAAAAGCCCCGTGACGTCGAGGAAATTTGGCTCATCTCCCATCATTTTCTGCATAATTGCTGAAGGTCCCGACTATATAACGTTGGCCGACATCTTGGATATGCCTGGTACTTTTCCATCAATACTTCATTGCCGATGGATCGTCTATTTCTAGTTCAGAACATTCAACGGCTATTTTTAACTCCACTTAACAAACGATCGTTCTATAATGCTAGATATTTCCAACGCCGCACTCAGTGTCTAGCCTTGAATTTTAGTTCTACGTGATCATACCCCTCGCGCGTGACACCAATGCAAGCTACAATCCGGCCATGACTGATGACCATCAAGCAAGGTATTCGGATCTAGTCGAATTTGAGCTTCGCCCAGATCCCAATGACACCAGACTGACTCAACAGGTCAGCGGCATAGACCACCATGGAAAACCTGCCGATGCCGTAATTGTGTGCGAACGACCGCTGACACTTTTTTTAAACAGCCAAGAAATAGTCACCACAATGACGATAGGGGACCATCCCGAGCTACTCGCCGTTGGTTTTTTAAAAAATCAGGGTATGCTTAAACTTGACGATACCATTACCGCCATTGACTATGATGATGATCTGAATGTCATTGTTGTGCGCACCGCCCGTACCACTAACTATGAGGAAACACTGCGTAAACGGGTTCAGACATCTGGATGTGGACAAGGCACGGCCTTCGGCGATCTGATGGAAACATTCCGCGCCGTCCAGTTAAGTCCTAATGCCGTCATCAAGACTAGTTGGCTTTATGTCCTAACCCAAAAAATTAATACTAGCCCAAGCCTGTACTTAAAGGCCGGGGCTATACATGGCTGTGTACTGGCGCACCAAGACTGCCCGCTGATTTATGTGGAAGATGTTGGCCGGCATAACGCTGTAGATAAAATCGCCGGATATATGCAACTGAACACCGTGAGCCCCCATGATAAGATATTTTATACAACCGGCCGTTTGACGTCAGAGATGGTCATTAAATGCGTCACCATGGGCATTCCAATTCTTGTATCCAGATCTGGATTTACGGCGCTTGGCGTTGAACATGCGCGCTCCGCGGGCCTCACACTGATCGGCAGAGCACGAGGAAAACGATTTATTGCCTTGTCCGGCGAGGATCGTATTTTATTTGATGCCGATCCGCAAAGCCGATTGGAAGATCCAAAATCAACGAGCCGAAAAGCGGCTGAAGCTGATTTATGAAGAACCAACGGGACAACATTGCCGGCATTTTATTGGCAGGTGGCCAGTCAAGGCGCATGGGTGGCGGCGATAAGACATTGCGTGATTTACATGGCCGACCACTGCTTGACCATGTGATTGAGCGCATCGCGCCCCAACTTTCTGATCTTGCCCTCAATGCCAATGGTAATGCGGAAAGATTTGCAAAATGGCAGCTCCCAGTGGAACCAGACAGCATTTCAGATTATCCAGGTCCCCTGGTTGGAATTCTTGCCGGACTTGATTGGGCAGCCCGTGAGCCTGCCAAATTCACCCATATTTTATCCATCCCAACCGACACGCCTTTCATCCCGTATGATCTAGTCGCTGGCCTTTGCCGAGCTCTAGAGATGAGCCCTGCACCTTTGGCCTGCGCCGCATCACGAGCAAGGCTGCACCCGGTGGTAGGATTATGGCCTCTAACTTTGAGGGATCAGTTAAGACGGGCCATTGAAACCAACACACGCAAAGTAGATAGCTGGACCGCTCGTTATGGAATTTCTGTTGCACATTTCGATGATCCTTCTGGTGATCCATTCTTCAATATCAACACTGAAGATGATCTTGCGGCGGCTAAACGTCGACTGGACCGACTATGAGTTCCGGTGTGCCCATGATTGGGATTGCCGGTTACAAGAATGCTGGAAAAACTACCCTAGCTGTTCGACTGATTGAAGAATTGACGTACCGGCACTTTGCCGTCTCGACAATCAAACACGCTCATCATTCAGCCGACATCGACCAGCCGGGAACCGACAGCTATCGCCACCGCCAATCGGGGGCCAACGAAGTCGCCCTGATCACACCAGAAAGGGTGGCCATCATGCGCGAGACACGCGATGCGCCTAAACCCAACCTATTTGAGGTGGCTGCACGTCTGGCACCCGCAGATGTGATTATAGTAGAGGGGTTTAGGTCGGAGAAATTTCCTAAAATCGAGGTTAGACGAAAAGCTGGACCAGAATACATCAGAAACCCACGTAACGCCGACGCTCCTAAGTGCCCCCACCAGTTCCAAGGTGTGGTTGCAATCGCTAGTGATACGGAGATTCCTGAAAGTAAAGTGCCGGTGCTCCCACTCGATGATATCAGCGCCATCGTCGAATTTATCATCGAGCTATTTGAATTGGAAATCTCCGATGCCAGCGCTTAACCCTAAAACTCTAGATGATTGCTTCAAATATGACCGTGACCGCCTGTCACATACCGGCGCACTGGATAAAATTACCCGGTTAACTAAACCAATCGTCGGTGAGCAGGTTCTTCCTCTGACACAGGCCCATGGCCGCTATGCCGCACGCAATATTCTAGCATCACGCCTTGTACCTGCATTCGATAACGCTGCAGTTGATGGCTACGCCTTGGCCCATGAAGATTTTCTTGGCCGCACTGATGCAAACTTTCACATCGCTGCACGCATCGCAGCCGGAGATGCATCCCAGTACCAACTCCAGCCAAATGAGGTGGCGCGCATTTTTACCGGCGCTCGGGTTCCCGGCCGCGCCAATACCATCATCATGCAAGAAGACGCCGAGGTTCTTTTAGACGATAAGGTAAGACTTCCTGGCACCATTCACCCCGGCTCCAACGTGCGGAAAGCAGGAGAGGATCTTTACCTTGGGGACATCATTGCCAAAAAAGGCCAAAGATTGCGCCCGCAAGACGTCGCCGCTCTCGCGTCGAATGGTTTCTCCGAAGTTCAGGTACACCAGAAATTACGTGTTGGCTTGATCTCCAGCGGCGATGAAATTCTCCGACCGGGGTCAGCTATCGATACAGGAAAAATCTTCGACGCCAACAGCTCACTTTTGCGTGCGCTGGCAGCGCCGCTTGCTGTCGACGTCCACGATCTTGGCATCGCATCCGACCGTCGTGAAGATGTGGAGGATAGGCTGGAGCAAGCCACACGCTCCTGCGATCTTGTCATAACCTCAGGCGGTGCAAGCCGCGGAGAAGAAGACTATTTCGTGCACGTATTAGCGCAGTCTGGAACTCTTCATGCTTGGCAAATTGCTGTCAAACCCGGCCGCCCTCTAGGGTTTGGTACCTATAATACCACACGCATCTTGATGCTACCCGGAAATCCTGTCGCGGTGATGGTATGCTTTATGCTTTATGCCATGCCGCTCATCACCCGCCTAGGTGGCGGCACCTATCATGAACCTACACGCTATCCGGTGCGCGCCGATTTTGAAATTAAGGCAAAGAAACAGAACCGACGGGAATTCTTACGAGGCACACTAAACCGACGTGAAGACGGGCTTTGGGTAAATAAATACCCGCGTGATGGATCGGGTTTAATTTCTTCTCTTCGCGAGGCCAATGGGCTGATTGAATTACAGGAACACATCACTGACGTCCAAAACGGTGATCAGGTTGATTTCATTCCGTTTTCTGAATTCGGCATTCTAACAAAATGAGGTATATGACCATTTTTATTCCGCGCTAGCGGATAGAAAATCTACCCATTGAAAGCAACGATCCGCTGTCGCCACCCTCGGCTCCTCTGACCGCACGCCGCGGCTCTCCCAGAACCAAAACCCAATAGTGTCGATGATAACTTTTAGGTGAAAATGCGTGTGCGAGACCAAAATGAGTCGCTGGTTCTAATTCTAGATTTCGCCGGTGCGGATCGCTATCAATCCAAGCCTGAATGACCTCTGTCAAACTAGCACGGCCCGCTGATACATTTTCTCCAATATTGGAAAATACGTAGCCGACTCGTCTGGCTCGCACAGCAGGATCAGATCCATCGCTTCCATACTGGCTAACCTTAGCCACCGCAGCCAAATCCCTAGCATGCTCCGCGGCTGCCTTCATCAGGTGCGGATCTTCACTCACCGCTCCAAGTCCCTTCTTTAAACGGTAGGCATTTATTAGCTTGCTAGCTTCCGGCATCCGCTGCGGGACTACGGCGGTAACATCAGTGCCGCCTAGGATTGCTTCTCCAGCGCCACCGAAAATCGCTTCTTCTGACACCCCACCGCTAACGCATCCCGCAGCAATGAGTGAAATCGAAATGATGATAAAAACGCGCATAGGTAACTGAACTTTCTAAATCAGTTTAAGAAAACATCCCTATCTTCCAGTGATGGAAATAAAAATCAATGTTTTCAGATCAATATTATAATCGCCTCTCAAGTCTTTTTCAGCCAGATCAACAACTTTGGATTGATCTCAGAGGGCGCGATGCATTCGCCTTCTTCGGTAATCTTATAATCGCTCATCGCCAACAATGATCGACATCATCGTCCATAATTGGAATTTAGGCCATTATGTTGAACTATGAACCTACAGTTCAATAGTATGATCGAACCCAAGCTAAATTTGTTACACATTCGCCTTAATACTGGGTAACAGAGAAAACATATGTAATTGGGGAATCAAGGCTTTGGATATCTGGATGAACAATGACCTTCTTAATGACATTGGGGTTTTAGCGTTACGGGTAAGCTTGGCATATGTCTATCTCCATGGAGCACTTATGATCTTTGGAAGCAGAAAACGGCGCATCCGCACTGCAGAACGTTCACTAGTTCTGGTCGCCAACACTCGCCTTGGCTGCAACGCACACATTGGTCGCGCGCTTATGATTGTCGCCATGTTCTTCATGATAGCAGGGGGAATCGGTGTCTTCACCGGAATATGGACTCGCCTTGCCGCCGGTCTTCTTATCCTATTCACTCTTCCGGGGATCATCATCCATGTGCGGGAGCTTCAACAATCCATCCAGTTAGTGGACGATATTTCATACCATAAAGGCAGTGAGCTGAATGATAAACTCACTGCTCTCAGATGGTTGTGTTATGCTGGTCACCGCTCATCAGCCAACAAAAACTACACGTTAATCGGCGTTGCCGTATTTCTTATATTGGCAAATGATCCAAATGGCCGCTTTTCACTGAGCGCTCTATTTGAGTTTTAATAAAATGCCCCCTCGCAGCCTATCTACTCAAATACTACGCCAACATCGTTGTTTAATTACCTGGCGTCTGCGTACCTACGTAGATCAGAAATCGTCTCCCGGGGATTGAGTGATTCTGGATCAACAATTACTTCAATCACTGCCGGTTTTTCAGCCCTGCAGGCACGCGCAAACGCCTCTGGAAATTCATCGGTATGGCGCACCGTTTCAGCGTGCGCCCCGTAGGCTCGAGCAAGAGCGGGAAAATCTGGGTTTACAAGATCAGTTGCAATGACCCGCCGCGCAAAGTGACGTTCCTGATGCATTCTGATCGTCGCCAACATGGAATTGTTGACAATGATGATGATTGGTCGCGCACCGTATTGAACTGCTGTCGCAAGCTCCTGTCCTAGCATCATGAAACACCCATCGCCATTGATCGAAACCACCATTCGATTCGGATAGATCAACCCAGCAGCAACCGCGGACGGCACCCCATACCCCATGGAGCCAGATGTTGCAGCAAGCTGTGTTCCGTATAATTTGTATTGAAAAAACCGATGCAACCACACGGTATTATTGCCTGATCCATTTGTGATGATCGCTTCATCCGGCAACACATCACTCAGATGTACTATAATCTCGGCAAGGTTGACATCACCTACCATGTCCGTCGTCTTGATGTAAGCTAAGTAGTCCCTGTGGGCCTCTTGACGGTTTGCTGACCATTTTGTTCCGTTCACCGGATCCAGCCGTGTGAGTGCGCTAGCAAATTCACCCATCCCCGAAACAATACCCAGTGTCGGCGCATAGACTCGTCCGATCTCATCCGCATCTGGATATATATGAATAAGTGTTTGCCGAGGCGCAGGAATATCTAGAAGCGAGTAGCCCTGTGAAGTCATCTCACCCAGCCGTGCACCCGCGACAATCAAAAGATCACTGTCTTGAATACGCTTCTTAAGTTTCAGATCGCATCCAATACCAGCATGCCCGGCATAATTTGGGTGACGATTATCAAAGCGATCCTGCGCCCTGAACGATACCGCGACCGGCAGATTATTCGCCTCAGCAAAGGTTTGGAAGTCCTTCACAGCCTTATCGCTCCAAGTCACCCCACCAATAATTATAAACGGTCTCTGTGATTCCTTCAAAAGATCACGGAATTGCAGCATCTGTCCTTCGTTCGGGCTTGCCTGAGACACAATCGCCTTTGGTGCATCACCCACCGCAACCTGATCAAGTAAAATATCCTCAGGTAACGCCAGAACAACGGGCCCCGGTCGACCAGATTGTGCAACATGAAAAGCTCGACTAACATACTCAGGAATGCGTTCGGGATCACTGATTTCGCCAACCCATTTGGCCATAGGGGCATACATCTCACGATATTCTATTTCCTGAAAAGCCTCGCGGTCGCGCGTATTTCTCGCCACCTGACCAACAAGCATTACAACGGGTGTCGAATCCTGAAACGCTGTGTGGATACCATTTGCCGCATTGGTTGCGCCAGGACCCCGAGTGACAGCGCAAACTCCGGGTCGACCCGTAAGTTTTGCATACGCCTCAGCCATGTTTGATGCACCACCTTCATGACGCGTCACAATCAATTGAATTGCATCTTGGTGATCATAAAGTCCATCGAGCAGGCCGAGAAAACTCTCACCCGGCACGCAAAAGATCGTATCAACCCCTTGAATGCGCAGCTGATCAGCAAGCACATGCCCACCCAACCTGAGATTTTTTCGCTCTGACATCATTTTCCTCCGACATTCCTTATCCTGCCAAAGGTTGGGACTTTCGCCCCCAAATACAACCTGAGAGCCCCGGCACGGTATTGTGATAACTCATTCGCATAACCGACTCGTCGACGCTCGTCCAAACAGGTCTTTTCCTAACTAGCAGATCAAGACATATATCAAGCCACTGAGGGTACCAAACAAGCCGTACTTAGCCCTACCAGTTATCATCGAAGTTGATAGTTTGTGAGCACTTGCAGCCCTAATATTATTTTATCCGCCTACCCGCCGCAGCAAACGGACACTTGAATAATGTTCAAACGAACGTTCGTATGACGAATAAATCTAGGGTTAAAATAACAACATATATTCCGGTGTCAGAAAAGAATCAGTCAACACCGGCCTTAAATTTATCAGCAAAGACTTTAACACCAGCAGAACAATAGCTTATATTACAAGAACGATCGTTTGATTTAAAGTTCCTTGCCTTCACGATCTTTTATTGCAGCCAGCATCCGTGGAGGTGAAATTGGCAACGTATCCATACGCCGGCCCACGGCATCAGCCACCGCATTGGCAATGGCTGCCATAACGGGGCAGATATTTACCTCACCAACGCCTTTAACGCCAAAGGGATGATTGGGGTTGGGAACCTCAACTACCACCGTATCTATATACGGCAGATCCGATGCCACCGGAATACGGTAGTCAAGAAATCCCGCATTCGAAAGGCGGCCATTTTCATCGTAAATATATTCCTCATTGAGCGCCCAACCAATCCCCTGAACAACCCCGCCCTGCATTTGTCCCTCGACATAGCCCTTGTGAATCGCCCGCCCGGCATCCTGCGCTATAACAAACCGTAGAATTTTTACCGATCCGGTATCGGGATCAACTTCAACATCACACATTTCGGTGCAAAACCCCGGCGCCTGACCACCAGCACTGACAGCGTTCGTTGCGCCGATTGGTCCACCCGTAGCACCCGCCTGTGCCGCTATATCCTTGATCGACAGCGGATCAAAATCGCCAACATTACTGCTTGATGGTTTAGCAAATCCATCATCCCAGTCGACACCCTCGACATCAACATCCCACATAATTGCAGCACGCTTGCGCAACTCTGTAATGACAGACTCACACGCGCCAATGACGGCAATACCGGTCGCATAAGTTACGCGAGAACCTCCAGTCTGGCGAGTGAATGGCACAGATGTCGTATCGTTGACCGTCGATTTTACCTGATCATAATCAACGCCGAACGTCTCGGCTGCCATGATTGCCATCGATGCGCGCGACCCACCAATATCAGGACTACCCGTAGCAATCGAGACTGTACCATCGGCATTAACAAACGCAGTTGCACCAGATTCGCCACCGCCATTAAACCAGTAGCCCGACGCAATTCCCCTCCCCTGATTGGGTCCGAGTGGCATTTTATACGTTGGATGATCGATGATTGCCTGCAGTGTATCGGTATAGCCATTATGTGACATTGCCGTTCCGCCCATCATCTGCACACCCTTGGATGTCGCATTTTTCATGCGCAATTCTGCCGGATCCATCCCAATCTTTTTTGCCAGAATATCTAATGTGCTTTCGACGGCAAAACAGGAGATCGGCGAACCTGGTGCCCGGTAGGCAGCAGCTTTAGGCCGGTTGGAGACTACGTCATAGCCAACCGCTTTCTGATTAGGGATATTATATGGTGCAAAGCCACAAAGACAGCCGTTCATCACTGGAGAGGCAGGAAAGGCCCCCGCCTGAAATTTATATTCACCTTCCGCAGCGGTAATAGTACCGTCTTTCTTGACACCAATCTTTACCCGCATAGCCGATCCAGACGTTGGACCGGTAGCCTGAAAGACCTCAGCCCGTGTCATCGCTATTCTAATAGGGTGGCCAGATTTCTTCGACAGCAACATCGCTATCGGTTCAAGATAAACTACGGTCTTGCCGCCAAACCCACCGCCTATTTCGGCTGGATTAACTTTCAAATTAGCCAACGGCATACCGATTAGCTTGGCTGTCAGCGCACGAACAACAAAATGTCCTTGGCTGGAACTCCAAAGCTCCCCCTGACCATCAGGGTCATAACGAGCAAGGCACGCATGTGGCTCAATATACCCCTGATGTACCGCAGCCGTTTTATATTCTTTTTCAACAATTTCATCGGCCTCAGCAAACCCTGTATCAATATTTCCTAGGGAAAACTCGAGGCGTTTGCTGACGTTTGAAGGCTTTGTTGGCGCCGGCTCTATCTTCCGTGTGATCATATCTTCATACAACAACGGCGCGTCGTCAGCCATTGCCGCTTCCACATCAATCACATGTGGCAAAACTTCATAATCAACTTCAATGAGTTCAACAGCCTGAGCCGCTGTGGCCGCATCAACTGCCGCGACCGCAGCCACGGCATGCCCTTCATAAAGCACTTTTTCACGCGCCATCACATTACGAGTGATGTGCCAGAAATTGACCTCCACCCGCTCTGGGCCATTATAGGCAAATGCTTGGTCGACAAGATCTGTTCCTATGACGACTGCCTTTACACCCTTAAGCGCCTCTGCCTTTGAGGTATCAATCGAGCGAATGCGCGCGTGGGCATGCGGGCTGCGCTTCATCTTTCCACATAACGTACCAGGTAAAGAAAAGTCATCGCCAAACCTAGCAATTCCAGTCACTTTAGGGACTCCATCCGGACGCACCGGACTGCTTCCGATCCATTTTGTTGGTTTGCTCAGTTCGTTCATCAATACCTCTCGCCAATAAGGTGTTCGTGCCGTACGCATTTTTTCCCGTATCAACCTATAGGGGAGCCAATGCTACAATCCTGATCTAAGACTATCATAACAGTTGAATAAAGCTCAGATATTTAATCTATATCATTTCAGACTTCGCTCAACCATCCTCATCACGCAAAATTTCTAGCGCCTTTTGCAAATCACGATTATATTTAGCCTTCGTGGATGAAATTGTTTCATCATCCCAGTGATAAAAACCTTCTTTCGACCGCATACCAAATTTTTGTTCTGCCTGTAGCCGCTGGATCGTTGGGCCAGGTTCAGTACCGTTATCGAGCGTCGGAAAGATCGTCGTTTCTGATGCAAATAGCGTTTGAATACCGGATATATCCTTTTGCAACATCGGCCCCGCCGCGACAAAGCGAAAGCCGAAGCTGTACTGGACAACCGTATCAATATCTTCAAAAGTTGCATATCCGCCATCAACCAACGCAAGCGCTTCGCGCATCAAGGCACCCTGAATCCTATTGCCAAGAAACCCTGGAATGTCCTTGTTCACCCGAACAGGCTTCCTGCCAAGTCTACTCATCACTGAATGGACCTCATCGACGATCGATAAATCTGACCGCTCGCCGACAATTACTTCAACACAAGGAACCAGATGAGCGGGCATAAAGAAATGTAGCCCAACCATGCGATCAGCTGTCTCAAGGTTGTCTGCAATCCGCGAAATCGGAAAACCAGAAGAGTTACTGGTTAGCGGTAGGTGCCGCGGCGCAACTTTATCAAGCTTTGCAAACACTTCTTGTTTAAGCGCCAACACCTCTGAAACACACTCAATGAGTAGATATGCGCCATTCCAATCAATATCGCCAATCGACGCCCTGGCACGAACTATGCCGAGGCTCTTATTCAAGCCAATCTCACGTGCAGAAATTTCTACGCGTTGCGCAAGATTTTCACGTGCCTCATTGTTTGTCTCAACAATCTCCACATCGTGACCATTAGCTATAAATATGCTGGCTATATCAGTTCCCATAGTGCCGCCGCCAATCACAACACCTTTATGTTTTTTCATATTGCCTTCCCCCAGATCTATACCGCACGGTGAGTCATCTAAATTCGCAGATTGGCCAAGACCAGCATACCGCGCCTAAAAAATATGAGACCACATTAGTATGAATCTAGACTATTTTTCCTAATCAGTGACTTATGTTGCCTGTGTGACGTCCAGTATTACCAATATAAGATTTGTCAAAACTGCGTCACTTCACTCAAATAATAGTCGGAAATTTTTTATGGCAAAGCAAACTATCCGCCTTTTGGTTGACTCAGGGTCGCAAAGATTCGTCGAGCAGGTAAGCGCGCTGCCCGACGCCGCCCGGTTCGAGATTCTATCCTATGCAGGAAAGGGAGAAGAGGCATTAAGCGGCCTCATCCAACACGCCGATGCCGTATATATCTATCAGCACTTCTTGCCAGAGGAGCTAATCCAGTCCGCTCCATCTTTGCGCTTCATCCAAAAGCACGGCCTCAATTGCAAGAATATCGATGTCGCTGCCGCGACCAAGCGTGGCATCCCGGTTGCCACGCTGCCGCTTTTCCGAAATGCCACGGTCGCCGAGCACGCCTTGGCGCTCATGCTTGCCTGTGCCCGCAAGATCATTCCCGGTCACCGCGCAGTGGAAAACGCCATCTACCAGGAGATGGGGATCAATCCCATTCGAACGACCCAACGCGAACATCGTGGAAACTGGGCGCAGATTGAAGGTGTGAGCGAGCTCAAGGGCGCGTCGGTCGGAATAATCGGGCTCGGGGATATCGGGATGGAAGTCGCCAAACGCTGCCGCGCCTTCGAGATGGATGTTTTCTATCACCAGAGGCAGCGTCACTCTGGCGAGATCGAGGAGAGATTCGAGGCAAGTTTTCTAGGCTTTGACGATCTGCTTGATAGTGTGGACTTCCTCGTCCTTGTTTTGCCTCACACTCCCGACAGTGAGGCCTTGATTGGAGCCCCGGAGTTCGCCCGCATGAAGCCATCCGCAACTCTCATCAACGTAGCGCGCGGTGCCGTGGTGGACGAAGACGCTCTCGCCGATGCGCTAGCTAATGGACAAATTGCCATGGCCGGCCTCGACGTTTATCGCGAGGAACCCCTGCCCGTTTCCAGCCCACTACTGGCAATGTCCAATGTCGTGCTTACCCCGCACACGGGCGGAGGTTCGCAGCGCTCTCGCGCTTTGGACCGCCCAGCCGCACTTGCCAATATCCTGCGATTTTTCGATGGCGAGCAGCCCTCGGGAGTTATCAATCTCTAAGGAAAGCCGAAACACTAATTCACTATCTGATTAGACCTGTCCGCCCGCCGGTACTTGAGATGACTGCAGAGGCGCGCGCCGAACTCGAAGCAGATCTGAAAGCGACGGGCATTCTTGACCGTGGAAATAATAAATATTTTTGATCGGCTGGAAGTGGAAATGTTAGTCAAAAAAACCCAATCTATGGATCGCTTCACTAAGTCTCAATTCGAAAAATTTGAGTGATTTGACAAAGAAAAATACTATCAAATTTTTAAAATCGCTGATGTCTAATTTAATAATTTAACAATGTTGATTGATATGGAAAAATCTTATGCGCAGCATCCTAATAGTATTACTGATAACCTTTGCTATGCAGGCTGAACTACAAGCTGAAGATTGCAAATTTAGTAATTTATGTTCAAGCGACTGGTGGAATACAGCAACGGCAACTGATTTAAGAGCCGAGCTGAAGGCTGGTGCTGACGTCATGGCGCGTGGCAAGTCTGACGAAACACCACTGCACTGGGCTGCTATGTCGGGAAACCCAGCACATATTCAAGCGCTATTGTACGCCGGGGCCGATATAAGTGCACAAGACGAATACGATCAAACACCTTGGAAGCTTGCTCAA
>CAUZRD010000041.1:0-14494 GCA_963582255.1 Alphaproteobacteria bacterium | reverse complement strand
TACGCCAGTTACCCCGATCAGAGGCAATATAATCACTAGTGTGACACCCCGCGATCAAACAGAGGAATGTCACCCCGTTTCATCAGTAGCGTGAGGACAAACCCTGCGATTATCCCACCTATATGGACCCACCATGCATAAAAATATAAGTGATGAGTGTCAAATAATCGGGTACATCCGCAAAATTTCAGGGCAAGGTTACCATGTTGAAGTAAGCCGCTGGAATGAGGGCATAAGCAAACTGAATTTACCCTACCACCAGCACCAAGCCACTTTGAAAAAAGACAAAAACTGCAACACGCGCCGCAATCAATCCTGCATTGACGTATTCGAACGGAATAATGCGCAGTGAGTTGGAATCCCTGAGCGGAACAAACATGCCGCTTGTCCTTTATCTATTTGCTCCCGGCACCCACAACACATCCCCAAACCCGCAGCTCTCATTCATGCTGCGGCTAGCGACAAACAAGAAATCAGACAGCCTGTTAATATAACGAAGCGCTTCTTCGTTGACATGCTCGCCTGGGATGGCTGCCAAAGTAACCATGCGTCGCTCAGCCCGACGTGCAGTCGTCCTGGCTAGATGAAGCACAGCGGCGGCCGGCGCGCCTCCCGGCAGCACAAAAGACGTAAGAGGCGCGAGCTCACCGTTGAGCTCATCAATCTCTGCCTCGAGCCGAGCGCTATGTTCAGGTGTGATGCGTAGCCGTTGTGAGCCAGTTCTGTCTGCACTATCTGGCACGCAAAGATCTGCTCCAAGGTCAAACAAATCATTTTGTATGCGCCCTAGCATAGCATCTATTTTAACGGAATTAGGGCCACAGGAAAATTGCGGGCTAGTAATGTGATGACGAGCCATGCCGATCACCGCATTGGTTTCATCGACAGTGCCGAATGCTTCAACCCTCTTAGCATCCTTGGCTAACCTTTGCCCCGACCCCAGAGCCGTCGTGCCATCATCACCAGTGCGGGTATAGATTTTGTTTAAAACAACCATAGAAGTTCCATAGAAAGTTACCCACTCAAAGAGGAAGAAATATCATGCTATTTAGCTGTAAAGTAGACCGTTGCCATGATCAAAATGACGGCAAGAAACTGAAGCCCGATACGCCACCGCATCAGCCGCTGCGATCTGTTGGTGTTCCCACCACGCAGCAAATTAAAAAGGCCAAGCGCCAGAACAACGGCAACAGCTCCAATCGCGACAGGAACAAGATTACGTAAAAGACTTTCCATCATCTCACCACAAATTATTTCTACATAGACGCGCAGGTTCATTGATACCAAGAGTAGATTTTAATGAACCGCTTGCGAAGACCACACACCTGCGTACAACATTATTTATTATTTTTCTGCAATGCTGGGAAGCTGGCGACGAACCTACGTTACAGCATAAAAGAGAGGAGTGCCTATGGAATCTCGTGCAGCGGTAGCGGTCAAGGCTGGTCAACCACTTGAAATCACCACGGTCAATCTGGATGGCCCCCGGACGGGCGAAGTTCTAGTTGAAATCAAAGCCACTGGCATTTGCCATACTGACGCATTTACCTTGTCAGGCGCTGATCCAGAGGGGTTGTTCCCGGCGATTCTAGGACATGAGGGCGCTGGAATTGTGGTTGATATTGGAAAGGAAGTGACCAGTGTCGTGCCGGGTGATCATGTAATTCCCCTCTATACCCCAGAATGCCGTGAATGCACGTATTGCACATCTGGTAAAACCAACCTGTGCCAGGCCATCCGTGTGACCCAGGGCCAGGGCCTTATGCCAGATGGAACGTCGCGATTTTCAGCCGGCGGCGAGACTCTGTTCCACTATATGGGGACATCAACATTCTCAAATTTCACGGTGCTACCCGAAATTGCGCTAGCTAAGGTGCGCAAGGACGCACCATTTGAGAAGATCTGTTATATCGGCTGTGGCGTCACCACCGGGTTGGGCGCAGTGATCAACACTGCTAAGGTTGAGCCCGGTTCCAATGTCATTGTTTTTGGTCTGGGCGGCATCGGCCTCAACGTCATCCAAGGCGCCAAACTAGTTGGCGCCGATATGATCGTCGGCGTTGATCTTAATCCTGAGCGAGAAGCAATTGCACGTAAATTTGGTATGACAGATTTTATAAATCCAAAGGCAATCAATGGTGATTTAGTAGGCCATCTGCTCGAGTTTACAAAAGGTGGAGCAGATTACACCTTTGAATGCATCGGTAATGTCGAAGTGATGCGCATCGCACTTGAATGCTGCCATAAGGGCTGGGGTGAGAGCATTATCATCGGTGTCGCTCCATCAGGAGCAGAAATTTCAACCCGGCCGTTCCAACTCGTCACCGGGCGAGTATGGCGTGGAACAGCGTTCGGAGGCGCCAAAGGGCGTACCGATGTCCCCCGCATTGTCGACTGGTATATGAACGGAAAAATTAATATCGATGATCTCATCACCCACGAGATGCCTCTAAATCAGATTAATGATGCATTCGATCTCATGCATGCGGGGAAATCAATTCGTTCTGTCGTTACATTCTAAATCTTAGGTGTAATCTCCAATAATGCAAGTGGCGAAGCTACATCGAGACAACTGCTAGAAATGAAAAATATGAGCTCAGAACCCGAGGGGACTTCATCCAATACAAGACGAAATTTTCTCGCTATCGCTGCCATGATTGCATCGACATTCTTTTTTCTTGTTGGCGACAGCCTAGTAAAACTTATCACCGAAGAGCTTCCAGTTCCGCAAACCATCTTTCTGCGCGGCCTAATCACGTCTGCGTTAGTATTTGCCGCGGTTTGCTGTTCCGGGTTGCTTCCCCACTTGCACCGGCTGTTTGATAAAGCCGTACTCATACGCAGTAGCACAGAGGGGCTGACCACACTGTTGATCGTAACCGCGCTAACTCATATGGCGATCGCCGATGCGACAGCGGTTATTAACTCGGTGCCGTTGGTCGCAACAGCAATGGCAGTCGTGTTTCTGCGCGAAAAAGTCAGCCTACATGGCTGGGCAGCACTGCTGGTTGGTTTTGCCGGTGTTATCTTAGTACTGCGCCCGAACAACGAACAGTTCAATATCTTTAGCCTGTTTGCTGTGGCTGCAACGGTATCAATATCAATACGCGAAATTGTCACCCGCAGAATCTCCTCTGACATTCCATCACTTATCCTCACATTTGGCTCAGCCATCGTTGTCTGCCTAACCGGCATTCTAGCAATCTTAGTGACCAGAGAATGGGAGTCCCTCACTCCACAGCTCATGATGATGGTTTGTGCAGCTTCCATCACCCTATTCGGTGCGTATCATTTCGCGGTGATCTCAATTCGTCTGGGTGAAATCTCACTCACCGCACCCTTCCGTTACACCGTTATTTTATGGGGGATTTTGATTGGCTATGTAGTGTGGGGAGACGTTCCAGATTTTACCGCACTGGCTGGAATGCTTTTGATTACCCTTGCCGGTCTTTATGTGGTGAATAATGAGCGCAATAAAGCCCGCAGCCAAAACCTGTGTGCAACAAAACAAACATGAGCGTCATATTCTAGTAAAGCATCAGCCAAGGGCCAACGATTCGTCCTATCAAACCAGGATGTGATGCCAGCGCGGGCATAGACAAGCTAGGCAACCTCTTTGTCATCCTTTGCGCTCAGCAGTTGATTATACTAAGGAAATTTTAGTGTTTCCCGATCGGAGGAGACATTACCATTACCTTCTGGACGCACATCGCGGCCGGCATGCCGGCTTAATATCACCGTGCTTCGACCCACTCCTAGTTCAAACGAGGAAGACCTTTGGGGGTGTCTATATTGATATTGGCTTCGGTGTAAGTTCCTGAGGAACCGTCCACCACTTTATTTCTGGGATTTTTTGCGTTATAATATCAATATTCCCTTGGGGTGTCCTGATTTTTATCAGGACTGAGACAAACCCATTGAACCTGACCCAGGTCATGCTGGCGGAGGAAAGAGGAATGGCAACTTGTCGTAACTGTCGCAACTCTCACAACAGTCCCCAAGATGGCCTAACCTCTCCTGTCACCGCCCAATATGGACCCTATCTGCATTGGAGTGCTTTATATGAAGAATATCTTGTCCCTATGTGTATTGGCTTTGATAGCCTTGCCAGCGGTTGCAGCTACAAAACCCATCCTGACAGTCTATACCTATGACTCGTTCGCATCTGAATGGGGGCCAGGTCCTGCTATCGAAAAATCATTCGAGGAAATTTGCGCCTGTGATCTGCAGTTTATCGCACTGGATTCATCAATCGGCATTCTGGGTCGTGTACAGCTTGAAGGCGTATCATCGAAAGCTGACATTGTGCTTGGCCTCGACACAAATCTAATGGCTACAGCTGCCAAGACAGGCCTGTTTGCATCACATGGGACATCTCTATCCGGGCGCACAGCATTACCGATAAGCTTCGAAGATAATGTTTTCGTGCCATTTGACTGGGGATATTTTGCCTTTGTTTATGACAGCACCAAGTTGAACAATGTGCCAACTTCGTTTGATGCGCTAGTCAATGCGCCTGATGATCTGCGGATTATTATTCAGGACCCACGTACCGCGACACCGGGTCTTGGTCTATTGCTATGGATGAAATCTGTCTACGGTGAGGAAGCTGACCAGGCATGGTCAAAATTAGCGCCTAAAATCGTAACAGTTACAAAGGGATGGTGGGACTCTTATTCGATGTTTCTTGAGGGCGAAGCTGATATGGTGCTGTCCTATTCTACATCACCTGCCTATCACATCGTTGTTGATGGCACCGATAAGTATAAAGCTGCTGCTTTTTCTGAGGGTCATTACATGCAGGTTGAGGTGGCAGCAATGCTTCAGTCTGCGCCACAGCCAGCCCTCGCTCGGGAATTCATGAACTTCATTCTTGAAGACGGGTTCCAATCAGTTATTCCGACAACCAACTGGATGTATCCGGCTGGGAAAGCAGCGATTCC
The DNA here is from genome assembly GCA_963582255.1 of Alphaproteobacteria bacterium. GTDB lineage: Bacteria > Pseudomonadota > Alphaproteobacteria > Rhizobiales > TMED25 > CAUZRD01. The sequence goes on along the minus strand of CAUZRD010000041.1, from coordinate 9,551 downwards.
TGAAGTATTTTCTACGCTGATCAGACCATTGAAGTCGCTTAACTTCTCACCGGAGAAGGTTGCAGCCAACAAGTCAGCTTGGGTGGCCGAATGGCAATCTGCAATCGCCAAATAGACACAACCTTCAAGGTCAGCGGCAGCTACGTCCCTATTGGGATCAGCATTGCCACAGGCCTTATCTTAGTTGCCATAGCCGCTATCCTTGCACTGTTTCTTGTGGGTAGTGTTGTCGAGTCTAACATACTTTCCACGGCGTGGTCTGAGGTCTGGCGGGTCGCTACATTTACATTCTGGCAGGCACTATTGTCGGCGATTTTATCACTTTTGGTGGCACTTCCTGTTGCCAGATCATGTTGGCGAAGGTCATTAAAATGGCACTCCAACAAATTAATTTTCTTATCTTTTTTAACAGTCGTGATGCCAACGACCGTGGCGGTTTCTGGTCTACTTGGCATTTGGGGGCAAAACGGCTTCGTATCTGTTTTGCTACAGCTAACAGGCGGAGCCCGGCTTGCGCCGATCTATGGTCTTGGTGCCGTGTTGCTTGCGCATGTGTTCTTTAATGCGCCATTGATGCTTCGCGTTTTTATGTCGATGTTGTCTGCAATACCATCTCCGCAGTGGCGTTTGGCGGCGCAATGGGGGTTGAGCGATTGGCAACGTTTTATTTTGCTGGAATGGCCAGTTTTGAAACAGGCCATTCCCGGTCTGCTAGCCCTTGTGTTCTTGCTGTGTTTTACCTCTTTCTCATTAATTCTTATGCTGGGCGGAGGCCCAGCGGTGACAACGCTCGAGGTCAATATCTATACTGCACTTCGATTTGATTTTAATTTGCCAATGGCGGCGTTGCTGTCTCTGGTCCAGTTGACCATCTGTGCGCTTGTTGTGGTATTGCTGGCGCATCTAAATGGCATCACAATGCCAGGGATTGCCCCTTCACCTGTTGTACGTCTCGCCCAGGTTGGTGATGATGCTGTTGGTGGAAAATTATTTGATGCAGCCCTGATAGCAGGGTTCTTGTTGCTAGCAGTAGCGCCGGTGCTGGCTGTTCTGTTTAGAGGCGCTACGATCAACATGTTCACGGTTCTTGCATGGCCGGCCTTTCACCGTGCTCTGATAACTTCAATCTTTATCGCCATTATGTCTGCAATGCTGGCCACTAGTATCGCGGTTGTAATGGCAGCAGCCCGGGTGCGGCTTGGCAGAGCTGGACAATGGGTATTTGATCTTGCGGTTTCTCTCTATCTGGCGGTATCCGCCATCGTTCTTGGCACAGGTGTCTTTATCCTATTGCGCGGGGTTGTCGATATTTTTCTGATTGCGCCGATTTTGGTACTGCTAACGAATATGCTCATCGCCCTTCCCTTTGCCTATCATGTTATTCAGGGCAAGCTGGCGATGCTGGCCAAAGCGCATGATAAATTATGCACTAGCCTGAATCTCAGAGGCTGGCGGAGGTTTCGGCTGGTGACGCTTCCTGCTTTAGCACCCGAGTTAGGGTTTGCGGCTGGTCTTAGCGCTGCTCTCTCACTAGGTGATTTAACCGTGATCGCGCTATTTGGCAGTCAGCACTTTCAGACCTTGCCATGGTTGCTTTACCAAACTATGGCCCGCTATCGGGCAGATGACGCAGCCGCATTAGCCCTGATTTTGCTTTTACTGACCATTTCACTGTTTGTGACCTTTGCCAGTGGAGCAAAATACCTGCAACGGAGCCGCAGTAATGCTGCATATTGAGCACCTGACATTTTGCTGGAACAAGACCCAGTGCTTTACCTACAATCTTAGAGTTGCGAGAGGCGAGATACTGGCGGTACAGGGACCGTCGGGGGTTGGCAAGACGACCTTACTGGAATTGACGGCAGGGTTTCAAACACCAGTCAGTGGAAAAATAACTTGGGATGGCGATGATCTATCATCACTTCCGCCTTGGAAACGCCCCATTACTACAGTGTTTCAGTCGGACAATCTATTTGCGCATCTGAGTTGCGTCGACAATGTGCTGATAGGCCTTGACGTTAAGATAGCACGCACGCCACAGCTACTTGAGCAGATTAACAGTTGTTTTGATGTGCTTTCCCTTGGTGGGTTACAAACACGTCTACCTTCGGAAATTTCCGGGGGCCAGCAACAGCGTGTTGCTCTTGCACGAGCATTGATGCGGGCACGTCCAATACTTCTTCTGGATGAGAGTTTTAGTGCACTTGACTGGGATATGCGCAAGGAGTGCTTTGATGCTTTACAGACTGTTATAGAGGAGCAAGGCATGGCAGCGTTACTAGTTAGTCATGATACGCGTGATGCTGCCTATCTTGGGTGTAGGACATTACAGTTGACATCCTCATAATTCAGCCAAATTGAGGCTATCTCTATCAGAGATTTTAACAAGCTCTCTGTTCTAAGGCCGAGAACTTTATTCACCCTTTAAAATAGGTGGCGAGCGCACCATTCATTCGCCTGCGTGAACTGGATCAGTTTCATCGAGTCATCCGCGTATTGGCAACGGTTTATCAGCCGCTTTCCAAGATTCTCTAAGTGAATGTGCTTAGGAGATAGCTAAAATTGGGGATTATCAAGTGCAGTACGAGGATGTGCACCTAGCTGCGGTTCAGCCGAAGGGCATTTGTTCTTAAAATCTTTGGAATTAGAGCTACCAGACTTCCCGTTTGTGCATTTTAGCTTCGGTCAAACGATGTCTTAATTTTTCTGATCAGCGCAGCCTGTCCTCTAATGTTTCTGCCCAGAAAAATGGCACTAATTCAAAAAGACTACGTCCACAACGGCATGATCAAATTCAGGTCTTTCCCGCCTCTTTGGTTTATCTTTCCATCTCTTTGCATACGATTACATCCCAAATCGGTATTCTAGGCACTATGATACGTTAGAAACTACCACGATTTTATCCGCAGCATAGCCGGGTATCGTGGGCAGATTATTTTAACACTACAATCAGTATATAACTTGCACTATTTGAAGATTAACATGTTTATACCTCAACGAACCTCACCATTTTACAACGAAATCTAACATCTGAACAAACAAACCAGATCTATAAGATTCACTATCAGTACCGTTGGCTCTTGCTAAAAAAACACTCTAAACATTGGGGTGTTGGTACGCCGCGCTAGTCCTTCTACGCGCGTATCCAAAAGTAGGTTTTATTCGTTTAAAACGTCTAGCAGATTTGCGTGTCCTAACAGAGGCAGGATAAAACCCTTCAATGGATCTTTTGCAAATTCAACCCTTTGATACCCTTATCATAATCGTTGCATTTTTGATCGGTGGCTTTGTCAAAGGGGTTGTTGGCGTCGCACTGCCAATGCTAGCCATGGCGATCTTAACTATGTTTTATAGTGTACCACTCGCAGTATCACTAATAACCATTCCAACGCTTTCCGCTAATATTTACCAGGCCATAAGGCCTGGAGAAATGCAGCCTGATGAAACTAAGGCCGCCATTCGCCGCTTCTGGCCCCTTTTGGTAACGCTAGTACCCGGTATAGGCCTTGGCACCGCATTTCTTGCCACCTTGTCGTCAAACTATCTAATGGGTTGCCTTGGCATTGCTATTCTAGTCGCCGTTGGATTCCAAATCGTACGACCTGAACATCCAATCCCCCATTCAATCGAAAAATGGGCTTCTCCAATAATTGGAACGGTTTCAGGGCTAGTCGGGGGAGTTGCTGGTCTTTATGGACCGTTAATGGCGGTTTATATGTCCGGGCTTCGTATGCCCCGGAACACATTCATCTGTTCAATCTCAATTGCAAATGTCGCCGGCAGCCTGCCCCTCACCCTATTTATCTATTTCAGAGGGATAGCAGATCTGCAACTGCTTGCAGTGTCACTAATCGCTACCTTACCGATGTTCGCCGGGCTCATCGCCGGACAAAGGGCACGCCATCTGATCAACGCTCATGTATTCTACCGCCTGCTACAGATAGTGTTGGTGATCGCCGGGATTAATTTTCTTCGCAACTCATTTTCATGAAGTTTAATCCGAACATTCACCCCACAAACCATCGTTCGAATTAACGCTAACCCCGTCTAACTTTTCCATTTCTGCCATGGCGTTTCCGCCAACGGCTGCTCGGAAAGTATGACCGAGTAATCATCTCCCGGGTATTTTGGATAAAGCTCAGAGACCAGCGGGTCATGCCCAGGGATAACTTGTCCAGGCGCCGCACCAAGCTCGAATATTCGCTCCCACCCGGCGCACATCTCTGGCAAGGACACAACTCCGGTGAAGGGAATATTCTCCGTCAACAAATCATAAAAATGCGCAACATCAGAGGCGATCACAACCGGACCAACCTTGGTGTTCACGGTCACTGCTTGCAAACCACCAGAATGGCCACCAATTAGATGTACAGAAATTCCAGGGAAAACCGTCTGGTCGCCATCAACAAATTTGACCCTAGACTGGAAATTTGCTCGGATCATATCCGTCACGTGTTCAACATCAAACGGGCGACGAACCGGGGGATAGCGCATTGCCTTGCCGGTGCAGAATTCTATCTCACGTTCTTGGACAATGAATGTAGCTTTTGGAAATGCTGGCCCATGTCCGGCATGGTCGAAATGCATATGAGTTATAATGACAGTATCAACGTCTTCCTGTTTAACACCAACTTTCTCCAGCGCCTCTATCGGCTCGCGCAGTAGCTTGCGGCCACGCGCTTCGCCAGATCTACGGTCGAAGCCGAGATCAACAACGATGGTGCGGTTTTCGTTTCGAATCACCCAGATATAGTATGTAATTGGCCGCGGCCCCTCATGAGGATCCGGCGATAGCAGATAAAATTCCCGCGAAGGTCTCTCCGTCTTAGCGTATTCTATCGCCAGAACTTCATAAGTTTCTGTCTCATATTTCATGTCTACCTCACACCCTCACCATATACTTTTATGACGCTATTGATCCGCCGGCTAAATAATTTTTTCGTCACGTAAGCGGTTAATCTCCTCGCAGCTCAGTCCAAGTTCATCTGTCAAAATCTGGTCCGTTGCATTGCCAATCGGCGGTCCGGCATTGCGAATTCTTCCCGGCGTTCGTTTAAGACGTGGCTGGACATCAGGCATTGTTACCTTGCCTAATTCCTCATCTTCCACCTCGCACAGAAATTTACGCGATTGCAGATGTGGATCAGCAACAAGATCAGCCACATTGGCAACTGGTGCAACAGCCACTTGCGCATCAACCAGAAGGGATACCAACTCTTCTTGAGGATGACGCGCAACCCAAGTACCAACAATCTCATCGATTTCTTCTATATTGTCCAACCGGTCGCGATTAGTAGCAAAGCGTGGATCCTCTATTAATTCCGGCTGGCCCATTGCGCTGAACAAGCGTGCGGCAATCGACTGAGTTGAGGCAGCAATAGCAACCCAACGATCATCGGATGTAAGATACGTATTGCGCGGGGCAGATGCTGTGCGGTTACCCTGGCGCTTAGGAACCGTGCCTAGCTGATCGTATTCAAGAAAATAGACACCCAGTATAGCGGTAAGTGATTCCAACAGACACACGTCGATCGCCTGACCATGGCCATCATTTTGGTCCCGCGCACGCAGCGCTGCCATAACACCGAATGCTCCATAAAGAGCTGCACAATTGTCAGCCAATGGAAATGGCGGCAGTGTCGGTGGCCCTTCGGCTTGGCCAGTCATATCGGCAAATCCACTCATTGCCTCAGCAAGGGTGCCAAATCCCGGCCTATCACGATACGGCCCCTCCTGACCGAAGCCAGACAGATGAACTATGATGATACCCTTGGAGTTATCAAACAACCGTTCATCGCCTAAATTCCAGCGATCAAATGTGCCAGGACGAAAACTTTCTATAATGACGTCAGCGCCTGTCTTCTTAATAAGCCGACAAAGTAGATCCTGGCCTTCTTTTTCGCGCAGATTGAGAGTCAGAGATTTTTTGTTACGCGAAAGCAGTTTGGAAAACAGTGAAACACCGTTACGTGCCTTACCAAACTGCCGGACCTGATCACCGGTTCCCGGATTTTCTACCTTGATAACGGTGGCTCCAAAGTCACCAAGTAGCATGGCAAGCGTCGGGCCAGCTATCACCTGACCACAATCAATCACGGTTAACCCAGCGAGTGGCATTTCTTCATTACTCATCACGCTGCCTCCAAGATGGTTTTTACCCGTGTGCCCGGATGTGGGCGAAAATGAATATATTTAACCCAAACTGGGATAACTTGCCATCGACTTCCATAGACATTCATGGGGTGCGCGAACACACATTGGCATTTTTATATTTTTGCGCTTGTTTCAACTCACGCACATAAGGCCCATATTGAACTTCTAGATTCATCCGCGGCGCGTTGTGAAATTTTTCCTTGATCATGCGCTGACGATGATGAACCTCACGCCACATCTCTTCAGACGACGGAAGATGGCATTGGCCAGTCTCTATATTGCGTATCCAGATTGCCTGCTGCTCATAGACTGGATTTGATGCCCAATCGAGGTTGAAATAGCCAACAAAATAAAGGCCTGGCAAATCTGGCGGCACAACCCGATTATAGAGCGGCAGCAGGGTGTCATCATTACCCAGCCTAGCGCTCTCAAGAAACGGGAATTTAACCGTATAGCCTGTTGCCGCAATGATAGTATCAAATTCCTGTTCCGTACCATCATCAAAATAGATCGTCTGATTTTTGATCTTCTCAATACCGCGTTTCAAAATGATGCGGCCATATTTGAGGTGGCTTAGAAAGAACTGGTTAGAAATGGGATGGCCTGTTTTCTCCGGCAGCGTGATGCCATAATCCGACATCCGCCCCCACACCATACGCACCAGTATACCATTGAGCAGGCGCGCCAGCCGCAGTTTCATACCAAGTGTCAGCAATGGAATCTCATGCACCTTCCCTGCAACGCGGGTCAGTGGATAGCCAAATGCATATTTAGGCCACACAAAGGCTCCGGTTCTTGCAGAAACCACCATTTTCTTTGCCACGTGGGCCAGATCAGTGGCAATATCGAGTGCGGAATTACCAAAGCCCAAGACACATACGCGTTTGTCAAAAAACGGTTTTGGATTACGGTATGACGCAGCATGGATTAGCTCCCCACCAAATAATCCTGGCAGGTCTGGAAGACGCGGGGCATGAAGATGGCCCGTTGCTATAACAATGCCATCATACCGTTCCGTATCGCCATCATTGATGGTGACGTTCCAACCTGCGCGACCTTCTTCGATTGGATCAATTTTTGTTACTTTGGACTTGAATCGGATCAGACTGTCGACGCCAAAATTCTTCGCGTAACCACACAGATATTCATGCATCTCAGTGTGATTAGCATAATCAGAGGCATCCAGCTTGAACGGATAGTCCTTCAGCTGCGTCAGGTAAGTGTCGGTATTAATGTGTAGGTCGTTATAGGCAACGCCAAGACCATTGTCATTATTTGCATCCCACATACCGCCAATACAGGTGCCAATCTCAAAGATAGTAACATCAACACCAGCTTGCGATAGCGTCTTAGCTGAAATCAACCCGGCAGCACCTGCGCCGATAACGGCAATCTTTCGAGACTTATCTTCTCCCAACTTACACCCTCCTTAAAGGAAAAATTTATCGCTGTTAGTATGCATATTTCACATAAAATGACATCGAACCAAGAGCATTGCGTCTAGGCCTAGCGCTAAGGGCACTTGCTTTCTTCTATCTAAAATCAACAATAGCAGAACAGGCTTTGAAAAATCGAGAGCCAGAGCGCTTACTTCGTTTTATATTTTCTGACTGGCGCCCCTTCACGCCAGTCAGCATAATTAGTACTGCCGCCAATCACATTGGTGGTGAGCAGAAAGTATCTATACATACCAGTACCAATTTCATATGTGTATAGCCCTATATCCCAGTCAGAAAAGACACATAGTCGGATTAGGCACGTACCCCACACAGTAGTGTTTCTCTTGTTTTTTCAGCTGACTAAAGGTTGAAGAGGCAAGGCACACCCGACAACACAATCCCGCGTGATGAGGGCCGCCAACTGTTCCTCATTCAACCCATCGGATCCAGCGGGACGCATCGGCATTATGACGTAACGCAAGTCAGCATTACTGTCGTGAACAGCTATTTCAACATGGTCTGGAAAATCAACGCCAAATTCGCGCAGCACCTTGCGCGGCTCTTTAACCGCGCGCGAGCGATAGGCCTTGCTGACATAAAATGCTGGCGGTTCGCCTAAAAGAGAGCGCGGATAGCAAGAACATAATGTACATACAACCATGTTATGGCGCACTGGTGTATTTTCGATCACCACCAACTCAGCCTCGGTAACTTCTATACCGAGCTCGGCAGCCGCAGCCTTGGTATCACTCAGCATAAGTTCTTTGTAGACAGGATCAAGCCAAGCCTTGGCTATCATACGTGCTGCCTGATGAGGACTTCCACATTCATTGAGCTCCATGCGAGCGCGGATTTCATCAGCATCAATGATACCATTCTCCATGAGCAAGCTCTTAAGTGCCAAAAAGCGAGCCTCACTCTCGGTCAATTCAAGATCGTTATCTTCACGGGTTGGTCCGTGGTCATGATTTTCGTGGTTCATCATAAATTTTCCCCTGCGTGCTCAAGCCAGTGATCGTATATTTCTATCTCAAGCACATCATCCGATTGACCATCATAATCCGGCCAAATATCCATTTGGCGCAATCGAATGCGGTACAGTGCTACTGGGGGCAGACCCAACCTGCCATAGGCCCGCTCTTCAGGATTTTCAAACATGCCGCAATAACGCTCAATAATACCAATCTTTCGGCGCACATAGGTAGGGGTCCGCACATGACCAGGCTTACCAAGATCAAGAATACGAACCCTATCCCCCACCTCATAGTAGGGTTGAGTCTCAGACATGGTCTCTAGTTCCAGCATTAAGTATTGATTTAGCTTTGGCATCGAGCTCGGCTTTCTCAATAAAGCCCTTCTCGATCAGAAGGGTAATCATGCCATCTAGACGACGACCATAGAAGGTTGAGTTCTTATAATACTCCGCCGACATCTCCTCCACCGTACGACGAAACTCATCGGTCGAGACAATATTCTTGTTTTGCAGCAAATTGAATGTGGCAATCATCTGCTTTTCCCAGAACAGCTGCTCGTGATCTCCAATCAGCACAGAATCAGCCTCATCTCCCCCTATATCGGTAATCAATTTATTTACCATACCAACTCCGTTTCTTCGTTTGTCACTCAGACTAAAATCTGTGTGCAAAATTTAGGCTGACCGCAAGCAAGAAATGCGGGCTATCTAGAACTTCGACCAAAATATTACTAGCTATTTTACTTTCAACTTTGCAGCAAGAATTACACAAAACATTTGACACGCCTTTGATTTTTTAAATGTAAAATCAACGAAGATCAGTGTGCAGATTTTTTTGAAATTTGCAGAATGGAACGGATTGGCACGAGTCAATTAGAAGTAGATACTTTGAAATCCCTGCTGTTCCAGCCGCGGCGCGGCGGTCAGTCCGCGCCAAAATATCCTAATTGCTAATGCGCAGCACCACCACCGGACAAAACATCCCA
>CAUZRD010000040.1:0-14614 GCA_963582255.1 Alphaproteobacteria bacterium | reverse complement strand
AGAGCGCGGTTAGCAATCTTACGCAAAGCGCTAATGACGATTATAAGAACTGCCGCCTTGATCCCAAAAAAGACCGCGTTCACCACTGGTACGTTACCCAGTTCGGTATAAATAAGGCACAACGTTAGCACCACAACAGCACCGGGAAGAACAAATAAAAGTCCGGCAGCAAGACCGCCCAAAACTCCGAAGTTTCTCCAGCCCATATAAGTGGCAAGTTGCATTGCTTCAGGCCCAGGCAAAAGCATACAAAAGCTGAGAGCACGGAGATACTGCTCCTCGCTGAGCCACTTTTTTTCATCTACAATAATTCGGTGCATCAGTGCAATCTGTGCCGCCGGACCACCAAATGAAAGAATGCCTATCTTAAACCAGGTGAGCAAAAAAATAGCACGCCGTGGTAGGTTAAGATGTTCGGCTAATGTGTTATCCGGCTCTGACATTCATCCAACTTGAAAGCATGGCTTGGCCTGCAAAACCTCTGATACCCGTGCAATATTGTATGCCCACGCCAGCAGACGGCGGGCATGTTCTTGCATGATGCCGCTTAAATAGCCAACATTGCTCCAATACACAGTCTAATTCTATTCCCATTTGAAAGGTACACGACGATGACAGCCAACGAAGGTGATAAATTTGGTATATCGGGAAAAGTAGCGTTGGTGACCGGGGGTAATCGCAATATAGGTCGCGCCATCGCGTTGACACTCGCCAGTGTTGGTGTTCATCCAATGATCATTTTCAACAGCGATGAAGAGGCCGCATCAAAGGTCTGCGAGGAAGCACGGGAATTTGGTGTAAACTCGTCGATCTATCGAGCTGACTTGCGTGATGTGGCACGCCTGCAAGATATAATCACCCAGATCGAGGTGCGCTATCAGGGCATAGATATCCTAGTTAACAACGCAGCTACTCGTCCCAATACCAAAATCGCTAATATTTCGATTAAAGAGTGGGACGACGTGTTCGCCATCAATCTCAAAGCACCTTTTTTTCTGGCCCAGACCGCATTGCCGTACATGGTCCGAAATGGCTGGGGACGTATCATCAATATAGGCGGTAGCGATGGTTATCAGGGCAAGGCCCACCGCGCTCATGGCGTCTCAACTAAAATGGGTATAGTTGGATTATCGCGAGCCCTTGCCTCAGAAACTGCGCGCTTTGGCGTTACCGTGAACACGCTAGTACCAGGTATGATCGATACAATTCGCCCCAGGCCAGACTGGTATCCGGGCATCGACGATGGCTTTTCAGAGCGTAAATTACGCATTCCAATGGCCCGACTTGGTACTCCGCAAGAGGTAGCAAATGCCTGCCTTTTTCTGGCCAGCGATATGGCCTCTTACACGACAGGTCAGGAGATTTTCGTCAGTGGAGGAACGTGCCCCCTAGTGCGCCAGCCTCTGGAAGAATACGAACCAGAAGATTTTTCTGCCTAAACCCTAACAGTATGCAGCACCTCTTCTTTTCTTACGCCGCCAGCCAACCACCATCGACAGCAAGGATGTGCCCATTGACCATTGACGAAGCCTTACCTGCCAGAAACATGATAGCACCAGCAATCTCTTCCGGTTCGCCCTGCCGTCCCATCGGTGTACGCTGATTAACCTTCTCAAATACTTCTGGCTTGCACTTGCGCATATCAGCGCTTAGCTCCGTCTTAAAGAATGTTGGGGCAATGGCATTTACCCGAATGCCCCGCCCGCCCCACTCGACCGCCAAAGCCCGAGTCATGTTGATCAATCCTCCCTTACTTGCCTGATAGGCAAGATGGGGAAAGATGGCATTTCCACGCATACCCATTATCGAAGCGATCGAGATAATGCGTCCCTCGCCTGCTTTCAGCATATAAGCGGCGGCCGCCCTCGCACACAAAAACGGGCCGGTCATATTAACGCCGATCACCTTATCCCAATCATCATCGTGAAGAGACTCGCTACGCCCTTGCCGGGTGATACCTGCATTGTTGATAAGAATTTGAAGCCCACCAAAATCAGATATCACCTGATTAATTACTCTTTCGATGCCGGCCGGGTCACCAGCATCGAGTTGATAACCACGAGCTGTGCCACCAAAGTCATTAATTTCATCTGCTACTTGCTGAGCTCTATCGTCATGGATATCACTAACCGCAACAGAAGCTCCGGCTGCTGCTAACGCAAGTGCGGCAATCCTTCCAAGTCCAGCTCCAGCACCAGTAACAAATGCAATATCGCTATCAATCCGGAACAACGCATCAACCGCGATGTCATCTATATTCGCCATTACACCCCCACTGCTTCCGCATTGTAAGAACCTGTTATACCCGCGAATAAAGATCCCGACCGCACTCTACCTTTATAGAATAGTACAGTCATCGTATCATCCTCCTGTATAATAAAACTAGATAAGGCAAATTCAAACCTCGCCAAGATGAACAAGGCCTCTCTAATTTTCATTAAATCAAAACGGGGAGAATGCCATGGCAATTCGTAAACTACGCACTGACCGCGATAATCAACAATGGATGCTCGATCTTGCTCTCAATATGCGTGGCCGTGTGCAGAATTTTGAGCGTGATGATTGGGAAACACCTAAGCGCGCCCACAACTACCGCATGCTGCCTAAAATGTGGAGTGAGAAGGCCGAGCATGACGAAGCGCTCGGAAAACAAGCACAAACACAGGGCTTCAACTCAACTGCCAGCGCCCATTACGATCATGCTGTTGAAGGTTATCGCATGGCGCAGCATCCAATTTTTTATGACGATAATCCCATAAAAATAGAACTATGCCATAAGCTTAATGAGATGGTCGATCGGCGCAGCGAAGTTTCATCCTATCCTATTGAACGCGTAGAAGTACCCTTTGATGACGGTAAGACAATCTCCTGTCTTTTGCATTTGTTGCCCGATAGGAGAAAGGCTCCTTGTATCATTTATGTGCCTGGAATGGATCAGACAAAAGAGGCTTTCCCAAAAGCTGTCGGCAATCCCGCGATCGACCGAGGCATGCATATTATCTCCATGGATGGTCCAGGCCAAGGCAATTCTAACATCCAGAAAATCCGTGCTGTTGGAAATGCCTATGAGCGCGCCGGTTCGGCAGTTATGGATTATCTTCAAACCCGCCCGGAAATCGATAACGACCGAATAGGCGTTTATGGCATTTCAATGGGTAGCTACTGGTCGTTGAGACTCGCAAGCTATGACCACCGTGCCGCGGCACTCGCCAGTGGTGTGGCTTGTTTTTATCCTAACAATACGATCTTCACTCAGTCATCACCTCGCTTCAAACAACAGTTCATGTATATGGCTGGCCTGACCGACGATGAGGTTACTTTCGATGCAATGGTCCGGGAAATGACGGTCGACGGTTACCTTGACAAAATTACCTGCCCTACACTTTTGGCAACCGGTGAATTCGACCCACTCTGCCCTCTGGAAGATGCCGTGCGCGCCTTTAGTGATTTGACTAGCAACAAGGAAATGTGGGTTATCGAAAATCAATTCCATCCGCTTTGGAATATTCCAAATCTCGGCGGTCTAGATTGCCATCATTATATCATCGACTGGTTGCAGCGGGCCCTCGTTAACGGCAAGACCAACAAAACCCGCATCACCTATGTAAAAGATAACGGAGATGGCCCGTTTGGACGGTGCGAATGGACCCCGCCAATCAAACCAGATGAGGCCTACTTCTAGTCATTAACCGGATCAAAACCATGCAAAGGAAGGATCTACACTCAACCTTTGCATATTTCTACTGGTGTTCCATAACAATGACCAAGAGCCTTTCAGCTCCCACCAATTTGCCGGTAAATAGCCGAGAAGTCGAGCCTATCTCCTCCATCTTCAGCAAACGTCTCATAAATTTCGGTTGCCAGTGTTCCTAGCGGTATATGTGCGCCGCTCAACTTCGCGGCCTCCTGCGCTATCTTAAGATCTTTCAGCATCATTGCGACGGTAAATCCAGCAGCATAATCCCGATTAGCCGGCGAAGTCGAAACCGGCCCAGGAACCGGACAATAGCTCGTCAGCGACCAGCATTGACTGGTCGCTGTAGAGACAATATCAAACAATCTCTGAACATCCAGATCAAGCTTTTTTGCGAGAGAAAATCCCTCGCAAACTGAAATCATCTGGATGGCCAGCATCAAGTTGTTACATGCTTTGACCGCTTGTCCCGCGCCGGAATCACCCGCATGAAAGATATTCTTTCCCATTGTCTCCAATATGGGCTTTGCCTTATCAAACGCCTCCTTAGCTCCACCACACATGAATGTAAGAGACCCGGCTTCAGCACCGACAATGCCACCAGAGACCGGAGCATCTATCATCATCAAGCCACGCTCGTCCGCCTTTCTAATTACCTCACGGGCGGTCTCAACATCAATTGTTGAGGAATCAATCAGCAATGTGCCGACTTGCACATGATCAATGATATGATCAATATAAACGTCGCGCACATCCTGCCCTGCCGGCAGCATGGTGATCGCCACATCACACTCTAAGACGGCTTCGGCCGCGTTTATAGCGATTGTCGCACCTAATTCTTCTGCCCGGTTTCTTGCATCAGCAAGAATGTCGAATGACCGAACCTCATGGCCAGCCTTGATCAGATTGGCGACCATTGGTCTACCCATATTTCCAAGTCCTATAAACCCGATCGTAGTCATATTTCTCTCCAAAATTCAGGTGGATTCAAGGTCTATATAAAAATTTGGTTCATCATCTAAAGGGCAAAAATAGGTATTTATATCCGCTTCACTCAAATCTCTAATATGAGCTGGTTGCCATTTTGGCGAACGGTCCTTGTCTATCACCGCCGCACGCACCCCTTCAAAGAAATCATGTCCCTCGTAGAAACGAACCGCCAGCCGGTATTCAACAGCTATTGCATTCTCCATGCACTGATGTGCCTTGCCCTCGTGCATCTGGCGAAATGTTACACCGAGGCTAGTTGGTGACATCTGTGACAAGGTATTAAGTTGTACCTTAGCCCAGTCACTGCGCTCTTCCATCAAACTAAAAATTATATCTTCCAGTGATTCTGCTGAATACTGACGATCAATTTCTAGCTGACGTTTTGCCAACATCGATGGACCACAATCAGACTCATGTGCTCGAACAATCTCATAGATCCCAGCTGGCTCAAGCTTTGGTACACTAGTCAGATCGTCGATCAACCTAGCCACAGATGAACTTAAAACATAATGGTCTGCAATCCCGGCATAAAGAGTATCAGCTGCGTTCAGGCTCATTCCGGTAAGGGCAAGCATCATGCCAAGCTCACCCGGACACTGATTGAGAAACCAGCTAGCACCAACATCTGGGAACAGCCCAATGCCAGTCTCCGGCATAGCAAACTGCGTCCGCTCAGTCGCTATGCGAAAAGAAGCATAAACAGAAAGTCCCACACCTCCACCCATAGTCACACCATCCATAATCACCAAGAATGGCTTTGGAAAACGCTTGATCGCTATATCAAGACAATATTCAGCCAGATAGTAGCGTCGGCCGAAATCAGTACCTTTCTGAAAATAAAGATCGCGAATATCACCGCCGGCACAAAACGCACGATCTCCCGCGCCCTGCAGCAGCACCGCATGAATATCTTCATCTTTCGTCCAACGGCCAAGCTTAGCCGTTACCGATTCGATCATCACAAGATTCATCGCATTCAGTGAACCTGGCTTGTTTATGGTGATCAAACCAAGCCCACCTCGCTGATCAAAAACAATGTCTTGTATCATTCGCTCCGCAGCCGCCTATTGGCGCAGAAGATCGCGCGCAACGATGACCTGCATGATTTCATTCGTACCTTCGAGAATTTGGTGTACTCGCAAATCACGCAAGTACCTCTCAACGCCGTATGGCTTCAGATATCCATACCCTCCATGAAGCTGTAGCGCATCATTGACGATAGAAAAACCTGCATCCGTTGCCACCCGTTTTGCCATCGCAACAGCAGCACGTGAACCTGATTTATCGTGATCCAGCATCCAGGCAGCCTTGTGAACCATTAATCTTGCGGACTCCAGCTCGCTCGCCATATTGGCCAGACGAAACTGCAGCGCCTGAAATTCTGATAGTTTCCGCCCAAACTGGCGTCGCTCTAACATATAGGATTTAGCTAAATCGATTGCAGCACCGGCTCCGCCCAGTGAACAAGCCCCAATATTAAGTCGCCCTCCATCAAGGCCCATCATAGCTATAGAAAATCCATCCCCCTCCGCGCCAATCAGATTGGCTACCGGCACCTTGCAACCATCGAAAATGACAGATGCAGTTGGCTGACTGTTCCACCCAAGTTTTTGTTCAAGGGCACCGAAAGACAATCCAGGAGCATCTTTCTCAACTACAATACAACTGATCCCCTTTGGGCCATCCCCGCCCGTGCGCAGCATGCATAGATAAATATCTGAAATAGACCCTCCTGAGACAAAAGACTTCTCACCGTTGATAATATAATGGTCACCCTCCCGATTTGCGCTAGCACGTAAACTTGCTGCATCCGAACCCGCGCCGGGTTCTGTCAAACAGTAGCTAGCAAAATGCTCCATGCTCATCAGTTTGGGTAAAAGTTGTTGACGCTGCTCCTCTTTACCAAATTGATCAATCATCCAACCGACCATATTGTGTATTGAAATATAAGCCGCGGTGGACGGACAGGCGCGCGCCAGTTCCTCAAAAATAAGCACAGCGTCAAGACGCCCAAGATCGGACCCGCCATATTCACCACGGCAGTAAATCCCAGCCAGCCCAAGCGCTGCAGCCTCACGCAACGTATCTGCTGGAAATATCTTATTCTCATCCCACTCCGCTGCCTGCGGCAGCATACGCCTAGTGGCAAATTCCTGAGCAAGTCCACTAATGGCATGCTGCTCCTCACTGAGGTCAAAATCCATTGTTATGTCCCCCTCACCTGCTTAACGCTCCTGAATGCAGTAAGCCGGATTTAATCGCGACAATCATAAATTTTATCTCACAACAGTGTCGAGATCTCTGCCACTCTAAGTCGATTCCTTAATATCATTGTCTTCGGAAAACTCCGGTATTATTTCGTTTGAGAATACTCGCAAAGCCTCATGGGATAGCCCAACATCCATCATCAAGATCGTATGAACACCCAAACTCTTAAGCTTACCGATACGTTGAATAATCTCCTCTACATCACCAATTAGTGCGGCAATTTCAGTTCCTTTTTGGATTTCGTGCATCGATGTCGGCAAGCCAAGACTAGAATTTTTCTTGGTATCACGCTGCAATTCAGCTGCCTTTAACAAAAACGCAGCACGGTGTTCATAAGCAAGTTCGCGCTCTTTCGCATTCAACGCCAGATGAAATGCGCGGGTAACGCCAACGCGGCATGGATGATAGTACCCGCCTGCATCTTCAATGGCTTTCTTATAAATGCTTATTCGCTCGCCAATAAGATCTGGAGAAGCAATCTGATCTAACAACAGATTGAAATCTTCATTCGCCGCCGCACGTAGACTTTGCGGACTCCCTGCGCCTATCCAAAATGGTGGATGAGGTGTTTGCACCGGAGCAGGCTCCACCACGACATTATCAAATTTCCAATATTTTCCATGGAATGAAAAACGTTCTTTGCTAGACCACGCCTTCCTCATGAATGCCAGACATTCATCATACCTCTCACCGGCTTCATCGAACGGGATTGAGAAACCTTCAAATTCGCTTAAACGATACCCGCGTCCTAGACCTAGATCTAACCTACCATTTGACAAAACATCAAGTGTCGCAGCCTGCTCAACCAGAAGGGCAGGATTGTGCCAGGGCAACACACTAACCGCCGTTCCCAATCTTATCGTAGTTGTACGTGCGGCGAGAAAGCAGAGATAATTAAGCACGGCAGAAATCTGAGATATGCCACTGAAATGGTGTTCAGCGATGAAGAAGCTCTTAAAACCCAGTTCCTCTGCCTCACAGACATAGTTGGTAAAGGCAGTATAGACATCTCGCTCGGAAGAAAGATTGCCAAGCCGAGCAGCTGCACCGCCAAAAAGACCAAACTTCATTATAGCCCTCACACCTTAATTGCACTTCAATCGCATAAAAAGCCGATTAAAAGGCATAATTCACATGCACGTCCTCCTTGGGTCAATATATACCCGCATCAAAACGCCAATGGTTTCAAGCCTACAAGGATTTTTTACTTAGTCGGGATTTAACCTCGGTTGTCTAGCCAGCAGTGCGCCATGGTGATTTAACTCATTGCCAGCCTTGAGAAGGCTTGTTATCAGCTATTAATAGACCCTAGTATAATGCCCACATCGCTTATGACTTATCCACTCAAGATGGTTAAATTCGTCAAAGTGCCTTGCTTAGCTTCATGATAGCTTCGATTCAATGAGTATCAAAAGCATCCAAGCTTCCTCAGGCTCACCATGAAAATATCCAAAATATTGAAATGGGTAATTAACCCCCCAGCTAGAAGACAACAATATTTATTAATATTATCCGCAATAATTATGATCATCTTATTCGTTAATGGTGTATTCATCAGGACAAATGATTATATGGTGCACTTATCATTCGGAGAAGTCTTTATAAAAGGAGATATAAGCAGTGAATCTTTCCATGATGACTTATTAAAAGGAAGTATGTACCCGATTTTTCGGACGATGTTAGATGGAATTATTTCTATACCTAACTACTATTTTACTAGAGCTTTTATATTCATCGGTTCCGTTGCAGCTTTAATTTACTCAATTAACGTTTGGCAACGGTTGGCTGCTATTCGTTACCCTCTACCACAACAGCAAGTATTTGCCTCTATCACGTTATCTTTACTTGCTGTTGGACCATTTCTAACGCGCGATTTTGACGAGGCCGGTCTGCAAATCTATCTCTTGTTCATGCTCACACTCGCAGCCCAGACTTGGAAATCTGGTGCTAGAATTACGAGTGGTTTCTGGCTAGCACTCGCAGTTTCCTACAAAGCAACACCCCTGTTATTTCTGCCATTTTTGATCTGGAAACGTGAGTGGAGAACCGCATCTGCAATGGCAGTATGGCTGGTTGTTTTGTCCCTAACACCCGCAATATGGCTTGGCTGGAATGGTATGATCGAAGGGCACGTTAGCTGGATTGAACGACTCGAAAAGTCCCACGATCATGTTGAAGCATATCCTTCATTAGGTATAATTGAGCAGCCTACACAGAATAATCTAGGCTTGCGCGCGCTCGTTGCACGGTACGTGGAATCCCATCCTGAGGGCCACCCGCTATTTATTGACCACCCTCTTTTCTTCCAGTTTGGTAGCATCGAATCTCCCAGTGCCAAGATCACGGTCTGGGTAATTTTATTTCTCATGGCGACCTTTGTTGCAATTCGGTTCCGTCATAGATGGAACACCTCACAAATGGGAGCAGATATGGCTCCAGAGTGGTCGGTGGCCATCCTCGCTTGCGCATTGCTATCGCCGATAACATGGAAACAACATCTTGTTGTCGCCTTGCCCTGTATTTTGCTCGCAGTATCTTCCACAATAGCATGTACGCCACCAAAACGTTCACGCGTGCTAATTTTAGCATCAGTGTTTGCAGTATTAATAATTCTTCGTCGGTATTTATTTGGCCCTGAGTTATCAAACGTATTTCATTCTTATAAGTTTGATACTATTGCTCTCATTGTTTTTGCGCTTCTGGTCATATTCCCCCCCATACCGATTAGCGCTGCTCAGCGTGATCAGAAAAAAGATCAGTTAAATTCAAAACATTAATATTAATCACTTATACGAATATTTTTAGCTGGCCCAACCTTGAAGGATGGGCCACAATAGTGCGGCCTGAATTGGATGAATAGGTCAGATTTATCTAATGATAATTTAATGCTCGTCCCGAGCGTAAGCGCGGAGCATTTTGTAGTTTTTCACATGTGCTAACGCCCGCTCAATTGCGTTTTGGTGTCATTTTCCCAATTCAGTTTCCGATGGCTGGAATGAGGCCCGAAAGCCGTATGAGATCATCTCATGCTTGGAATAACCAACCGGCACAAGCAGCATTGAGCATGCCGCCATCGCTAATGGGACACAGCACGGATTGCACTGATAGTAACAATTGGATGCAAGGGCATAACAATGATCTCTATCGGATACGAAATATCAAAAAAACTTAATTTCCGTCCATAATTTGACTGTATAAAATCACATCGGACGTATATTTGGTGCCCCTGGCCGGACTTGAACCAGCACGCCGTTACCGGCAACAGATTTTGAGTCTGCCGCGTCTACCAATTCCGCCACAGGGGCACATCTCACTGCTGCATATAAATGCATTCCATGAGTAGTGCCGGATCATATCGGCACGCGCCAGTGGGTCAACTACTCTAACGAACAAAACCCGGTACAAACATCTTCCCCCCATCACCAATCGGCACCTAAGCATACCTATGAACCGACATCATGGGGCCCCTAAACCTCGTGGAGATAACAAATACGCACAGCTGATCAAGCTTTACAGGGCATTTACCCCTTCTTCTCCGGTTCGGATACGCACAACCGCCTCGACATCCCAAACGAAGATTTTACCATCTCCAATTTTACCGGTCTTGGCTGCGTCCGTCACAGCTTCAACTACCTGATCCGCCAAACCGTCATCCACAACGATCTCGATTTTTACCTTCGGCAGGTAGTTGATCTGATATTCTGAACCTCGATAGATTTCAGTATGGCCCTTTTGCCTGCCATATCCACGGACTTCACTCACCGTCATACCATGCACATCCAGCTTGGACAGCGCTTCACGCGCATTATCCAGACGATGGGGCTGAATGATAGCTGTAATAATTTTCATATTGGACACCCCTAAAATTCGTCTAGAGCTTGTAGCCTGTTTCACCATGGGCTGTGTAATCAAGCCCTAACACTTCATGATCTTCATCTACCCTGAGGCCTACCGTTGCCTGAACAATCTTGACCAGGATATAGGTTGCGATAACCGAATAGACCACTGTTGCTCCGACGCCGGTAAATTGAATCATTAACTGATCCATCGCGCCAACACCCTCGGCCAGACCAATGCCACCAAGTATCGGCAAGGCGAGGAACGCAGTGAGCAATGTCCCGGTCGCTCCGCCAATTCCATGAACAGCTAGAACGTCGAGCGAATCGTCAACACGGAAAGTGCGCTTTACGATATCCACGGCAATATAGCAGACCACGCCGCCGGTTAACCCCAGAATGAGGCCGCCAAGCGGACCTATAAAGCCAGATGCTGGCGTCACAGTCGCAAGACCAGCGATCGTGCCTGTCACCAAACCAATCAGGCTTGGCTTACCAAATCGTACATACTCAATTACCAGCCAAACGAGAGATGCCGTTGCGGCAGAAATATGAGTCACCAGCATCGCCATGCCCGCGTCACTTCCCGCAGAAAGAGCGCTACCGGCATTAAAACCAAACCATCCGATCCACAACATGGCTGCGCCAACCATTACCATCCATGGTGCATGCGGCGGTTCAACCTGGCTAGGGAAGCCTTTTCTAACACCAATAACCGAAGCAACGACGACAGCTGAAACGCCCGCCGTAACATGGACAACAATGCCACCGGCAAAATCCATCACGCCCATTTCGGCGAGCCATCCACCACCCCACACCCAGTGAGCAACCGGCGCATAAACCACAAGCAGCCAGAGCATAGAGAATAAAAGCATAGCGTTAAACTTAATCCGCTCCACATAAGCCCCAACCATGAGTGCCGGAGTGATGATAGCAAATGTCATCTGGAATGAGAAAAATACCGACTCTGGTATGGTACCTGATACCGCATCGCGCTCGACACCAAAAAAGGCTTTGCCAAGACCGCCAATGAGTCCAGATCCTTCATCGAATGCCAGAGAATAGCCGCATACCAACCAAAGAACCGAAGCCGCACAGCAAATTGCCGAACAATGCATCAGAACCGACAGAATGTTTTTGGATCTAACAAGACCTGCATAAAATAGAGCTAGGCCAGGCATGGTCATTAGTAAGACCAGTGCCGTTGCCGTTAAAACCCAGGCTGTATCCCCCGTATCGATCATCTTACTTCCCCACTTTTTATTTACACACCCATTCTGGCGCATTTTTAGGCAGTTTTCAAGATGCTTTCTATATGTGCTAACACATTGCGCTATCACTACCACCGCTCACGCCGGATAAATACCAAGCACGGCATTGCTAACTCGGGTATTGTACATGATAAAAATAGTTCATTTTACCAACCGCAGATGTTGCCTCGCCCTAACGGGCAAATCATAGGTGACGCCACCGACATATCTCGTTATCTAAGGACCATGCTACAAGCTATTTATGATTGGACATTAGCGCTTGCTACCCATCGCCATGCGAAATGGGCGCTCGCCAGCGTTTCTTTTGCGGAAAGTTCGTTCTTTCCCATTCCGCCCGATATCATGCTGATCCCGATGATACTGGCCGAACGCGCTAAAGCCTGGACTTTGGCATTTATCTCGACTTTTAGTTCAACCTTCGGCGGCCTTGCAGGTTATGCCATCGGACTGTTTTTATTCGATACAGTTGGCGGCGCTATTCTGTCTACCTATGGTCTTCACGATGAATTCGCCAACCTGACTAGGCGATATCATGAGTATGGAGCATGGATCGTTTTTATTGCCGGTATCACGCCCATTCCGTATAAGCTAATCACTATCACCAGCGGCGCGGTCTCACTTGACATCGCGGTCTTCATGGTGGCCAGCCTGCTTTCGCGTGGGTTGCGATTTTTTGCTATTGCCGGTCTGCTCTATTGGCTCGGGCCAACTGTTCGCAGTTTTATCGAGCGCCGGCTGACACTGGTATTTATGATCTTCATCATAAGTCTTGTCGGCGGATTTTTGATTATTAAATATGTTATTTAGCTTGACAACCCAGCCCCCGTCATCACCAACACCCAAACGCAATCAAATAAGTATCTCATGGTTGAAATAACCCCACGGTGCTCTGCCGGTATTGCAGCATTTGCGAGCATTGTTACCATCGCCAGCGTTTGGGGATTTGAGCTCATTGGCGGTCTTGCGCCCTGCCAGCTCTGTCTTGAACAACGCTGGCCCCACTACATTACCATTCTCCTTGGCCTGTTGGCCTACGTTCTTATTTCGCGAAATCAGATCAGGTTAGCCGCCTTGGCACTAGGCATAATTGCACTTATCATGATCTACAGCACCGGGATTGCCATCTATCATGCTGGCGTTGAATGGACGTTCTGGCCGGGGCCGGCAACCTGCAGCGGTGGCGATAATCTTTCCACAAGCGCCGCATCCCTCTTGCACAGCTTGAATGAAATACAAATTCCAAATTGCAAGGACGCGGCCTGGCGTCTGCTTGGAATTTCACTGGCTGGGTACAACGTCATCATATCTGTGCTTCTCTTTATAGTCACCGCACTAGGGTGTCGCGCCAGCTTGTCAATAAATACAAACGATAAAAACAACTAGCCCCACCCAGCGCGACCGCACCGTCCGCAACACAATGCTGCACAACGTTAGATGATTAAGGTAATGAAGTTGTAGCCGGCACCACAGGAACTATACTAACAAACACTTTACGGATTGAGCCCCTCATCCCAGTAAATATAATCCTGCCAGCTTTCATGAAGGAAGTTCGGTGAGCCCATACGGCCGATTAGATAAAGGTCACGGACTGTAGGCCGTCGAGACTTTTTTACCCCGCAGTACTTTGTGCAAATCTATCGGCCAGAAACGCCCCTCCCATGTCGATTGATGGCCCATCAATTCCATGACCTACACCTGAGCGAACGTGCCATTCCACCGGGACCTCGAGTTCGTGCAGCACGGCGATTGCAAGGTGCAGCGCACCAACCGGAATCACCGTATCGCTATCGCCATGAATCAGCATGACCGGCGGACGTGCAGTCAACTCTCGTGCCAAAAACTTAGGCCCAGCAAGAGCGCCGGAGTAGCCAACGATTGCCGCGGGTGAATGGGCGCGCCGCAACCCTGTGTGAAGTGCCATCATCGTGCCCTGGCTAAACCCTACAATGGCAAGAGCCTCATTGGGCAACCCAAGCGTCTCAAGTTCTCTGACAATAAATTGCTCCAAAATTGGCGCCGCCTTGCGTGTGCCTACAACCACTTCATCAGGATCAATTCGCGTCAACTCAAACCATTGGCGTCCAGTAGACATACTGGAGCAAGGCTCGGGTCCATGCGGAGAAACAAATGCAGTATCCGGCAACGTCCTGGCCCATTCACGTCCAAGAGAGATCAAATCATTTCCATCCGCACCATATCCATGAACCAGCACGACAAGCTGACGCGCGGCTCCTCCGGATGCTGGTGCCAAACGCGGTCCATCCAAAATAACACTCACTCCACGACTCCCCCTACTCACTATCATCACCAAATTTTTGTACTTGATATTGAGAGCATAGGCCTTCAGCAGCCGGGCTGCTGCTGATAGCCATCAGCCACCACATTTCAGCGTCCCAATCAAGGTCTTATACGCTAGGATATCTTGATAAATTCAATGCGATGCGCACCGTATTTTACAACGCAAGGTCACGGACAAAAACACATCATCATGCCAAAAATACGATAGAAAATAGATTTTCCCCGACCATTTTCCTATACCATTCATCTAGTGCAAA
>CAUZRD010000039.1:0-14620 GCA_963582255.1 Alphaproteobacteria bacterium | reverse complement strand
GTGACCGCCAAACGGGTAAGACAGCGGTAGCGCTTGATGCGATGCTAAACCAGAGGGACATTAATGCTCGCGGTAGTGAAAGCGAAAAGCTCTACTGCATCTATGTTGCAATAGGACAGAAGCGTTCCTCGGTTGCACAGTTTGTCAAGGTGCTTGAAGAAAATGGTGCGCTAGAATATTCGATTATCGTTGCTGCGACTGCCTCTGAGCCCGCGCCGCTGCAGTATTTGGCTCCATTTTCCGGTTGTACTATGGGGGAGTATTTCCGCGACAATGGAATGCACAGCCTGATCATCTATGATGATTTGTCCAAGCAGGCGGTGGCCTACCGCCAGATGTCCCTGTTGCTTCGTCGCCCACCGGGACGTGAAGCCTATCCAGGAGATGTGTTCTATCTCCATTCGCGCTTGCTTGAGCGTGCGGCAAAACTTAACGATAACGAGGGCTCTGGCTCGATGACTGCTTTGCCTATCATTGAAACTCAGGCCAATGATGTATCTGCTTATATTCCAACTAATGTGATATCGATCACAGATGGTCAGATATTTCTTGAGACGGATTTATTCTATCAGGGTATCCGTCCGGCGGTGAACGTCGGCATTTCGGTTAGCCGTGTGGGATCGGCCGCTCAGAGCAAGGCGATGAAACAGGTTGCTGGAAAGATTAAGGGTGAGTTGGCACAGTATCGTGAGATGGCGGCATTTGCCCAGTTTGGATCGGATCTTGATGCAACAACCCAACGGCTTTTGGCGCGCGGCGCTCGTCTTACTGAGCTTTTAAAGCAGCCTCAGTTTTCGCCGCTTTCGTCCGAGGAACAAGTCTGTGTGATTTATGCTGGGGTAAACGGCCATCTTGATGAAATCCAAATTGGCGATATTACCCGCTATGAAGCAGACTTGTTGCGTTTGTTGCGCAGTTCACATGCGGATCTTTTAAGTTCAATTCGTGAGCTAAAGGAGCTTTCGAAAGAGACAGAAAGCAAATTACGCAATGTGGTTGAAACCTTCACCCAGGCATTTGCCTAAAGCGATCGAGTGAGCCTGTAGTTGTGGCAAACCTTAAAGAACTCCGCAATAGGATTAGTAGCGTCAAGGCAACGCAGAAAATTACTAAGGCGATGCAGATGGTTGCCGCTGCAAAATTGCGACGCGCCCAAGACCAGGCGGAAGCCGCCAGGCCCTATGCTGAACGTATGGGGGTGGTGATGGCAAATCTGGCCGGTTCAGTGAGCAATCTTGATGGTGCGCCGGTGTTGTTGGCGGGAACTGGTGCTGAGGATACTCACCTTCTGGTTGTAGCAACAGCTGATCGTGGCTTGTGTGGTGCGTTCAATTCCAATATTGCGCGCAAAGCACGGGTTGATGCGCTGGCGCTTACCCGGGCGGGCAAGAAGGTTAAAATTCTTTGTGTTGGGCGCAAGGGATATGATGCGCTTAAGCGACAGTTCGAGTCTCAGATTGTCGATACGATCTCTCTGCGTCAGGTTCGCCAGGTAGGTTTTGAAAATGCTGCTGACATAGGAAAACAGATTTTGACAATGTTCGAGCGGGGTGAATTCGATATCTGCACCCTCTATTTTTCGAAATTCAAGTCAGTTATTGCTCAAGAACCGGTCGCGCAACGGCTAATTCCAGCTAGCATTACCAATGATGCCGGCGAGAAAGCGGAGCCCGGTGATACGGTCTATGATTTTGAACCGGATGAGACAGAAATCATGGCTGAACTTCTGCCCCTAAATCTCAATGTTCAGATTTTTGGAGCTCTGCTTGAAAATGGAGCTAGCGAACAGGGCGCGCGTATGTCGGCTATGGACAGCGCGACGCGTAATGCTGGCGACATGATTGATAAGCTGACGCTATTCTACAATCGCTCGCGTCAAGCACAAATTACCAGGGAACTTATTGAAATTATTTCGGGTGCTGAAGCACTCTAGAAACGGGGAATTTTGATGGTAGATAAACCGACGGCCGGCCGCGTGACACAGGTTATGGGTGCGGTGGTGGACGTCCAGTTTTCCGGTGATTTGCCTGAAATCCTGAACGCACTTGAGACTGAAAATCAGGGCTCACGCTTAATTCTTGAGGTTGCACAACATTTGGGTGAGAGTACCGTTCGTACTATTGCGATGGATGCAACCGAAGGGCTGGTTCGCGGTCAGGAAGTCAAAAACACTGGCGAGGCGATCTCGGTTCCGGTAGGTCCTGAAACGCTGGGACGGATCATGAATGTGATTGGCGAGCCAGTCGATGAGGCTGGTCCGATCAAGACCTCCGCCCGTCGGCCGATCCATGCACCAGCTCCACCATTAGTTGAGCAATCTACGGAAACCGAAATACTGGTTACGGGCATTAAGGTGGTAGATCTTCTGGCGCCATATGTTAAGGGCGGTAAAATTGGGCTGTTTGGTGGTGCAGGCGTCGGAAAAACTGTGTTGATACAGGAGCTGATCAACAATGTTGCCCTAGCGCATGGGGGATATTCGGTCTTCGCAGGGGTGGGTGAACGCACCCGTGAAGGTAATGATCTTTATCATGAGATGATTGATTCTGGTGTGAACAAAGCTGGCGGTGGCGAAGGTTCGAAATGCGCGCTGATCTATGGGCAGATGAATGAGCCTCCAGGCGCACGAGCGAGAGTTGGCCTTGCTGGCCTGACCGTCGCTGAGCACTTTCGCGATGGAGGGCAAGATGTGTTGTTCTTTGTCGATAACATCTTCCGGTTCACCCAAGCAGGCTCTGAAGTATCCGCGCTGCTTGGTCGCATTCCCTCCGCGGTGGGTTATCAGCCAACACTTGCAACAGATATGGGCGCGTTGCAGGAGCGGATTACAACGACGACGAAGGGTTCCATTACGTCGGTACAGGCGATTTATGTGCCGGCTGATGATCTAACTGATCCGGCGCCGGCAGCTTCGTTTGCTCATCTTGATGCAACGACGGTGTTGAATCGCTCAATTGCCGAAAAAGGTATTTATCCGGCGGTTGATCCGCTCGATTCTACCAGCCGTATTCTCGATGCGCGGATTGTCGGCCAAGAGCATTACGACGTAGCTCGGCGGGTTCAAGAGACCTTGCAGAGGTATAAATCCTTGCAAGATATCATCGCTATTTTGGGTATGGATGAGTTATCGGAAGAAGATCGTCTGACGGTCGCGCGTGCGCGTAAGATTGAAAGGTTTTTATCTCAGCCGTTCTATGTGGCCGAGGTTTTTACGGGGTTCCCGGGTGTGTTCGTAAAGCTTGAAGATACGATTAAAGGGTTCACTGCGCTTTGTGAGGGTGAGTATGATCATCTGCCGGAAGCTGCCTTTTATATGTGCGGGACAATCGAACAGGCGGTTGAAAAAGCACAAGCGCTGGCATCCGAAGCGGCGTAGAGACAAGGGTAGGGGCGTGGCGAATGGCCGAATATATTGAGTTTGACTTTGTCTCTCCGGAACGTCGGTTGATGTCGGGTGAGGTTGCTCAGGTTGTGGTGCCTGGTTGGGAAGGCGAGTTTGCGGTGCTTCCTGGCCATGCGCCAGTTCTTTCCACCATGCGCCCAGGTGTGCTGTCGATTGTACGTGAGGTGGGTGGTGAGGCGGAACGTTATTTTGTGCGCGGCGGATTTGCTGATGTAACGCCGACGTCGTTGACGGTGCTGGCGCAGCATGCCATCGCCGAGGTGGACCTTGACCGTGATCAATTGAAGCATGCGATTACGAACGCGCAAGAAGACGTTGATGATGCTGCTGACGATGCGGCCAGATCGAGGCGTCAGGAAGCACTGGATCATTTGAAGGAAATTGAGCGGGCACTATAAATTTCTTTTCTGCGCTATTCTTCATGCTTCACCTTTTGGGGAATTTCAGTGAAAAGGTTTTAAGTGACGCCGTGCGACCTAAACGATAGTTAGTTTGTAGGAAATGAAACGTTCTTTTAAAGCCTTGGACGCTGTTCAATTAGCGGTTCGAACTCGGCCAGTACTTTTTCATAGACTGGGCGCTTAAATTCGACGATCAACTCTAAAAGTTCGTGCGGCTCCACCCACTTCCATTCGTCAAATTCGGCTACGTACTCGCCATTTGCTGGAGATAGGATGTTGATTTCAGTGTCATCCCCAAAAAAATAAAACAAAAACCATTTTTGTTTTTGCCCACGAAACTTACCCCTCAAGGCAATGCCTATGAGACTTATTGGCAAGTCATAAAACAACCAGTCGGAGGATTCCGCTAGGATTCTTGCTGATCTGACGCTGGTCTCCTCATAAAGTTCTCGAACAGCCGCCGTGCGGGGATCT
Source organism: Alphaproteobacteria bacterium (assembly GCA_963582255.1). GTDB lineage: Bacteria > Pseudomonadota > Alphaproteobacteria > Rhizobiales > TMED25 > CAUZRD01. The sequence continues at coordinate 10,342 of CAUZRD010000039.1, read as the reverse complement.
TCTCCGGCCTCTATCCCCCCTTGGGGCATTTGCCATCTTGATGCGGTTCCTACATGCTCAGCATTACCGCTGCGTTTGCCAACCCAGACTTTGCCTGTTCGGTTGATAACCATTGCCCCTGCACAGGGGCGATAGGCAACAATTTTGTTTTGTTCCAAAGCTACTTTATTCATTTGGCCACATCATTTTTTTGCTCAACAATACACTTAAGGGAATAAGCTCCGTGCTGTTACGCTCAATACCTTGGCCTATTGGGTTGCTGCTTCTAGCCGAGTGAAAGATGCGATGATTGGTCCACGTATTGGATGACAGCCCTAATTAGTAACGGGCTGGTCAGTTTTCTATTGCAGAGTCCGTATTGAGTATCACCTTGGTTCTGCGAAGAAAATCTAGCGCATATTGTAGTTGGATATCTTCTTTCCGATCTTTGGGGATGAATGCCGAAGAGCCGGATTTTTCGATAGCAGGCTCATCGGCTTGATCACCAATTTTATCCTCACCTTCAAGATGACCACGCAAGCTGGCTTCACTTCTTGGCTTAGAAATCGTTCCTTGGCTTTCAGGGATTATCTGTTCGACCTCATAATCAGGATCAATACCTTTGGCCTGAATGGAACGGCCAGATGGGGTGTAGTACCGAGCAGTGGTCAGGCGCATGGCACCGCCATTCCCACCGAGCGGAATGATGGTTTGCACCGAACCTTTGCCGAAAGAACGGGTGCCAATGATGGTGGCGCGCTTGTGATCTTGCAAAGCTCCCGCTACGATCTCAGATGCGGAAGCCGAGCCGCCATTGATAAGAATAACAACGGGAAAGCCTGTCGTAAGATCGCCGGGCCGAGCGTTGTAACGCTGAGTATCGTCCGGATTTCGTCCCCGGGTTGAAACGATTTCTCCGCGCTCAAGAAATGCGTCCGAAACGGCGATGGCCTGGTCAAGAAGCCCACCTGGATTATTGCGCAAATCGAGGACATAACCTTTCAGTTCGTCGCCAATCTCGTCATCGAGTTCCCCGACAATCCGTTTTAGGCCCTGCTCAGTCTGCTCATTAAAGGTTGTGATGCGAACATAACCAATGTCATCTTCAACACGTTTCTTGACAGAGCCAATTTTGATGATGTCTCGCACCACCGCAATATCAAGTGGATCGGCTTCGTTCTCGCGGCGTATGGTAAGTACGATCTCTGTATTCACACCGCCGCGCATTTTTTCGACTGCTTGGTTTAGACTTAGCCCTTGCACCTCTTCTCCATCAAGATGAGTAATGTAATCTCCTGTAAGAATACCCGCCCGTGATGCCGGAGTGTCATCAATAGGTGTGATTACCTTGATGAGGCCGTTCTCCATGGTAACTTCGATGCCTAGGCCGCCGAACTCTCCTCGAGTCTGAACTTGCATGTCGCGGAATCTCTTGGCGTTGAGATAACTGGAATGGGGATCAAGAGCACTCAGCATGCCGTTGATTGAAGATTCTATCAGCTCTTCGTCTTCCGGTTTTTCGACATAGTCGGTTCGGACTCGGTCAAACACTCGGCCAAAAAGATCGAGTTGACGGTAGGTTTCAGAATCTGCAGCTATGGCCATACCCCGGGGGGTGACAAACGATTGTATTGAGATGGCGAGCGTGACACCCAGCGCAAACATTGCCAGGCCTGTAACAACTGGTTTTCGCATTATCCTCGTGCCTTTGTTTTTCCCGTAGCCCACCACGGTCGCGGATCTACGGAATTACCGTTTTTGCGAAACTCGACATATAAAACCGGATTAGTTTGATTGGCTGTCACGCCAATCGCCGCGCTCTCACTAGCTTGCAATCCCATCTGTCCAAGTGGTTCGCCTGCCAATACGAACTGTCCTAAAAACACATCAATGCGGTTCATTCCAGCCAGCAAGATATGATACCCGTCGTCACCATCAATGATCAAGAGTTTACCATAACCACGGAACTCACCAGCATACACGACCCAACCACCATTTGGAGCAATAACTTGGGCAGTAGGCCGGGTTTCAATCGATATCCCTTTGGCATTTCCACCATACCCGTCATTTTGTCCAAATTCTCGCAAGATTACGCCAGTAGCTGGCAGGGAGAGTGTGCCCCGGGCACTAGCAAATTTCACGGCGGGTTTGAAACTGTCGGGCCGCATCATCACCGCCCGCTGTTCCTCGGCAGTTGGTGGGGGTGAGATAGGATTTTGGGAGGTCTCTGGATACTGTGAGTCCGGCGTGATCATAGCAAGACGGGCATGCTCACGCTCTTCTTTTAGCCGCCGATCAGTTTCAAGTGAGGTAAGAAGATCGCGTAGAGAGTTGGCCTCAGCGGCCAATGCTTCCGCGTGTTGATAAGCTAGGTCACGCTCCTTGGCAGTGCGTGAAATCAACTGATTCTTAATTTTAAGTAAGCGCTCAATCACGTCATGTTCGCGCTCCATCTGGGTTTGATTGAGAGCCAGTTGGCGTTGTTCTTCAACAACATCCTCACGCAAGGTGTTGAGTTTGCGCAAGGTGTGAGACAGGGAATCAGCTTCAGTACGAATTTGTGGCACTACGCTTGATAGCAACATAGCAGAGCGGATTGCTGCCACTGCGTCGTTTGGACTTACGGCCAGCATCGGCGGTGGCTTGTGGTCGAGCTTTTGTAGGGCAATCAGCATTTCTGTCATCGCATCGCGTCTATGCTTGAGCAGCTGACGTAGATCAGCGTCTTTGTAGGCAAGTTTAGACAGGCGCACCTCGCCAGAGGTGATCTGCTGTTCGCGAGCTTGAACGCGCGCTGCAGTTTCGATAAGTTTTTGATTGAGTTTGGCTTGCTCTTTGGCTGCCGATTCAAATTCAATTTCAAGCTGTCCGGCCTTGGAGCGCGCTCCTTTCAGCGACAGTTCTATTACGTGCAAATCTTCGCTAGTATCGCGCGATACAGTTTGTGCCGACAGATTTTTTACTGGCAGGAATATTGTGCCGATGAGAATAGCACAGCCAAAATACTGAACATATTTACCGACGGCGGCGATCATGATTTGAATGTACTCCAGGTTACAATTGTGCACTCGACTGTATATGTGCACGTTAAATAAAAAAATCCACTATTCGCGATGATAAGGATGACGCCCTAGAATAGTGAGCGCCCGGTAAATTTGTTCGACAAACATTGCCCTGACCAGCATGTGAGGCCAGGTTGCTCGTCCGAATGCAATTTTTCGTGAGGCATGGGCACGGATCTTGTCATCGAGCCCATCCGGGCCACCTATGAGGATGTTCAGGGCTGGACAGCCGTCATCTCGCAGGCGAGCTAGCCAATCAGCAAAGTCGGCACTTCTCAGGTTTTCGCCATGCTCGTCCAGCACCAGTGTTTGATCCGAACCTATGGCATCAAGTAGAAAGTCAGCTTCTTGGGAGATGCGTTCGGAGGTGGTTCGGGCCCGAGATTCGGCAATTTCGTGTAGCTTGAAGGAGCGAAAGCCCAATAACGGGCCGGCCTTATCCACCCTGTCCGAATAGTCATCAAAAAGTGTCTTGATCGGACCGGACCGCGCGCGGCCAATAGCTGTTAGTATTAACCGCAATCTGAATTACCCGATATCTATGAAGGGGCGTGCTCACGCGGTGCGTCCGGAGACCAAAGCTTCTCAAGATTGTAGAAGCTTCGAACCTCCTCCCTAAATATATGCACGATCACATCACCAGCATTGACCAAAACCCAATCACAATTTGATTGGCCTTCGAGCTTAATTTGCTTAACCCCTAATTGTTTGAGTTTGGTGCGTAGATGTTCAGCGATGGAGCTAACATGACGATTGGAGGTGCCTGTGACGATGATCATGGTGTCGGCCATCTGACTACGCTCCACCAGATTGATTGTAGTCAAATCTTGCGCCTTCGCATCATCAAGAATAATGAGAATTTGTTCCAATAGGGTTTTAGCAGAGATTGCACTAAGCGATGGCCCGCCAGTTTCGGCGTGCTCGGGCATGCTAAATATGGAGATTGTGGGTGTCAGGATGAGTGGCCTCGTCGCAACGGAGTGTGCAAAGTGGTCGTTTTCTTTAACTGAATGCGTTAGTATAAGATACGCGCCAACTAGGGTTTCTATCTCTAGAGATACTCGTGCAGAACTATAAAAACAATATGATGGCCAATAATAGTTATTAAAATACAGAATGTAATTAGTTAGGTATGAGCAGTTTTGCCGGATTACTAATTCCTAAATGGACCAAAGGCCGGTGCGGATGGCGGTGGAGGATTGGGATGAAAGAGGCCCGTGTATGATCGTCCATGCTGGTGAATTAGCAGTTGCAAGAGCGCTGGCGTCTGATTCATCAAGCCTGAATCTGGACAGATATTGTGCTGCAGGGGAGGCAGCCGCTTTCAGACCAGCCCCTGGTCGGTCAATCACGGCGAAGGGGATCTTACTAACAAGCTTACGCCATGCGTGCCAGCGATGCAGGATCACCAAATTATCGGCGCCGATCAACCAGACAAAGTTTGTCTCGGCAAAGCGTTTCTGTAAAAACTGAACTGTTTCGATTGAAAATCTGGCACCGATTGCGCTTTCCAGCGACGTGACGTGGATAAAGCCGGGTAAGGGCAAATTTTTTGCATGGGCGATGCGCTGGTCCAGATTAGAAAGCCCGCGTTGCGATTTCAAAGGGTTTCGTGGGCTGACCAGCCACCAAATTTCGTCCAGTTGCAGGCGGGATTGTGCAATACAAGATATTTGCAAATGGCCCTCATGTGCCGGATTGAACGAGCCGCCGAGCAGGCCGATGCGCTGTCTTCTGCCGGCGATAGGCAGACCTGAGATGATGTAGCGTGGGGCTTTAAGATTTGATGTCACGGCAATGGGTTTTGTTGGTGGAATGGGTTGATGAGTGATGAAGGTCAGACGCGAGGCTTTAAATCAGTCTCGAGTCTGGCCTACACCGCGAACGACATACTTAAAACTGGTAAGTTGCTCAAGACCAACGGGGCCTCTTGCGTGTAGACGTCCGGTGGAGATTCCGATCTCGGCACCAAACCCGAATTCACCTCCATCGGCAAATTGGGTGGAAGCATTATGCAGGACAATAGCGCTATCGACCTCACGTAAAAATCTGTCGGCTGTCTTCTGGTTTTCGGTTAGGATAGCATCGGTATGATGGGATCCGTGCTCGGAGATATGGGCCAGGGCACTATCAATGCCATCGACGACGCGCGCGGCAATGATGGCATCGAGATATTCAGTATCCCAATCATCGACGGTTGCATCCTCTACTCTTGTATCGCTTGCTGCAACCATATTATCACCCCGCACGGCGCAGCCAGCATCCAAGAGAGATCTAATTATGGGTTGAAGATGAGTGGGTGCGCAGGCTCGGTCGATCAGAACTGTTTCGGCGGCACCGCAAATTCCAGTGCGACGCATTTTGGCATTCACTATTACCGCGATGGCTTTAGCAAGATCGGCGTCTGCATCCACAAAGACATGGCAGATTCCCTCCAGATGAGAAAATACTGGTACGCGCGCATCATGGCCTACCCTTTCAACCAGCCCTTTACCACCGCGCGGGATAATAACGTCGATATTGCCATCAAGCCCACAGAGCATGTGGCCAACTGCATCTCGGTTGCGTACTGGAACTAGCTGCACACAAGTATCGGGTAGTCCGGCTGATGTGATGCCGGCGACGAGTGCGCGATGAATCGCGGTGCTTGAGTGAAAGCTATCCGATCCACCGCGCAATATCGCAGCATTGCCAGATTTAAGACAAAGTGCGCCAGCGTCGGCGGTCACGTTGGGCCGGCTTTCGTAGATGATGCCAATCACTCCAAGAGGAACGGCTATACGCTGAATTTCAAGTCCGTTAGGACGTGTCCAGCGGTCGAGTGAACGGCCAACGGGGTCGGGAAGTTCAGCTATGACTTCAAGCCCAACGGCCATTGCCTCGATACGCTCATTGTTGAGTGTCAGGCGGTCAATAAACGCAGTTGTCTGACCGACGTTGCGGGCTGAATTAAGATCTATTTCGTTGGCATTGATAATGTTGTCCGCGTGCTTTCGGATCTCGCTCGCCGCGCTTTTTAAGGCTGAATCTTTATGTTGGCGCGGCGCTAAAGCGAGGGTTGCCGCACTGCGGTGAGCAGATGTGCCTATGCGGTGCATCACCTCCGCGAGGTCCATGTTCCGTTCGTTTGGTTCTACAAGATCAGTGCCCGTCATGCTCTATCTCTTGGTATAATTATCTACAGGTAAGGACGAGATCGTCCCGGTGAACCAGTGACGTTCGCCCATGATATCCGAGAATAGCTTCAATTTCACGGGATTTACGTCCAGCTATCTTGCGCGCATCTCCGTCACCATAGGCGGTTAGGCCGCGTGCTAACTCGCGGCTATTCTGGTCACAGATTATGACCGCATCGCCGCGCTGAAATTGTCCGATCACATCTGTGATGCCGGCAGGCAGGAGGCTTTTCTCCGCCACTAGCGCTTTGTGCGCGCCATCATCGATGAGAATGCGACCGTTGGGCTTGAGTATACCTGCAATCCAACGTTTTCTGGCAGCGCGCGGTGATGTGCCAGCAATGAACCAGGTGGATTTTGCCCCTTGTTCAAGCGCACTGATTGGTAGGTCAGGGCGCCCATCTATAATCGCCATATGACATCCGGACTGTATAGAGATGCGTGCGGCCTCCAGTTTCGTGACCATGCCGCCAGTGCCATATTTGCCCGCATCTCCAGCCATGTTGGCCATTTCATCAGTGATTTCAGAAATTTCGGGTAAATGTTTGGCATTGGCATTAAGACTGGGCGGTGCGGTGTACATGCCATCGATATTCGACAGAAGAATCAGGCAATCTGCGCTTACCATTGAAGCAACGCGTGCGGCTAAGCGGTCATTATCTCCATAGCGGATTTCAGCGGTGGCTACGGTATCGTTTTCGTTGATGATCGGAACTACGCCAAGTTCCAAAAGGGTTAAGACCGTGTTGCGGGCGTTGAGGTATCGACGTCGTATCTCAGTATCTTCCCAAGTGAGAAGAAGCTGAGCGGCAGCGATGTCGAGCGTTTGAAGAGTGTCACGATAGGCTCTAGCAAGTTCAATCTGTCCTACTGCCGCGGCCGCCTGAGCCTCATCTAGTTTAAGGGAGCCTGGAGGAAGGGCAAGAGCTGCTCGGCCAAGCGAAATTGCGCCAGAAGATACCACTATGACCTGCTTCCCGGAGGCACGTAACTTGGAGATATCTTTGCCAAGGCCTCTCAACCAGTTGTGGCGTAAAGCTCCGGACTCATCGGTGAGCAGCGCCGATCCGATTTTTAGAACGATGCGGCGGGATTCATCAAGACGACTCATGGCTGCCAGACCGGTTGTTCGCTTGTTGAACTCTTAAGTGCGGCTTCCCGATTGCGATCAATCGCGACTAGGATGTCATCCATTGCCTGTTTGACACCTTTGCCGGTGACAGCGGATATACGTAGCGGTGTGCAGCCACAAGTCTGCTCTAGCTCGCGGGAAATTTGCTCCAACTCTTCGTCGCTTAGAATATCGCATTTGTTTAGGGCAATGATTTCGATCTTTCCTTCAAGATCTGCACCATAGGCCTCAATTTCGGTGCGGATGGTCCGATAGGCGTCACAAATGTTAGCTTCGCTAACTGATATTAGATGAAGAAGAACGCTGCAACGCTCGATATGTGCTAAAAATTGGTCTCCAAGACCAATGCCTTCATGGGCACCTTCTATAAGGCCAGGAATATCGGCGAGAACAAAGCTTACAGGTCCAAAATCTACCACGCCGAGGGCGGGGGTGAGGGTGGTGAAGGGATAATCAGCAATTTTTGGCCGGGCGGCACTAACCCGCGATAGCAGTGTGGATTTTCCGGCGTTGGGTAGGCCTATAATTCCTGCATCGGCGATCAGTTTTAGTTTAAGCCATATCCAAAGCTCTGGACCGGCTTCGCCGGGATTGGCCCGGCGCGGGGTGCGGTTGGTTGATGATTTAAATCGCGTGTTGCCGAAGCCACCATTGCCACCCTTAGCAAGAAGCACCCGCTCACCAACCCGGGTTAGGTCAGCAATCAGTGTCTCACCGTCGTCATCGACGATTTGGGTTCCAACCGGCACTTTCAAGATGACATCATTGCCCCCGGCGCCAGTTCGGTTTTTACCGCTGCCGGGGGTACCCTTGGCGGCTTTGAAGTGCTGTTGATAGCGATAGTCAATCAAGGTATTTAGGCCCTCAACCGCTTCAACCCATACGTCGCCTCCACGCCCGCCGTCGCCGCCGTCGGGGCCGCCGAATTCGATATATTTCTCACGCCGGAATGAAACGCAACCACCGCCGCCGTCACCCGCCTTCACATAAGCCTTAGCCTGATCAAGAAATTTCATCTAATTCGTCAACCGCCATTTATACTCATACTACTGCAAAACCTAAAAAAATCTCAATTTGAGCGTTTGTTTTATCTCTAACGCTAATACTCATACCATTCATGTAGCTGCCAGTTTGAAATGTGTTTCAGATCCGGCAACCGGAATAGTAATGTTCAGCCAGAACGGATACCGCAAGCGCCCATGACTATGTCATTAGCTGAAATCGTAATAACGAATGTTTTTTATTTTTACTTTCCAGTGCGGGAGTGACCGTTCGTGAGTATCTTTTGGACAATAGGGATGGGGTATGCGCAATAAATTAGATATTATAGACCGGTTGTTGGCAGTTACTCTTAACTGATCACGTTTTTCAGCTTTAGGCAGTACCATAATTGTATAGATGTCTTGATCTCACCCAGATAGGAAAACGCCATTCCATGAGGTTTCTCCAGCATAACTAAAAAGGGAGATGGCGTCCCATCTCCCTTTTTATATTTTCTAGAAATCTCAAGTTCCGGAGTAGGTGCAATCTCAGAAGGAACGTTCTTTTGGAGCTATTCAGCTGCCTCTGCGAGCGGCATAACGGATACATAGGTACGACCCCCACGCCCAGAGGCAAAGCTGACTTTGCCTTCGCACAATGCGAATACGGTGTGGTCGCGGCCAAGGCCAACATTTGTGCCGGGGTGCCATTTAGTCCCGCGTTGGCGAATAATAATATTACCTGGAATCACGTGCTCACCACCATATTTTTTAACACCGAGTCGTCGGCCGGCGGAGTCGCGGCCATTCCTTGACGAGCCGCCTGCTTTTTTATGTGCCATCTCGCTATCCTCTAAACACGTGCGGGGGTATTAATCTTCTGCAAGCTTTTTAGCTTGTGCAACCCAGTCTTCACGCTCGATCTTACCCTTAAGATTTAGCTCGCCATCAATGCGCTTTATATCTTCGGAGTTGAATATTGAGATCTGAGCAAAAGTGTTAATCCCCAGCGAACCCAACTTTTTCTCCATGACTGGACCGAGTCCAGAGATTTTTTTTAAATCATCCTTGCCAGCGGGTATACTTTTTTCTGCTTTTACTGCTGGGCTGGGCTTCTTTGCGGAAACCGCCTTGGTAGGAGCCTTGGCTTTTTGGGTGGCAGGTGGTTTTTCGTCCCCGGTAAAAATATCGGTAATGCGCACAAGGGTTATGTGCTGGCGATGGCCCTGGGTGCGGCGGTAGTTCTTACGGCGCTTTTTCTTAAAGACGAGGATCTTAGCCCCGCGCGTTTGCTCTACGACTTCGCCGGTAACGGTTACGCCATCAACTAAAGGTGCACCAAGTTGTGGGTCGCCTTCGCCAGCTAGCATAAGCACGTCGGTGAAAGAGATCACGTCACCTGATTCACCAGTCAATTTTTCAACAGCAATCACATCATCTTTGGAGACACGATACTGCTTGCCACCTGTCTTGATGACCGCAAACATGGGAACCCCTGCTCAAAATGAAATGGCGGGCAAATGCCCGCCGCGCGCGAAATATACTTCTCGGCGAATGCAAGTCAAGCAGAACTAGCGTAAACTAGCAATCTTATGTGCTTTAGCGGCGGATCTTCGCTTGAGCCGATAGGGCCATGTGTTTAATCTCAGCTCGCTTGGGTCAACACCCTTAGTTGTAGACAGGGGGCTATAGGAGTGATTCAGGTGATTTTATTGGAGAGGTGCCGGAGTGGTTGAACGGGACGGTCTCGAAAACCGTTGAGCGCGCAAGCGTTCCGAGGGTTCGAATCCCTCTCTCTCCGCCATTAAAATGCCTTAACGCATTTATTTTACAGGCGCGTTTATAGCTAACTTATCCCGCGCCCTAACAACGCGCAGTTCCTGAGGCCTCTGTTCTGTAGGGTAATATCCAATAAACAAACAAACTACTATTTGTGTGATTAGCATCACAGCATGGGGTTCAGTGTCCGAGTAGCTTGTGATTGTCAGGAGCTAACAAGCTCACAAAGCGCAA
>CAUZRD010000038.1:0-14674 GCA_963582255.1 Alphaproteobacteria bacterium | reverse complement strand
GAGATCAACCCCGGTCACTTCGGAAAATTTACTAAGCCGACCTGGGTCGCTAGCGAGAAAATGCATACATTCTGCCGCAATCCATTCAGCGCGCTCAAGAGTAACAGGATGATTTTGTGTCATTATCTTTACTGCAAAAATCTTGGGGTTAGAATTAATTCGTTGGTCATGGAATTCTGGTTTAATTGTCAATTGTAATTACAGCCAGATCTAGTGCTCTGGTAGATTTCATCAATTAACTTGTTGGGTCCCATGACCGAAGTGCATGAAGAAGGGATGATTGAAGTGAGCCACGCGGTAACGCCGCATTTGGCAGACACGGCTGCAACTAAAACTGTTTTGATCGTTGAGGACAATGAGCTTAATATGAAGCTATTCAACGATTTACTCGAATCACATGGATATAGCACGCTTCAGACTCGCAATGGTCTGTTGGCATTGGAAATGGCGCGCGAAAATGAGCCGGATCTCATATTGATGGACATTCAGCTTCCTGAGGTGTCGGGATTGGAAGTTGTTAAATGGTTAAAGGAAGACGATTCCTTAAGTCATATTCCGGTTATTGCGGTAACAGCATTTGCTATGAAAGGTGACGAAGAGAGGATTCGCCAAGGCGGATGTGAAGCCTATATATCTAAGCCAATATCTATTGCTTCATTCTTGCAGACCGTTGAAGGATTTCTGAACGATACAGCATGACCACGCGGATGCCAGTGGTGGCGTGATTTACTCGTCCCAAGATGAGAAGCCAGTTTAGGTCTTCGTTCACGAAAAGTAGTGTCTTCGCGAAGACGAAGCTTACCAATTAGAGTCCTTCGATTTATCTATCCTCCCGCTGCAAGTGGTAATTTTTGACTCGACAGTCCCAACTTATATTTCGACATTTAGTTAAAATATTGATTTTAGCTCTCTGCCGTACAGGGATTAGAGAATCAAAATAATATTTATCTTTGCCGCTTATGCGCTCTTCTCAGTAGTGAGGTTGTAATTCAAGTGTGGCTTAAAGCTAGCTTCACACACCCCTACTGGTTGATCTTATATTTTATACAGCTAGTACGAAGTTCGATTGGGTGTCGGGAAATAAAGATGCAATTAATAACGGTGCCGCTTATACCCAGCAGCTCAGGTCCCTATCTTATTTAATGCGGGTCTCTTTAAAATCAACATGCTTGCGCACGACTGGATCATACTTCTTGAGCGTTAGTTTCTCAGTCTGAGTTCGAGCATTTTTCTTAGTCACATAGAAATAACCAGTGTCAGCTGTGCTCTCCAGCTTGATTTTTACGGAAGGTGCTTTAGCCATGGAGGATCCTTGCTTGGCTCAGTACTTGTTTTGATGATGTGATAGCGGTGAGAGTGGCTGATTGTCAAGTATTTACAGTCATTTGCATGATTTCACGCCGACCATGAACTGTCCTGAAGAATGGCACCGGCTCTGCGTGGATTCTGTGCTGCGGTAGGGATAACCGATGCTCGACAATATTTAGTATGATCTTGGTGATTGTGGGAATATTTCTTGTTCTTGCCTGGTTAACAGTCAACCATTCGAGGTGACTTAGTTCATCGCTTTCTGGTTTAACTGACGCAGCGATGCACGAATGGTTTGTTAAAAAAAAACGAGCATCAAATCTACGAACCATTCCGGGTGGGGTGATTGCTCTGGCAATGAACTGAAGCGCGCCTAAATCAGGGAGTAGGCCTAGTTTCAGGAATGGGTGCCATAAAGACGTTGAAGGTGGCAGGTGACGGTTATCATTGAAAGTTGCTATCGCAAGCCCTGTTTCTTCGAAAGTTTCCCTTATTGCTGCCAGTAATAGTGCACGTGCACGGTTTTCGCGCGCAGCCCCCGTCATCCTAGCAACTAATAACGTACGAGTTGTTTCGTCGAGCTCACCGTTTGCTTTCGCAGCAAAGTCGCACCGGTCAACTTTACCACCCGGAAACACAACCATTCCTGGCATGAAACGATGTCTGGAATGGCGCACACCCATGAGCACACGCGGGCCATCTTCATCTTGTCTAACGATGATGAGCGAGGCGGCATCATGGGTCCGAACACCGCGATGATATGGTGAGGGTGGATTAACCCGCATATCTGTGGAAAAGGGCTCTTTAGTTTTAATCATGTGCGTGCCCGCCCAGATGGTCCTCTTCGGCTTGGACTTCTTATGCGTTTGGTGTTTGCCCTATGCCCTGCTTTATCTCGGCGAATGCCTTCAATAGGGTGAGGTGGTGTTAGTAATTCGAATTCAAGCGTGCCGCGCAATGAATTGGCATCTTGAAGCTGAATCATTGCTGGCTCGCCAATTCTAAATCCAAGTCCGCTGCGGCGCCCTAAAAGTGAAAAGGTTGATTCGTTTGATTGGAAATAATCATCATACTTGCGTCCGAGTACGGAAGCGGCGACAAAGCCGCTTGCACCGGTTTCATCAAGCTCAACGAATAGCCCAGCTTTTATAATTCCAGTAATCCGTCCTGCAAATTCAGCACCGATCTTGTTTGATAGATACTCGGCAATTAACCGGTCCTTGGTATCTCGTTCAGCAGCCATAGCTGTGCGCTCGGCAGTTGATAATTGTCTACCAAGCTCTTCTAGTCCCGCAGCGTCATCTCGGCAGTACCCATCGTCACCAAATGAAAATGTACTGATTAATGCCCGGTGTGTCACGATGTCGGCGTAGCGGCGAATAGGAGAGGTAAAGTGCGTATAACGTCGCAGGTTTAAACCAAAATGTCCCTTGTCCACGGGAGCATAAATGGCTTGTGATTGTGAGCGTAGAATAGCCTGCGCAACCGCTTCTTCTTGTTCTTTATGCCGAGATTCAGCCAATAGTGCATTAAACTGCGTTGTTGTAACCTGCCCTCCGCGAGTCAAATTGAGATCAAGACAGCGCAAATAAACACGCAGGGAATCAAGTTTTTCTGGTGCAGGCACATCATGAATGCGACGTAGAAAATTAAACCCCTTGCGCTCTAGTGTCTCGGCGGCGGCGACGTTTGCTGCAATCATGAATTCTTCAATCATGCGGTGAGCCTCAAGTCGCGTTGGTGTAGAGATACCGCAAGGTAGGCCGTTTGCATCAAACTTAATGTGACGCTCAGGCAGATTAAGGGAGAGGGGGCCGCGCAGGTCGCGGCCCTTGGCGACGCATTCATATGCAAACCAGAGGGGTCGCAATGCGGACTCAAGAAACGGTTGGGTGCGGTTACTCCTCCGACCATCGATAGCTTCCTGCGCTTCTTCATAGGTGATATTGGCTCGCGATCTAATCATGCCACGCTCAAAGCGGTGTGATATGATTTTTCCTGCGGCGTTAAACACCATATGTGCTGCTAATACTGGGCGTGGAATATCCGGCTTGAGCGAGCACAGATCGCTTGAGAGAATTTCAGGTAACATTGGCAGAACTTGGTCGGGGAAATATACCGAATTACCACGAAGCCGCGCCTCGCGATCAAGGGCCGATCCCGTGCGCACGAAATGCGCAACATCTGCAATTGCAACCGAGACTATCCATCCACCATCATTCGATGAGGAGAGATCAGGCATGGCTGCCACTGCGTCATCATGATCTCGCGCATCAACCGGGTCGATAGTGATGAATGGAATGTGCTGAAGGTCAGATCGCATATCATGAGAGGGGATTAGGGAATTTTCTGCTTCTTCTAGAACGTCTGCCGCGAACTCGTGACGAAGGCCGTGTTCATGAATAGAAATAAGGCAGGTTTGCCCTGGATCAGAAGATGAACCGTGGACTTTGACGACTCTCATACGATGTTTTTTGCCGTGATCTTCAACCTCGGCAGTAACGAGGTCGCCAGGTCTGACATCATGATTGGCGGTATCAAGCGCATTAGTCGTGCGGTCGCGCTTAGAGACACCTTCTATCTGGAATGGGCCGTTGGGCTGTCCAGTGACAATTCCGATGATGCGCTGGATTTTGTTGGGGAGTTTACGGATGAGTCGTGCATGCGGGACGGAAAATGCTTCATCGCCACTGATTTCCATTAAAAAGCGGGCCAGAATGCGATCACCTCGACCAAGAGATATTGTTAGTTGCTCATTCTTCAAACCTCGAAGTGGGAGGGCGGGAAGATTGCCGTCACCAGATGCTGGTGCAACCCAGGCCAGACCATCGGTATCAATCTTGATGACATTGGCGACGCCGACTGGAGGGAGGGGCCGAACACCCTTATCTGTAGTGACTCCATGGTTAGTATGTATATTGCGCAGGATATTGCTTAGCCATTCACGATCAGGGCGACCCAGATTGAAGGCTCGCTCGATCTGACGCCGTCCAGCAGGCTTCGTGGATTTCGAAATATATTCGAGGATTTCATGTTTGCTTGGTCGATTTTGGGGGCGCGTGTTAATTTTGTGCGGCCGAGTGGGGTTCGACATCAGGTATTTGTGGATTTGGCCTTACGGCCGCCGCGCTTCTTTGTCCCAGAAGCAGTCTTGATTGAAATTAACTCAACAGCCTGTTCGATGGTAACCGTTTGTGGATCTGTACCACTCGGTAACGTAGCGTTGGTTTTTCCGTGTTTGACGTATGGACCGTACCGTCCATCCATTACCGAGATGGATGCTCCGTCGTCAGGGTGTTTTCCAAGGTCTTTGAGAGACTTTGCTGTGCCACGACCGCGGGTCTTTTTCTCCTCGATTAGAGCAACTGCACGGTTCAGTCCAACTGTAAACACCTCTTCTGCGGATTCAAGATTTGCATAGGTACGCTCATGCTGAACGAATGGGCCATAACGGCCGATGCCAGCGCTGATAGGCTGGCCTGTTTCTGGGTGCATACCAATCTGGCGGGGTAGAGAGAGTAAGGCAAGTGCACGCTCAAGCGTTATCTTCTGTAGATCATCATCCTTCGGCAGAGAGGAGCGTTTTGGCTTTCCTCCTTCGACTGCATCACCTAACTGTAGATAGGGGCCAAACCTGCCATGTTGTAGGAGAACGTCCAATCCGGTCTCTGGATCACTGCCTAGCGTGCGGTTTTCCGATGTTGAAGTTGAGCTACTTTCATCCCCATTGGCACTGATGACTAATTGGCGAGTGTGACGACATTCTGGATAGTTTGAACAGCCAACAAATGCACCAAATTTACCGACTTTAAGACTAAGGCGCCCTTCTTCACAGCTAGGGCATTTACGTGAATCCGAACCATCTTCAGGTGCTGGAAAAATATGAGGTCCAAGTACGTCATTCAACGAATCTAGAACTTGTGTGACACGCAAATCGGCAATGCTTTCAACGTCGCTTTCCAAGTGTGTCCAGAATTGACGCAATAGAGACTTCCACTCAAATTCTCCGTTGGAGATTAGGTCAAGCTTTTGCTCCAGTTCGGCGGTAAAATCGTACTGTACATAGCGATTGAAAAAAGATTCCAAGAACGCGGTTACCAACCGTCCTTTGTCTTCGGGAAAGAGCCGCTTTTTCTCTAGGCGCATATATTCCCGATCACGAAGGACCGACAAGGTCTGCGCATAGGTTGATGGTCGGCCAATGCCAAGTTCTTCCATCCGCTTGATAAGGCTTGCCTCGGTAAAACGGGGTGGTGGCTCGGTGAAATGCTGATCAGAGACTACTCCGGTCAGTCCAAGAAGGTCATTCTCCTTAAGAGCGGGTAGACGTGTGTCGCTATCACCGCCATCATCGTCTGTTCCCTCTTGATAGAGGGTCAAAAACCCGTCAAACCGTATTACCTGTCCAGTCGCACGAAATATATTATCAATTCCATCGATATCTTGCACAGTGATATCGGCTGCGGTTCGTTCTATTTCGGAGCTAGCCATCTGGCTTGCCAGCGTTCTTTTCCATATTAAAGCATAAAGTTTTGCTTGTTCGGGATCGAGCTTTGCGGTGATATCATCGGGGTGGCGTGAAAGTTCAGTAGGTCGAATGGCCTCATGTGCCTCTTGCGCATTCTTAGCCTTGACCTGATAGGCCCGTGGAGATTTAGGCAAATAACGGTCATCATATTTGCTGGCTATCACGCTTCGGCATGCGGCGATTGCTTCATCAGCGATTTGCACGCCATCGGTACGCATGTATGTGATGAGTCCTACCGTCTCGCTACCCAGTGATACACCCTCATAAAGACGCTGGGCAATTTGCATCGTCCGGCTAGCACCAAAACCAAGTTTGCGCGAGGCTTCTTGCTGCAAAGTTGATGTGGTGAATGGCGGCTGTGGGTTGCGCCGCGCTTCTTTCTTCTCAACAGATTTAACCCTAAATGACTGACCCTCCAGTGTTGAGGTAATGGTTCTGGCATGCGTCTCGGATTGAATGGCAAATTTGTCGAGCTTGATGCCTCCACGTGTAGTGAGCCGAGCGCTGAATGCGGAGCCTTCTGGAGTTTTTAGCTTTGAATCAATCGTCCAGTATTCACGTGTCTGGAAGCTTTCAATCTCAAGTTCGCGTTCACAGATTAATCGAAGTGTGACCGATTGAACGCGTCCAGCTGATCTTGAGCCTGGTAATTTACGCCATAAGATCGGGGACAGTGTGAATCCGACGAGATAGTCAATCGCACGGCGCGCCAGATAGGCATGCACTAGATCCTGATCTAGCTCACGTGGGTTTTCTATCGCGTGGATGACTGCACTGCGCGTGACTGCATTAAAAACCACTCGCTCGACACTTATGTTTTTTAGAGCTCCTTTGTCCTTGAGAACCTCAAGGACATGCCACGAGATTGCCTCTCCCTCGCGATCCGGATCGGTAGCCAGAATTAACCGGTCTGCACCCTTTAGCGCCTTCACAATATCGCTAATTCGTTTGGATGATTTTGAATCAACCTGCCATGTCATATCAAAATCAAGATCGGGTTTTACCGACCCGTCTTTTGATGGCAAATCGCGAACATGCCCATAGGAAGCAAGCACTTGGTAACTATCCCCAAGATACCTGTTGATAGTTTTTGCTTTCGCAGGAGATTCAACAACAACGACGTTCATATTGTCCAAATTACTTCTGATAAATTATTGTGAAATGGTTCAATACCAATAGATCTTGGCATAGTCGTGCGCTGA
The DNA here is from genome assembly GCA_963582255.1 of Alphaproteobacteria bacterium. Classification (GTDB taxonomy): domain Bacteria; phylum Pseudomonadota; class Alphaproteobacteria; order Rhizobiales; family TMED25; genus CAUZRD01. The sequence goes on along the minus strand of CAUZRD010000038.1, from coordinate 7,636 downwards.
TCTGATCGCGGAACATGGTGGATCGAGTCGATGAAGTCAAACGTCAAAGTCAACGTCCAAGTGATTTATGCCAATAGGTCAGCTTAATAGAAAATACATGCATTAACTATCCAGTCTTCTTCTTGGTTAAGTAAAATTTGTTTAGTGCCGTATTATTTTAGGCAATTTACTTCGTGCCCCCTCGAAACGTTCAAACGGGTTAATCGGGTAAAAAGATCAAGAATTACATTTTCTGAGTGCTACGATTTCAGTACACTCAGCCGTTAGAAAGTATAATCCTGTGCAGAGGCCATAGCGCTTACTTGTAACCAATTTTTGACTCAGTTCCGTTCACCAATCTCTGGATATTTTTTCTGTGGGTCATGATCAAGATAATAGTCAGTAATAAAAATAGTTCCATGATCTGGATGTGGCCAAATCCATACAAACTTAGCGGTATGAGTGAGGCGCTGGTAAGAGCTGAGAGTGAGGAATAGCGGCTCACTGTCGCTACTGCTAGCCAGATAAATGCAAACAACAGTAAGCTTGGCCAGTGAAATGCAGCCAGAGTGCCCAAATATGTAGCGACACCCTTACCTCCGCAAAATCTAAGCCAGACCGGAAACAAGTGCCCTAAAAAAGCGCCAAACCCAGCTATTATGGCAGTATCATTTCCCCACAGCGCTGCAATATATACCGCAGAAAATCCTTTGAGGGCATCAAGAAGAAGTGTTGCGACAGCAAGATCCTTGCGACCAAGACGAAGGACGTTAGTCGCACCGATGTTACCAGAGCCGATGGATCTCACATCACCAAAGCCAGCGATGCGGGTAACCACGACTCCAAACGGGACCGCTCCTAAAAAATATCCAAACAGGAATGCTAACAGGAAATAGGGCGCTGAAAAAGCCCAACTAATTGGATCAGGCATTGAGGTGGAGCTTTGTTGTCTGGTGAACAATCTTGCCATCCACCATCGTCATTAATGCGCGGCCTTGAAGATGACGACGCTCAAGTGTTGTGTTTCTGCACTTGGAAACAAGATCTTCAGCCACAGCCACCCACGGACAATCAAGATCAATAAGGACAAGATCTGCAGGCAGGCCCTTGGCAAGTCGGCCGGTTTCAAGTCCAAGAATTTTTGCTGGATTGCTGGTCATAGCGCCCAGAACGTCAAGGAGTCTTGCATGGCCGTTGTGATAAAGTCCTATTGCTGCAGGCAGAAGCGTTTCAAGTCCAACCGCACCAAACCCAGCTTCGACGAAGGGCCGCCGTTTCGAATCGGTGTCTTGTGGGTCATGGTCTGATACTATGATATCGATTCTGCCATCGGCGATACTGGAGACCATTACTTCGCGATCAAGTTCGGATCGAAGCGGTGGTAGTAGTTTGAAGAAGGTGCGATATGCGCCGACATCACGCTCATTCAAGATCAGATTATTGATCGAAACTGCGCAAGTTACTTGATGCCCGCTATCTTTAGCTCTGACAATCGACTTGACGGAATCGGCGCATGAAATACTAGATGCATGATAGCGCCCTCCGGTCAGCTCAACCAATCGCATGTCGCGTTCAACCGCGATGACTTCTGCGCTAGCTGGTCGGCCAGGAAGGCCCAGTCGCGCCGATATTGCGCCCTCATTCATGACTCCATCGTCAGCAAGTGCAGGATCTTCGACGTGTGGAGCTATCAGTGCATCAAAATTTTTAGCATAAGTAAGCGCATTTCGCATCACTCGGGCATTGGCCACGGTACGGGTACCATCACCAAATGCTATCGCGCCAGCTTCTGACAATAGGCCGATCTCTGTTAATTCCATACCAGCCTGAGAGCGTGTAAGTGCGGCGGTGGGATAAACATGAACCAGAGCGTGATCGCGAGCGCGCCTACGTATATAATCTACTAGCGCAGCATCATCGATAACAGGGTTGGTGTCTGAGCGGCAGATGATTGTAGTGATTCCACCGGTGGCTGCCGCCTTGCTTGCACCTGCTAGTGTCTCTCGGTGCTCAAATCCAGGTTCTCCAACAAATACTTTCATATCGATCAGACCAGGAGCTAATGCATGGCCGCAGCAATCAATTATGCGCGCGCCGTCGGGCACATCTGGGCTTGCGGTGCCGCAGATCATATCTTTAATTCTACCGTCTACAACCAGAAGGGCGCCGATCTTATCTAGGCCACTGGCCGGGTCCAGTAGACGGGAATTTTGGAACACGGTAGTCATTGGATCATTGCTATCAGGCTTGATGAAAGTAGCCATCAAGATACCCTGGTGACATGTGCAGCGAGAGCTTCAAGTACGGCCATACGGACAGCAACTCCAACTTCGACTTGCTCGCGAATGACGCTGCGAGGGTCATCGGCAACTGCGCTGTCGATCTCAACTCCTCGATTCATCGGACCTGGATGCATCACGATCACATCATTCTTGGCCAGAGATAGTTTTTCATGATTAAGTCCGAAAAAGTGAAAATATTCTCTTGCCGAAGGTACATAAGAAGCCGTCATCCGTTCACTTTGCAACCTGAGCATCATTACCACATCGGCACCGCGAATGGCATCGACAAGGTTTGTAAAAATCTCCGCACCAAATTGTTCGGGTGCCGACGGTAGTAAGGTAGCTGGGGCAGCCAGTCTCAGTCTTGCGCCTAGCATCGACAGTAATATGAGGTTTGAGCGTGCGACGCGACTATGAGCAATATCACCACAGATGGTCACCACCAGCCCCTCTAATCGTCCCTTATGACGTTTTATGGTAAGCGCATCCAGCAGTGCCTGAGTGGGATGCTCATGGGCACCATCACCGGCATTCACAACTGAACAGTCGACTTTCTGCGATAGGAGTTCGACAGCGCCAGCGGCTTCATGTCGGATAACCAATATGTCTGGATGCATGGCGTTCAGCGTCATTGCTGTATCGATTAGGGTTTCGCCCTTGGTAATGGACGAGCGGGCGATTGCCATATTGACGACATCCGCGCCAAGCCGTTTCCCCGCGAGTTCAAAAGAACTCTGTGTTCTAGTGGAGTTTTCAAAAAACAGATTGATCTGCGTACGGCCTCGCAATATGTCAGATTTTTTAGGGCCGGTGCGATTGCGTTCAGCCCAGCGCTCTGAAAGATCCAGCAGCGCCGATACTTCCTCCACGCTTAAACCTTCAATGCCAAGAAGATGCGGCGAGCGCAAAATTGGGGGTGAAATTTCGACGGAGGCTGCCATCGAAAATAACTCTATATGGCCGCAGCTGCTACGAGGCAAGCTCGAGTTTCAAACAATTCATTGTATGGTGAATCAATCAGGTTCTGTTCCTTTTCGCGATAAATAATCAAGAGCGCCTTGCAGGATATAGGTCGCAGCCATTTTATCGATGACTTGGGCGCGCCGGCGTCGACTTACGTCGGCTTCCAATAAAACCCTTTCCGCAGCTACAGTACTCAGTCGTTCGTCCCAAAAGACAATCGGAATGTCGCTGCGCTTTGCTAGATTTTTTGCAAAGGAGCGTGTTGACTGAACTCGCGGCCCTTCGCTTGCATTCATGTTAAGCGGCAGACCAAGCACAAATCCTCCAATCGCGTGTTCATTGGCTAACCCTTCCAACAGATCTGCATCTGCCTGAAATTTAGTTCTGTGAATAGTTGTGCAAGGGCTAGCTATCCTGCGTGAAAGATCAGAAAGGGCGATACCAATTGTCTTGCTGCCAAGATCAAGCCCTATTAGCCTTTGTTGGGAAGGCAGAAATGTGACGATATTATTGATTGAATCCATAACCATTTGTTTCAACCTTTAACACATTCTATCTATATAGCCGAATGACCTAGCTGGCATCTCGTCGTTATCGGCACTTTCCGACATAGTTTTGATAATTAATTTTGAGATTGAGCAATTGAGACGCTGCCACAACGTATCTGCTGGTGCTCTTAAATAATCCATCAAGCTTCAGCCACTCCGACAGTCATCATGTTGCACACCACGAACTCGCAGGCTATGTGTGCAATGACAAATAGGAACCGTCCATATTCAAGGAAAAAATATGAAGGTTGATGAAGCCACAGTCCGGCGCATCGCTAGGTTGGCGCGAATTCGCATTGACGATGTTGAAGCCGGCCGTTTGGTCGGTGAGCTGAGTTCAATCCTCACATGGGTGGAACAACTTGAAGAGGTCAATACTGACGGCGTGGAGCCGATGACCAGCGTAGTCAATGCTCAGATCAAGATGCGCCAGGATGAAGTCACTGATGGCGGTTATCTTGATCGTATTCTTGCTAATGCGCCGAGCGTTGAAGACGGTTATTTTATCGTCCCGAAAGTTGTGGAGTAGTCGATTGAGCGAACTTATTAACTTATCACTTTCTGAGGCCCGCGATGGATTGGGTGCGAGAGAGTTCTCGGCCACCGAGCTAACCATTGCCTATCTTAACCGGATTGAGGAGGCTAGACCCCTTAATGTTTTTGTGTGCGAAACCCCAGAATCTGCCCTTAGAATGGCGGCGAAGGCTGATATACGGCTGGCTGGAGGCGATGCCGGTGCACTTGAGGGCATTCCGATAGCGGTCAAGGATATTTTTTGCACTGACGGTGTGGAAACTACGGCCGCTAGTCGGATTTTAAAAGGGTTTGTACCGCAATACGAATCCACAGTTACTGCAAATTTATTGTCGGCTGGTGCGCTCATGCTAGGTAAGGTAAACAACGACGAGTTCGCGATGGGTTCATCGAATGAGAACAGCGCCTTTGGTCCGACTATCAATCCTTGGAGACGCGAGGACGATGTGACTAATCTTGTTCCGGGCGGCTCGTCGGGTGGCTCGGCGGCGGCGGTTGCAGCTCTACTTTCCCCGGCAGCTACTGCGACTGACACTGGCGGGTCGATTAGGCAACCCGCCGCTTTCACCGGCACGGTCGGGATAAAGCCAACCTATGGAAGATGCTCGCGCTGGGGGATTATTGCATTTGCCTCATCGCTCGATCAGGCTGGTCCAATCACCCGAACGGTACGTGATTGCGCAATCATGCTAAAGGAAATGGCCGGGCACGACCCTAAGGATACAACTAGCGTTAATCTTCCTGTCCCAGACTATGAAGCAGCCCTTAGGGGAGATCTTTCGGGTATGAAAGTTGGTATTCCAACTGAATATCACCTCGAAGGCCTTCCAGACGAAGTTGATTTACTGTGGAAACAAGGCATTGATTGGGCGAAAACAGCGGGAGCCGAGGTTGTCGATGTTTCCTTGCCTCATACCAAATATGCTTTGCCTGCTTATTATATAGTAGCCCCGGCGGAGGCATCGTCAAATCTTGCCCGGTATGACGGGGTGAGATATGGCAACCGTGTGGCCCAGGACGACCTTATTGACATGTATGAAGCAACTCGCGCTGAAGGTTTCGGTGCAGAGGTGCGCCGGCGTATTTTGATTGGCACTTATGTTTTGTCAGCTGGATATTATGATGACTACTATCTCAAAGCCCAGAAAGTTCGCAGCTTGATTCTACGTGATTTCACAGAAGTTTTTAATAAAGTAGACGTACTACTGACTCCTACGACCACTAATGCAGCTTTTGAAATTGGTGAGAAGGTTGATGATCCGTTGTCGATGTATCTGAATGATATATTAACAGTGCCGGCTAACATGGCAGGCCTCCCTAGTATGTCGCTTCCTGGCGGGCTCAACAATGAGGGCCTACCTCTTGGGCTGCAACTGATCGGAAAACCGTTCGATGAAGCGACTATCTTTAGGGTTGCACAGTGTCTGGAAGAGGCTCGCGGCCCATTCCCACACCCGAAAAAGTGGTGGTGATATAATGTTGGGATGCTTGCCTGATGAATGCAAAAATATGGAAGATGTTCGTGCGGAAATTGACCTCCTTGATGAGAAGCTCATTGGGCTGCTTGCCGAGCGGTACTCATTTGTTGTTCGCGCCTCTCAACTTAAGCAATCTTCTGCCGAGGCCCTGGTTCCCTGGCGTGTTGAACAGGTAATTGAGCAAGTGCGGGAGCATTCCAATAAAGTGGGAGTTCCCCCTGACCTTGCAGAGGCGGTGTGGCGGCGAATGATTGACTGGTTTATTGGCTATGAGGAAGAACAATTAGATAGCCGGCCTCACTCGGCCAGTCAGACTAGCAATGGACGCTAAGACAGAAAGGGGGGGAGTTATCACCGGCATTACCGGAGAATGGGAAGTCATCATCGGACTAGAAGTCCATGCTCAGGTGACCTCTAAGTCCAAGCTATTTTCTGGTGCTGCTACAGATTTTGGAGCCGAGGCTAATACTCAAGTTAGCCTGGTGGATGCGGCGATGCCTGGAATGCTTCCAGTCATCAACCGTATGTGTGTTGAGCAGGCGGTGCGTACAGGGCTTGGTCTGAAAGCCCAAATCAATCACCATTCGATTTTTGACAGGAAGAACTATTTTTACCCGGATCTTCCGCAGGGCTACCAGATTTCACAATTTAAGTATCCGATCGTTGGTGAGGGCGTGGTCACCGTTGATTTCAAGGATAAACCATCGATAGAAGTTGAGATCGAGCGACTTCATCTTGAACAGGACGCAGGAAAATCGATACATGACCGTGATCCAGAGAGCACTCATGTAGATCTGAATCGATCTGGTGTTGCGTTAATGGAAATTGTTACCCGGCCAGATATGCGTAATGCCGCCGAGGCGCGGGCGTTCATCACAAAGCTGCGCACTATATTACGTTATCTTGGTACCTGTGACGGTAATATGGAGCAGGGATCTATGCGTGCCGATGTGAATGTGTCAGTGCGTCGGCCTGGTGATCCCCTAGGAACCCGATGCGAAATTAAGAACGTTAACTCAATCAGGTTTGTTGGTCAGGCCATTGACTATGAGGCTCGCCGTCAGATCGACGTGATTGAAGAAGGTGGTATGATCGAACAGGAAACCCGCCTGTTCGATTCAGGTAAGGGTGAGACGCGTTCGATGCGCTCTAAGGAAGAAGCACACGACTACCGCTATTTCCCAGATCCAGATTTGTTGCCACTTGATTTATCGCAAGAATGGATTGTTGGAATTGCCGCGACGTTGCCCGAACTACCGGATGAGAAAAAAGCCCGTTTTGTGACTGACTTTGCTTTGACGCCGTATGATGCTGGCGTATTAGTCTCAGATCGTGCCTCGGCTAATTATTTTGAGTCTGTTGCCAAGGGTCGCGATGCCAAACTTGCAGCCAACTGGGTTACCGGTGAAGTTTTTGGCGCGATCAATCGTCTGGGAATTGATATCGAAAACATTCGTGTATCGGCTGATAATTTAGGGGGGTTGATAGACCTCTTGACTGACGGCACGGTTTCCGGACGGATAGCCAAGGATGTGTTTGAAATTATGGTTAAAACCGGTGAAACCGCGGCCAGTATTGTCGAAGAGCAAGGGCTTACTCAGGTGTCGGATACGGTCGCAATTGAAGAGGCTATTGATTCTATTATTTCTGCTAATCCAGACAAGGTTGAGAAGGTCAGGGAAAAGCCAAAACTAGCGGGCTGGTTTGTCGGTCAGGTGATGAAGGTAACGGGTGGTAAGGCTAATCCCCAGGTCGTCAATGAACTTTTGAGAGCTAAGCTTAAAATCCAATAACAGGTGCATGGCCCAAGGGCGTGATGGCTATGTTAGAATCTAAGCCACCCTGTTAATTT
>CAUZRD010000037.1:0-14879 GCA_963582255.1 Alphaproteobacteria bacterium | reverse complement strand
TTTCAAAAGGCTGGTGAGCGCGCAGTCGAAATCGGTGTCATCAAAGAACGCGGCCGAAGCGACCCAGTCGTTTTCAATGGCCAACTGTGGTGGGCCGCTTGAGTAGACGCCAGCGCATAGGCGTATTGATATCAGGTCGCGGTAGCAATCTGGGATCATTGATTTCAGCCACTCATAGTATTAATTTTCCAGCAGAAATTTCACTGGTGATCTCCAATAACCCCAATGCACCAGGATTAGCTTTTGCTGCAAGAGCCGGAATTGCTAGCAAAGTTATTAATCACCGCACCTTCACAAACCGGCCAGACTTTGAAACTGCGATGACAGCATCGTTAGAAAATGCTGGAGTTGAACTCGTCTGCAATGCAGGTTTTATGCGGTTATTGACGGCTAAATTCGTTGAGCATTGGCGCAATCGCCAACTCAACATCCACCCTTCTTTGCTACCAGCCTACCGAGGATTGCATACACATGAACGAGTCCTCAAAGATGGCGCGCGGGTGACCGGATGCTCGGTACATTTTGTTCGCCAGAATATGGATGAAGGCCCAATCGTTGCCCAAGCCGCAGTACCAGTTCTAAGCAGTGATGATGCCGAGACGCTGTCAGCACGGGTGCTGAAAGCAGAGCATCAGCTTTATCCACACGCATTGCGGCTAGTGGCATCGGGGCAGGTTAGGGTTGAAGGCGAAAAAGTGGTTGGCAGCAATGGACCCGCTGCAGCGCCCCTGTTTTCGCCCTCGCTTGATATTAGCTAAGCCTTAAAGGCCTACATCAACTGATAATTTCATCAGCATTGAAGAAGAACGCGATTTCAATATTTGCATTCTCTTGACTATCGGACCCATGCACCGAATTAGCTTCAATGTTTTCGGCAAAATCCTTGCGAATTGTGCCATCAGCAGCATCATCTGGATTGGTGGCTCCCATTACATCACGGTTAGCCTGGACGGCATTCTCGCCCTCGAGCACCTGCACCACCACTGGACCGGAAGTCATGAATTCAACCAGACCATCGAAAAACGGTCTTTCGCGGTGAACGGCATAGAAATTCTGTGCCCGCTCCGTGGTCAGTTGAATACGCTTTTGCGCAACGATGCGCAGACCAGAAGTTTCAAACCTGTCGATGATTTTACCAGTGACGTTGCGGCGGGTTGCGTCGGGCTTGATAATTGAGAGCGTTCGTTCAGATGCCATCGTTCATATTTCCATATTTGAGGTTGACCCAGCGCACGCAGCACCGGCGGCCCGGCTTATAGCTGCGTGCACTCATCTCATCAAGCACCCATATGAGAATATCCGGATAATTCTAAACATATACTCGCTGCCCCCCCAACCTATTAGAACTGAACATATGCACTTAATTAGCGGGAGCTAGCCATCTGATTTTTTCAACCATTAGCCGGGAATACGGACTCCGACTTTGAGCAGAAAACAGAAAAAGTAACTAATACCTTTTATGCAAAGCAATATCCGAAGTTGTATTTTTCGCAGTGATGGACCATCCAATAGCCAATGAGAAATTCAACGAACTCTAAAATATTACATACGACCAATAGGTCTATTTTTAAAATAATAACTGCTGCTACATACCAGGCCGCTGATGCTTCAAATTAGTAATTTAAGCTATCAGATTGAGGGACGATACTTGTTTGAGAAAACCAGCATCACTATAGCTGATGGGCACAAAGTCGGTTTGGTCGGACGTAATGGGACCGGAAAATCCACCCTACTTGCGCTGATCTGTGGAGAATTAGAGCTGGATGAGGGATCGATAGAACTTCCACGCAATGTCACAATCGGACGGGTCACACAGGAAGCACCCGGAGATGAGCGCACGTTGATCAACTATGTGCTAGGCGCTGATGTGGAACGGGCAAGATTGCTCAACGAATCTCAGTGCGCCACCGTGCCGGAACGCATTGCGGAAATTCAATTGCGCCTCACCGATATTCGCGCACATCAAGCGCCAGCACGCGCAGCAATCGTACTTGCCGGACTTGGATTCGACGAAGCCACGCAGAGCCAACCATTATCTAGTTTTTCAGGCGGCTGGCGCATGCGGGTTGCTCTAGCTGCTTTGCTGTTTCGCGAGCCTGATCTTCTTTTGCTGGACGAACCGACTAACTATCTCGATCTTGAGGGTGCGTTGTGGTTGGAAGCCTATTTGCGATGTTATCGCCATACCGTGATTATTGTCAGTCATGATCGCGATCTATTGACCAATGCAGTTCAGGAAATCATTCATCTGGAGTCAAAGAAGCTCAATGCCTATTCAGGTGGATACGACCAGTTTGAACGCCAACGACGCGAGCGTCAGGCACTGCAACTCAAACTAAAGAAACGCCAGGAAACGGCGCGGCGCCATATGGAAGTTTTTGTCGAACGCTTTCGCGCAAAGGCGACAAAAGCGCGACAGGCTCAAAGCCGTCTGAAAGCTCTCTCCCGCATGGAACCCATCATCGATGTCGTTGCCGAACGTTTTTTGCCCTTCCGCTTAGAAGATCCGGAAAAATCGCTACCTGCTCCTTTAGTCCAGTTTAGCAACGTCTCGGCCGGGTACGGCAATGCACCTGTGGTATTGGAACGGATTAATCTACGCCTTGATCCCGATGATCGTATTGGTCTTATTGGTGCAAACGGTGAGGGTAAAAGCACATTTGCCAAATTACTCTCTGGAAAGCTTCAGCCGCTTAGTGGCACTATAAAGATCGACCGTCGGGCCAAAAGCGGTTATTTTGCCCAACATCAACTTGATGAGCTCCAAGGTGCTCAAACGCCTTATCACCACATGCGTTCCTTGATGCCAGATGCGACAGAGAGCGCGGTGCGGGCACGGCTTGGATTTTCAGGTTTCTCAGCAGATTTGGCTGACACCAAAGTCACCTCACTATCTGGTGGTGAACGCTCACGCCTTTTGCTTGCGACAACCACATTTTCAAAGCCCCATCTGCTCATTCTTGATGAGCCTACTAATCACCTTGACATTGATGCCCGTGAGGCTCTTGCGCTTGCGCTCGGAGAATATAACGGCGCGGTAATCCTCATCAGCCATGACCGACATTTGATTGAAATTATAGCTGATCGGTTGTGGCTTGTGGCCAATGGTACAGTCGCGCCGTTTGACGGTGACCTTGATGACTATCGTACTCTGCTCTTACGGCAGCGCCGTAGCGCTGCCGGAGGCAATAAAATACAAAAGAGTAAAGGCACGCAAAGAAGCAACGAGGGGCGCCGACGCAAAGCCGCAGAGGCGCGCACCAAGGTCGCCCCGCTGAAACGTGATGTTGCGCGATGCGAATCGAAGATTGATAAACTGAAAATCCAATTATCGCGATTAGACAATCAACTCTCTGATGGTGAGCTCTATAAAAGCGATCCAGGAAAAGCGGGGAAATTTGCACAAATCCGTTCGCAGGTCATGCGTGAAATCGCTACTTTCGAGGAAGCTTGGTTGATCGCGGCACAAGCCTATGAAGAGGCCCGCAAGACTGCCTCGATAGCGGGCAACGACACTAGTGGCAGACGAGAACCAAATTAGCGTGTAAAGATGGTCGTTTTATCCGGGTGCCACCTCGTGGTATAGGGTGGCGCCAATGATGCATTCTCCTCACACAGCCAACAGGTTAAGATTTACTTGCAATATTTGGACATTGCGCACGATATTTATTGCCTACTCTATTTCTCTACTCATAACCATCTCCTCTGGCGGTAGCGCGAACGCCCAACTCGAACCCACTGACCTACAGCACGCCCATACACTTACTACCAACATTGCTGGCTGGGTGGCGTTGCGTGCAGGAATGCAAATAATCGTTAAGCGTAGCGGTATCGACAACGGAACAGCTGAGACCAGCGATACTCTGGCTATTCTACTTGGGCTTGAAGATGGCAGCGGGAAACTTGATGCAATTATCATAGGGGCGATACGTGCTGCATTCTCAGCGCATCAGGCTGATGATCTAGAGGTTTCAAAGCTGTATGCCGAACAGGGTCTTACTTTGGCACGCGCCAAGGCGATCGCATGCCTTGTTTTTGGCCATGCGCCAAAACGTCAAGCAGCGATGGTGGAATTTCTGAGGCTCAGTCAGGCTGAGTTTCAATCCTGTCCTCAGACTTATTTAAGGTTTAGCAATCATTGGCTTAAAATTGCCGCTCCGATGCGCGCCGCTCCTGGAAGATTTAGGGAAGGATCAATTCCAGGACAGATTGTTCTCACGCCTGCAGCCGGCTCAAAAGCTAGCGCTCGAGCTATCCTACTTGCCAGTACAACTCTCAATGAGGTCGCGGCATTTTTCAACAACGCTATTACTTTTTCTGGTACCATCAATATCAAGGCGCTTGATTGTGACCGCGCTGATATTCTGCCCGCTCCAGATGAGGTGCGTCTTTGCTATAAGCTGGTGAGCGCGTTGGCTGATAGTATTGAACAAGGGCTCCTGTTTGACGATTAAGTCTTTCATAACATGTTAATTTATTCATTTTTTATCCAACACCCATTAGCATCCTGCTTCCAATATGTCACATCATGGCCAGCAGAAGATGCTTCACGCCACTGCGCGCGGGCGCGCTCTCGCTCATCGGTGTTCTTGACATCAAACAGATAAACAGCGCGATCATAAGTAGAAATATCACCAATTTCTGCTCCATCGACTAAGAACCTTACAGATGCATTGTTCTGATTTTCGCAGGTTTCACTGATAAAGACTGGCTGCAATTCAGGGCATCCCGTCGCAACTGAGCCATGAGCGAGAAACGCTTCGTCGCGATAGGTCCACAAATAGGTATCCAGTGACTCCAACCGTTCAGCCGAAGTTACCTCCACAGCCGCCCGCCAGTCACGTTCGATACAGCGCTCCAAAAGGCTAGCTAGAACCGCTTCCACACTCTGGTTCTCAAGCTCGTAGAATAGAACTTTGGTCATCGACAACCACTCCATTTAGAGTTTGCAATTACCATCCTGTCTAACGAACAATGCCAACGCACCTTTCTTGGGGATAGTCATTCGTGAGTAGAAAGAAATCATCCCGACGCCCCTTCAAAATACGACTTTTTGATACCCCTGACAGGAAATATGCCGCACCACAGGACATCATCTAGCCATGTTGTCATACTATCGTGCAAGCTAGCTTATTACAGCCCGGAAAGCTGAACAAAAATGAAATGGTAATATAGTTTTGGGGGAGTGGTTCGGGATTGTAGGTGGTTTATTAACTCCCTATCCTTTGGGTAATTTGTTATCTGATCTGGGCGAGGAATACACGGGGTATGGATAAAAGCTCAAAGTGGTGCCGCGCTTTAAAGCACGGCAAGCTCATTAGCCATTTATTTCACGGCTTGCGGCCGCTCGCCCTCCAGAACCTGGGAAAATACGCAACCATTCCAGGTGAACATCATCGGCCATTGACCATTTCAACCTGCCCGATCCTAATCACGTCGTTAAAACATTGTTTGTCTAATTTCTTAGTAATTTAGCTTATCCCTTTCTGATTCAGGAAAAATACCATAAGACAAGCAAGGATTGCTGATCCTTCCAAGTGGTTCTATGCGCCAGAATTTGCAGTATTTCGAGTAATACTGGCATCGATCGGCATGCGGGAGGTAATACGAGCCCATTCGGCTCAACTTTTCTGGAGGTCTGCGCAAGCGTGATTGGCAGGTTGACATTTCCGCTAGGTAGCTGCGCCCGGGCGTATGCTTTTGTATGCGTATTATGTGCGGTAGCATTCAGTTTCAACCTACCCGCACAAGCGCAGGTAGGCCTGTGGGCGGATGATTCATTTCCCGCACCGGTTCTACCTGAAGTCGATAAAGAAGCGCAGGTTCTTCTTGAAGCAGACAGCCTAACCTATAACAATCGCACAGAGACGGTAACAGCAACAGGAAAAGCTGCCGTCTATTATGGTACCTATACGGTGCAGGCTGACCGAATTGTCTACAACAAGGCTAATGATACTGTCATTGCATTCGGCGACATCACGATTACCGAAGAGAGCGGCACGATCATCAAGGCCGACGAAATCGAACTCAGCAACAAATTGCGGGAAGGTTTTATCTATTCGGTTACGGCCATTTTATCGAACAATGCACGAATTAGCGCCGAGCGCGGGATTAGAACTGAAGGTACAGTTACAGAATTCGATCGCGCAATCTATACTACATGCAAGGCTTGCGAGGAAGATCCGACCAAACCTCTTACCTGGCAGCTCAAAGCCGACAAGGTGCGCCATGACAAAGATGAACAGATCATCGAATACCAGAGTGTCACGCTAGAATTGTTCGGCGTACCAGTTCTCTATCTTCCCTATTTCTCACATCCTGATCCATCGGTGAAACGTAAATCAGGGTTTTTGACGCCAGACTTTAGCTCATCCGATTTTTACGGCTTTGGCGTGCGCACCCCCTATTACTTTAATCTGGCGCCAAATTACGATTTGTCGTTCTCACCACTGCTCACCACTAAGCAAGGTCCATTGTTTGACTTCAATTTTCGCCACCAACCATCAAATTCCGGTTCCTATAGTATTCGCCCCACCTTTATCTGGCAGGCCGATCCGCCTTCCGTAGCACCTGGAAACAAACAGTTTCGTGGCAGCATCGCTTCAACTGGCGAGTTTTCCATTAATGACCAGTGGGGCTATGGCTGGGATTTAACAGCAAGCTCAGATGACACCTACCTACAGCGCTACGGGCTCGACACTTCTACCGATCTAATTTCCAAACTCCACCTAACTGGAATTTCTGATCGAAACTACATGTCAGTGAGGGGATACCATTTTGAAGGTCTGCTCTCGAGTGATGACAATTCGACCAGTCCTAAGGTTCATCCCGTCATCGATCATAATTACTTTTTTGACAATCCAGTCTTGAACGGCGAACTTTCGCTTGATACCGAAGTTACTTCGCTGTCACGCAATAGCGGAACAGATTCAACCCGCGTATCGAGCGATTTACACTGGCAGCGTAGTTTTATCGGTTCCATGGGTCATGTGGTAGCGCCATTCGTCAATTTGCGGGGTGATGTTTATATTGTTGACGGTGCGAATGAGGACACATCATTCGCCCGCCTCCTACCGAGTGCCGGCGTTCAGGCAAGCCTGCCACTGGCACTCAACGATGCATCAGGGACACATGTGTTTGAGCCCATTGCCCAATTCGTCATGAGAGCCAATGAATCCCATAGCGCTGATGTTCCTAATGAAGACGCCCAAAGTCTGAACTTCGAGATCTCGAATCTATTCGAGGCGGATAAATTCTCCGGAGTTGACCGCTATGCGGAGGGCGCGTGGGCTAACATTGGCGCGCGCTATACCCTTGCCGATGAATATGGCGGCACCACAACTGCTGCATTCGGACAATCATTTCACCTCGCCGACAGCAACAACTATATGAGCACTAGCGGACTAGCCTCAGGCTCTTCGGACTACGTGGCCTCGATCAACTATCAAAATGACTCTACCAGAATCGGCTGGCGGACCCGACTTGATCATGCAAACTTTTCGGCAAATGTGAGCGAAGCAATGATTTCGGCCCATGAAGGTCCTGTATCATTGCGTGGCGCCTACTCCTACATCGATGCCGATGCCAATCAGATCACATCTACGCACAGTGAAGAGATCGCCGGTGGCCTGTCCTACCAAGTTAATGATCTTTGGCAAATAAATGGCGGAGCAACTTATGACATCTCCCACGAAAAGATGATAACGGACTATATCGGGCTTGAATATGATGACGAATGTTTTGGCGTCGACCTGACTTTCTCCGAATCATTTTTCGAAGACCGCGATATTAAGCCCGATCAATCGGTGATGCTAAAAGTCACATTAAAATCGATTGGAAGCTCAAATTTCGACCAGGATTGGTAATAACAACGGATTGTTCTAGGTCCAGTTTATCGCGCTTGATCGGATAACCTGGAGCACTAATTCAATACATCGAAAATAACACAGGCATCGTTCTCACGTGACAAACGCCCGTTCAAAAATGCAGCAGAGATTTTATTCATACCGCACATGCATCGCTGGCACGTTCTTGGTTTTCTTCGTATTTTTTCCAATGGAAGCCTTCACCCAGTCATTCACGATTGCCGCGACGGTCAATGATATTCCAATTTCGGAATGGGATGTATCTCAACGGAAAAAATTTCATCAGATCACCGGCCTTAAAATTTCCAAGGACGCATTGCACAAACAATCGTTGAACGAGCTAGTGGAAGAAACACTGATGATCTCAGAAGCTAAGCGCGTTGGGGTGAGCATTACTGTGCCCGAAGTGCGCAACACAATAGACAGAAGACTGAGACCGCTCAAGCGTACCTTTAATCAGTTCAACCAATACCTATCGAGCAGCGGAGTAGGCATTGCCACATTCAAAAACCAAATCCGCGCGCACATGCTCTGGTCAAAAGTCATTGCAAAAACGTACCGAAATCAACTTTCAATTTCAGAAACCGACATCAACAAAACAGCTCAGGATCTCAAGGCCCACAGCAGTGGTGACATCGCTGAGATCATTGATCTTCAGCGTATTTTTCTGGAGGTTCCCGATGGCGTAGGCGATGGGAAAATCATGCAACTCATGCAAGAAGCTGAGCGTATACGTACCAGTTTTATTAATTGCAAACGTAACAAAATTTCGCTCAAGGGCTATTCCAATATCAAAGTCGAAGACATGGTAAACATCAAGGCAGATAGTCTGCCTGAACCCACTAAGTCACTAGTCCTTCAGGCTAAGGAAGGAGAAATAATCCCTGCGAATTTTGCATCTAATGGTATTGAACTCTTTGCCATTTGTAAGAGACGGGAGGATGGTGATAGGAAAAAAGTTGCCAAACACAAGTTGCTCAATCAAGAGCTTGGGATGCTTGCATCTAGGCATATTCGCGATTTGCGCCAAGATGCAGTCGTAGATTACCGATGAATGG
Organism: Alphaproteobacteria bacterium; assembly: GCA_963582255.1. Classification (GTDB taxonomy): domain Bacteria; phylum Pseudomonadota; class Alphaproteobacteria; order Rhizobiales; family TMED25; genus CAUZRD01. Next base: position 5,956 of record CAUZRD010000037.1, on the reverse strand, counting down.
GAACCTCATCGCAGGAACGGTTAAGAAACCAGCGGCCCTAACTATCGGAGAGCCGGCTGGAATCGGTCCGGATATTACACTTAAAGCTTGGCTAAAACGCAAGGAATACGGACTTGATCCGTTTATGGTTCTAGGCGATCTAAGCGTACTGTCAGCGCGAGCTAAGCTTCTGAACCTAAAAGTTCCCTTAGCTGAGATCACTACAGCGAGCGAAGCGCCAGAATATTTTGATCAAGCCTTACCGGTCCTATCAATTCCATGTCCAAAGGTGACCCCTGGCATCCCAAGCAGAATGACCACATCCAGTGTCATTGAAGCAATTGAGGTTGCCGTTGCCTTGACGCTAAGATTGGAAACCTGTGCGGTCGTTACCAACCCCATCGCTAAAAGTGTTTTGGCACGGGAAGGATTCGCGCATCCCGGACACACAGAGTTTCTGGCTGAGCTTTCTCGCACCGGAAATTTAACACCACTACCAGTGATGATGCTCGCCGCACCGGCCCTAAAAGTTGTTCCCATCACCACCCATATTGCCCTGAAGGATGTACCTTCAAAACTGAGCAAAGAACTCATTTTAAATATTTCGCGCATAACCGTTCTTGGCCTTAAATTATATTTTGGAATTGACAACCCAAGGCTTTTATTTGCCGGACTAAATCCACATGCTGGCGAAGATGGGATGATGGGATTTGAAGAACGTGACATCATTCGCCCGGCAGTAGAAGAGTTAAAGGCACAAGGCTTTCGCGCTGAGGGCCCAGTTTCTGCCGATACAATGTTTCATGACAGTGCCCGAGATACCTATGACATCGCTATCTGCATGTATCATGATCAAGCGCTAATTCCGGTCAAAACGCTTGCATTCGACAGTGCGGTGAATGTCACGCTCGGGTTACCTTTTTTGCGCACATCACCGGATCACGGAACGGCATTTAGTTTGGCTGGCACTGGAAAGGCATATGAAACAAGCTTAGTCTCTGCGTTGACCTTGGCAACTCAACAAAGCACACGTTCAAGCAAAGTAGATTACGGATTTGTCTAACCTACTTCCACCTCTCTCCGATATATTGCGAGCGCATGATCTGTTTGCCAAGCGCTCTCTTGGACAAAATTTTCTTCTCGACATTAACCTAACACGGCGCATCGCGCGAGCAATATCACCAAGCGATGCAGGTGACATTCTTGAAATTGGGCCAGGTCCTGGCGGACTCAGCCGAGCACTTTTACTTGAGGGTGCGCAGCGGATCGTAGCGGTTGAAAAAGATATCCGGTTTCTACCAATCCTAGAGCAGATAAAATATGCCTATCCCGGGAGGTTTGATATCGTTTCTGGCGATGCACTCAAGGTCAACCATCAAAGCCTAGTGCATGCACCTGCACGCATTGCGGCAAATCTTCCCTATAATGTTGCGACTCCGCTTTTGACCGGCTGGCTTTCTTGCGAGCCTTGGCTACCCTGGTGGGAACGCGCGGTACTCATGTTTCAGCGCGAAGTTGCCAACCGAATCGTAGCGCCCCCTGGTTCACGCGCCTACGGCCGACTGTCAGTAATCTGCCAGTTTCGCGCAAAATGTTGCATCCTATTTACTGTTGATCCGCGCGCATTCACACCTCCGCCAAAGGTCACATCTGCAGTTGTAGAAATTGTCCCATGCACGCAATCTGATGATGATCCGAGAATAAAAACACTCGAGAAAATCACTGCAGCAGCCTTCGGACAACGGAGAAAAATGCTTCGCTCCAGCCTTAAGACACTTGACTGCGATATTGCGGCGTTACTGAATGCTGCAGACATTGATCCCACTTGGCGTGCCGAGCAAGTGTCAGTGGATAAGTTCAAGTGCCTTGCAAAAATTTATGAAGATCATTTTTCTTGATCTTGATTCTTTTATTTATCAGGCTGATTTTTCAGTCTACTAGCAATATCAGCTCGAAGTTCAGCCACGAATTGTTTTATTCCCACATTGCGCGATGTCTTTTGGCGCTCAGATGCTAAGATTGAACGCAGCTGATCGAACGCAAAATCAAAATCATCATTAACGATGACATGATCATATTCGTGCCAATGGTTGACTTCATCTAGAGCTCCGCTAAGGCGCTTCTGTATTACCGCCAGACTATCCTGGCCTCGCCTCGAAAGTCGACTCATCAGCTCATTAGCCGAGGGGGGAAGAATAAAAACACTAACAACATCTGAAGCTGCGTTTTTACGAATCTGGCGGGCTCCCTGCCAATCAATATCGAATAGAACATCACGGCCTGTCTCGATTGCGGCTAGAACAGGAAAACGCGGAGTGCCGTAGAAATTACCAAAGACATTTGCCCATTCGAGCAGAGTATCTTTGTCGCGCCGACGTTCAAACTCATCTTTAGTCACAAAATGATAGTGAACACCTTCTATTTCGCTAGAGCGCTGCAGCCTGGTCGTGAGCGAAATAGACAGATCGATGCACTCTTCGACCTCAATAAGCTTGCGCGTTAGAGACGTTTTTCCAGCACCTGACGGCGATGACACAATCAAAAGCACACCACGCCGTTCAGCCATCCCGATTTCACTTCGGTTATTCAACGTTTTGAACCTGCTCTCGGAATTGCTCTATGACAGCTTTCAATTCCAAGCCATACTGAGTCGTTTCAATATCACTCGACTTGGAGCAGACTGTATTGGCCTCACGGTTAAATTCCTGCGAAAGAAAATCGAGTCGCCGGCCAATCGCTTCATCTAATACAATCAACCCACGGGCCGCTTCCACATGGGCATTCAGCCGTTCGGTTTCCTCACGAATGTCAGCTTTGTTAGCTAGCAACGCGGCCTCCTGTTCTAGACGTTCGGATGATAGACCAATTCCGGTATCAAGAACGCGCTTTAATTGTCCACGCAATCGCTCAAGTTGAGCTTCACGAGTGCGGCTTGGCAATTCATTGATTGATGAGACTAGCCGACAGATATTATCAAGCTCTGCACTGAGCACTTTTTTTAACTCATTACCTTCGGATACCCGCATCGCGTTCAGGCATTCCAACGCCTGCTTCAAACCATCCAAAATTTCGGTGTTGTCTCGTTCGATGTCTAATGAAGTTCGTTCCTGTTCGACGACCTCCAACACCCCTTTTAGTGATAATATACCATCAGCCCGCGGCGGCGCCACTTCTGCAGATGCAGAAACATGGGCAATCAGTGCCAAAGCCTGTGCCAAAGCATCTTCATTAATTCGCAGTTTTGATGCTGATCCTATGCGACGAATCTGAAGATTAATCTGGCAACTGCCGCGAGTTATCGCCTGCGATACCAATTCCCTCACCGCGACTTCTATGGTTTCATAGCCGGGAGGCAATCGCAGACGCATATCCAGCCCGCGTCCGTTCAAGCTGCGTAAGTCCCAGTGCCAACTAATTTTACCAACTTCTCCACTCGCCGCAGCAAAGCCGGTCATGCTTTTTAAGCTCATGCTAATGTCACATTTGAACAGCGAAAGGAACTTCCACCATGCGAGGAAACCTAGCGGGTCAGCATAATTGCAGCAAGGCGTATGCTCGCTACTGACTGGGGATAGCCAATTCCTCGGTCTCGGTTTTAATTACAACCAAATTATTCTCCTAAACCTCGATCTATTCGAGCGCTTTGCGTTTGATAACGCGACCGCTCTCAATCCGCCGCCATAGAGCTACATTACGCATATGTTCTGCATGAGAGATTGCAAATACATGTCCGCCGGTGCCGTCCGCAACAAAATAGAGGAAATCTGATTCTAACGGATTGAGGGTCGCTTCCAAAGCGGCCGCGCCTGGATTCGCAATTGGCGTCGGTGGCAAGCCATCAATCTGATAAGTATTGTAATTGGTGGATAGATCAATGTCGCTCTGCAATATAGACCTATCAAGCGGCCCCCGCCCTTTAGTTATCCCATAGATGATAGTTGAATCAGATTGAAGCCGCATACCCCGACGCAACCGGTTGATGAACACACCGGCCACCATTGGTCTCTCCTCAGCCTTGCCAGTTTCTTTTTCGACAATCGATGCTAGAATAACGGCTTCATTCTTAGTGGTGAATGGTAAATTGGCATTTCGCTTAGCCCACAACTCATCAAGCAGCCGGGTGTGAGCATCGCGCATTTGCGCTATCACCTTAGCCTTCGTCATTGATCTGGGAAATGAGTAGGTTTCGGGTAATAGCACGCCTTCTGGTGGGACAGAAACCTGGGTGCCATTCAGGATTGCATCCTCATTGACCTTCTTTGCGACAGCGTAGCTCGTCCAACCTTCGGGTACGGTGATCGTGTGGAGCAATGCCTTACCTTCAACCAAAATCTCCATAATTTCGTGCATACTAGCTCGAGGAGGGATGGAGTATTCGCCGGCTTTCAGTTTACCATCCACCTTGTTCAACATTATCCCGCCAATGAACACATAATGATCTTCAATAATATTCTCATCCGCCAGCTGTTCTGCAATATCGGCAAGACCGGTGTTAGGACGGATGTCGATAGTCACCACCCGCTGCAACGGTCCGGGAGCCTCAAAACTACGCATCGCGAATAAAAACACCACTGCACCAACGATGCCAACGATTAAAAAAAGCGAAAAAAAGGAATAAATAAATTTAGCGAAGCCACCGCCTCCCCTTCGCTTCATCGAGGGCATCCTTCTGAGTGATTCAGTTTGTTTTGCCATAGGTCCTGGAGCCAACTTGGGCTCAAGAGCCTCTGCAGGGCTGGTGGGACGACGTATGGGCTTGTTCGCGGGCAGACGACTATCGTCTTCAGGGAGTGAATTATCAGAGCTTATCATGAACGGCTCATCCGGTGCATGGGCGCCTGCCCTAGATGGCTAACTCCGACAAAACGAGCGAGGCATTGGTGCCTCCAAACCCAAATGAATTGGTCAACACACGACTGATCGGCCGTTCTTTTGATACGCATGGAACAAGATCAATTTCTGTTTCAACACAAGGATCGACTAGATTGAGAGTAGGTGGCGCTACGTTATCGCGGATTGCCAAAACAGAAAAGATCGCTTCCACCGCACCAGCTGCACCCAACATATGGCCCACGGAGGATTTGGTGGACGACATAGCAAGGCCAGAGACGGCATCACCAAACAGTCTTTCAACAGCCCGCAATTCAATCTCATCGCCCATTGGCGTGGATGTGCCGTGTGCGTTGATATAATCAATATCAGTAGGCTGGAGCCTTGCCCGTTTGAGTGCTGCGCCCATGGCGCGATAAGCACCATCACCGTTACTTGCCGGCGCCGTGATGTGATGTGCATCGCCCGACATTCCATAGCCAATCACTTCAGCATAGATATTTGCACCGCGCGCACGCGCATGCTCCAGCTCTTCAAGAACGACGGCGCCCGCCCCTTCACTCATCACGAAACCGTCGCGATCAACATCAAACGGTCGCGAGGCACTGTCTGGACGATCGTTATAGCTAGTCGTCAGCGCCCTGCAAGCAGCGAACCCCGCAATCGACAACGGAAAAACCGGAGACTCTGTTCCACCGGCAACCATCACATCAGCATCGTCCAGAGATACAAGGCGAGCGGCATCACCAATGGCATGCGCACCAGTTGAACAGGCCGTCACCACGGCATGGTTGGGTCCACGCAGTCGATGCCTGATGGAAATTTGGCCAGATGCTAGATTAATGAGGCGGCCAGGAATAAAGAAAGGCGAAACGCGGCGCGGTCCTTTTTCAGCCATCAGTAGTGCTGTCTGAGAGATTCCCTGCAACCCCCCTACACCAGAACCAAACAAAACGCCCGTCCGAATTTGATCCTCATTATCTTCAGGATGCCAGTCAGCGTCGTTGAGTGCCTGATCAGTAGCCGCAATCGAGAAAGGTATGAATTCGTCGACTTTTCTCTGTTCTTTTGGCGACATATAATCATCGGGATCATAGGTCCCAATGCCACTACCGCGCGGAATCTGACCGGCAATTTTCACTGATAG
>CAUZRD010000036.1:0-14921 GCA_963582255.1 Alphaproteobacteria bacterium | reverse complement strand
CCACGTGCCCTAAATCCTTCCAATTGCGGGCTTGCCTGTAACATCGACAGCTCTTCTCCAACCATAAAGTAAATCGCGGTCTGATTTTCCTTCAGATCGGCCACATAGTCCTTAAGCGAACGAGGGCTGTCTCCGGACGTACTTTTGAAACGGAGTAACTCTAAAAGCTCATCACGCCGCTCATAGTCCTCATAAAGCCCTTCCTTGAGCACCGCACCGAACGAGTCCCACAACGTTTCAAACCCTGCCGGGTCTTTATCCGCCTTCTTGGTAAGTGCCGCGAACACCCGATTCGTAACCGCCTTTTTTATCAATGCCACCACCGAATTATCCTGCAGCATATCGCGACTGATCGTCAGCGGCATATCAGCTGAATCGACCACGCCACACACAAACCTGAGATAGGATGGCAATATTTCAGCTTGATCGGTAATCAGCACCCGTCGCACATAAAGCTTTAGATGAGACCTATGTGAGGGATCAAAAAGGTCAAACGGCCGCGCCACTGGAACGAACAACAGCACATCATATTCGTGGCGGCCTTCTGCCTTGTAGTGAATGGTAATCGCCGGCTCATCAAATACACCAGAAAGAGCACCGAACAATTCACCGTACTGTTCTTTCGTGATATCTGCTTTAGGCTGAGCCCAAAGCGCGCTCGCCACATTGGCTCGAACCGGCTCGGCACGCTCGCCACTCTTGAGCTCCAACACATCGATTGGAAAAGCTATGTGGTTGGAATGGGCCTTAATGATATTTATCAAATTGCTAGCAGCCCCAAACTCATCCATTCCCTCCCTCAGACTAAGCCGCACCCGTGTGCTGGATTTAAAATTAGTCTCCTCAGAGCCCGCAACCTCAATGGTGTAGCTACCTGTGCCGTCTGAGCGCCAGACATATGTATTATCCTGCCCCATGCGCCTGGAGGTAACGGCCACTTCACTAGCCACTATAAAGGCGGAGTAAAAACCTATACCAAACTGACCAATCTGTGTCCCGGCCACACCCCCTTCACCCGCCTCCTCCATGAATGCACGGGTTCCAGATTTGGCGATGGTGCCAAGATTCTCGATCATCTCGTCTCGGCTCATGCCAATGCCGTTATCAATCACATCAATAGTGCGCTGATCTGGATCCACAACAATCTGAATACCGAGTTCAGTATCACTCGCCATCAAACTTTCATCGCTTAACGAAAGATAGCGTAGCTTGTCACACGCATCAGCCGCATTAGAGATTAACTCTCGCAGAAATACATCTCGATCAGCATAGACCGAATGTACAAGAATTTCGAGCAGTCGGGTAACTTCGGCACCAAACGCCAAGCGTTCACTATCAGAATGGATTTCGCTGTTTTCAGTCATTATAGGCTCACGGTTCAACTGCTTGTGAAAAACATATGCACTAAGATATCAATCTTTAAACCGCTAAAATCAAGCTTATCGGAAGTCGAAATTTGATATTCATAAATTTCAACCGCCAGGAGAAGGCCAAATTAGGAATTAGGTCTCAGTGGACTTGGGGACAATCAATCCGTGGTTTGCGTCTAAATAGGGCCCTTTGGAGATTGAACTACTACCGTACCAAAACGGCCTAACGAAGATGGAATTATGGGAAAAATATGGCACACACTATCTTCTGTTCAGCATAGCACTCAAGATCAAGCTTTCCAAAAGACTTGCATTCAGGTTCACACCGCGATCTGATTTGCAAAACTTTCACAGGGAGGTGCAATTGAGAAATACAGAGCCCATATCATTTCAGCTGGCAGCCCGACGCGGCTATGTTTCTTCACCAAATCCCGATCGATACCAACACTCGAAACCGTGCTATGTAGCATTCAATCGAGCAGAACTTAATCAAATCTTATCAATATACGGCCGCCAGGTCGCAGCTGGTGAGTGGCGCGATTATGCTATCGATGCACTCAGTGATCGTGCAGTCTTCTCAATCTTTCGAAGATCAAGCGAGTCTCCGCTCTACCGCATCGAGAAAAGTCCAGAACTCGCACGCAAGCAAGGAGCCTACATGGTAATTGCCAGCACTGGACTAATTTTGAAACGCAGCCATGATTTAATAAGCGTACTCAAGGTCATCGATCGTGAGCGCAAGCTTACCGCTGTAGGATAAGTAATGGATAAAGTCTAAAGTGCTTTGGCAAAAACAGGGCATCAAATCTGATTAGTCACAATAGAAAAACCCGACCACAAGGGCCGAGTCTTTTTTTGCACGCCTCAAGAACTAGTTATTACGCATCATTCCGAAAATACTGAGTAGGTGAATAAAGATAGTAATAAAACTACCAAATAATATGAAAGCTCCAAAGACTGCCTTACCAGTAGCTGCGCGCGCACTGTCACCAGCAAAATAAGATTTCTTAATCTTTTGCGTCTCCCAAGCGGTCACACCAGAAAAAACAAGAACCACCAAAGATGACGTGATCAGGCTGAAAAGTGAGCTTTGAAAAACAAGCATGTTCACCACAATGGCAACCAGAAGACCAATGATTGCCATGGTAAAAAATGTTGCCATCCCTGACAGGTCGCGCTTGGTAACATAGCCATAAAGGCTGGCACCACCAAAAGTAACCGCCGTCACCAGAAAAGCACGAAATACGAGATCCCCTGCGCCAACCTGGAAAAACGAGAACACCATCGGCGCTATTAAAAGACCCCACAACATCGAATAGGTCCAATAGGCCGCATGTGCTTTGGCTACGCTGCCTGATAGAATAAGACGTGGCGCAAACCAGCCCAAGCCAAGCACTCCAGCAAACAGCACCCAAATCAGAGGAGTGCCGACAATCAAACCAAGTAAGACGGGTGAGTTCATAACTACAAGTGTAGAAATAGCCGTGACCGCCACACCGAGTGCCATGAGATTGTAAACACGCAGCATATATGCGCGAAGGCCTTCATCAATACCTGCGCGATCGGAGGCCCAAACATCCGAGCGCACCCCGCTCTGATTTTGACCAGAACCACGTGTGCGAGAGTTATTATTCGCCATTTTTACCAATCCCTCGTGAACATTAAACCGCCTACAACCAATATGGTCATGCCGGAAAGACAAAACAACCGTTTAATCAACTATGGTGAACGCAAAATAAGAGCTACCTTGGCTCCAAGTGCACTCCAAGTTCCGGCAAGGCCGATCGATACAGTTGCGGCAATACCTACCGCAAGAATAACACCAGCTACACGTGTAAAAAAAGTAAATTCCATCTCCATTACCTCTACCAAAACAAAATATGCAGCAATCGACCCCGCCACGATGGCGAAAAGAGCAGTAATTGCACCCAAAATTGCAAACTCCGAGAGATAGGAAAAAATGATCAAGCGGCGCGTTGCACCAAATGTCTTTAATATCACTGCATCGTATATACGTGCATGCCTGCCCGCAGAGATCTCCCCACCGAGCGCCAGAGACGATGGCAACAATGCCTGCGGCATGAATGGCGAGCGTTAGATTGACCAAAAACTTGCTCACCGCCTCCAGCGCATCCTTAACCCATATCACCGTTACAGTTGGCATTTGATCATAAATCGCCTTTATCAGTACGCTTTCGCTTTCAGCCGCCATAGCTACACTGGCAAGGTAGGAATGGGGGCTTCCTCAATCGAGACTGTCTATCCGCTAGAACCATGGCCAGCTGTGTGATAATTGGCCGAACCCGGGCTTTTGGCTCGAAGCTATTTTCGTTGAGAAAGGTGTCTAATGATCAAAAAACTTAGCGACGAGACAAGAACAACTTTATTATCACGATTGCCTAATTGGCAGAAAGTGGATGGGCGCGATGCAATTTTTCGCAAATTCATATTTTCCGATTTCAATGAAGCGTTCGGATTTATGTCCCGGATGGCGTTGATTGCCGAAAAGATGGATCATCATCCTGAATGGTTCAATGTTTACAATACCGTTGAGGTAACGCTATCAACTCATGATGCAGGTGGAGTTACTGATCTAGATATTAAACTGGCAACTTACATGGACCGGATCGCTGGCAAATAATCATCCCAGCCCATAATCCGCCATCCATACGATTAGCATGGATAGCATTTATGCCGGCGGCAACCGCACCGCACCATCCAACCTGATGCACGTGCCATTCAGCATCGAATTCTCGGCGATATGGATGGCAAGCTTAGCATAGTCAGCCGGACGGCCGAGTCGATTTGGATAGACCGTCGTTTCGTTGAGCCGTGCTTGAACCTTCTCGGGCAGCTTGTCGAACATTGGCGTTTCAAATAAACCGGGCATGACCGAAACTACGCGCACTCCATCACGAGCAAGATCTCTTGACATGGGCAGTGTAAGCCCCATGACTCCTGCTTTTGAGGCGCTGTAAGCCGCCTGACCAATCTGTCCATCAGAGCCAGCAACCGACGCTGTCATGATGATGACACCGCGTTCCAGATCATCTCCCTCTGGCGATAACCCAGCCATGCCGGCAGCTGATTGAGATGCCACGATGAATGTACCTATCAGATTGATAGAAATTACCTTGGCAAAATCTTCCGCGCTATGGGAATGGATTTCATCCGTCTTTCGGTCTCGGCGTATGGTGAAAGCACCATAGGCAATCCCAGCGCAATTAACCGCAATGCGCTCCTGCCCAATCTGTTTTCGCGCTGAGGAAAATGCTTGGGCCACCGCCTGCGCGTTGGTCACGTCAACTTTGACGAAATAACCCCCAACCTCACGCGCAACAGCCTCGCCTTGCGTATGATCGAGATCAAAAATTGCAACCCTGACCCCACGCTCAGCAAGCGCGCGGGCAGTTTCCGCACCCAACCCTGAAGCTCCACCGGTAACAACTGCACTGATTGTGTTATCTAAATTCACTGAAACAGCCTCCCAAATTAGGCGTTTAGACTTGGCTCTTGGTCAAACTGGCCTCAAATCATAGACTATAATCTAGCAGTTTCACTCCAGAATTAAACACTACGTGTATCACTGCAAACGAGATGCGAGGGACAAAACGGAAATGGCCCACGATACAGATGACACATCACCTCCAGATTTCCAATCGACCGCACCGGTTAACTCGGAGATCTATAACCTGAATTACAACCGCGTCCAGCGTAGTTTTTGGAGCAAACTGAACCGCGTCGCAGCAAAAATTCCGTTTGCTGAAAATGCGGTCGCTCTCTACATTTGCGCAGTTGATTCAACAACGTCGATTAGAGTCCGAGCCGCCATCTTCGCTGCACTTGCCTATTTCGTTGTGCCAACTGACATGATACCTGACTTTCTCGCAGGCATTGGATATTCAGACGATGCTTCGGTCATTACTGCTGTCATCTCGCTAATAGCTAAACATATTTTGCCTTCACACCGTGCCCGAGCGAGCCAAATTTTGAAACACGATGTCATCAATATCTACTCTCCAGGTCAATAAGTAAGATGGGCGTACAATCAAATCGTTTGCGTGGATATTTCGCGGTGGGAGCCGAGCGTATCTCTAAACCACTAAATTTGGGCAATCTCATGCGTTCAGCACATGCCTTTGGTGCAAGTTTTGTTTTCACTGTAGCAGCCCATCATAAAATTTCGGCACAAGCGTCTACTATATCTAAGTCCGACACCTCAAAAACTTTTGATCATATACCCTATTATATCTGGTCAGATTTATCTCAAATGGTGCTACCCGAACGATGCGAACTGGTAGGTGTGGAATTAACTGAGGTATCACGAGATTTGCCTAGTTTTCGCCATCCCTTCCGTGCAGCCTATGTTCTTGGCTCAGAACGGGGTTCCTTGAGTGATGAAATGATGGCACGGTGCGATCATATTGTGAAGATACCCACCGCATTTTGCATCAATGTAGCCACGGCAGGCGCAATTGTGATGTATGATCGGGTTCGTATGCTTGGACACTTTGCTCCACCTCCCGTCACACCCGGTGGTGAGGTTGAGGCACTGCCCATGCATATCCACGGCATACCGGAAAATCTAACGGCTCGTCGTTAGGTTGCACCGAAAAAACACATACGGGTCTGGAAAATACCCCGAAGATTAAGTAAACATTATGTGCCTCAGCAACCGGGCGGGCGGTAAAAGGCTTTGATTGATATGAAATTGCGAGCAGGATTTGTGTTTCTGGCCGCGAGTGCAATGATTTACGCAGCGACCGCATCGGCTGAACCTAACCGCGTCTCCAAACACGGAGAGTGGACCGTGTTTACCGAGACCGATGGTGGCAAGACTTGCTTCATCGCCACTATTCCAACGGCTCAAAATCCAACTAGCCTGAGTTGGGCCCCACAGATACTCATCACGCGTGGAGCTATTACCGGCGGCCGCAACGAACCAAGCATACAAGCAGGCTATACCTATCAAGAAGGTAGTACAGTAACGCTTTCCATTGGATCGGATAGCTTCTCTCTGTTTACTGATAAGGATGGCGCCTGGGTTGCCGACATCGAACCGGAGCGTCGGGTGGTCGCAGCTATGAAACGTGGCTCATTGATGATTATCAAAGGCACATCAGAGCGCGGTAATGTAACTACAGATACCTACTCCTTGAGCGGTGTTACCGCTGGAATCAAGCGTATCACCCAGCTCTGTCCCTAGACTGGATTGTGACTGAGCATATTGGCATCAATGTGATGTCCCCCTTGGCGACACCTCATATATTGTCTAAAGCTTAGTAGATGACTATCTTAATTAAACCTCCAATTGCATCTCACGTTGCACCTGCAGGACCAGCCAGTGGTGGGATGCCTCATCTTTACGGCAAGTCGCCAGATGAAATAGAGGTAGCTCTGTCAGCGATTGATGTGCCAATCCGGCAGCATGCCATGCGCCGGCGTCAGTTATGGAGCTGGCTCTATGTAAGGGGTGCATCCGATTTTTCGCAAATGACCAATATATCTGGATCTCTGCGAGATGCTCTGGTCTCTAGCCATAAGATTACCCGGCCGCAGATCGTCTCCGAACAAATCTCCTCTGATGGAACGCGCAAATGGCTACTACGTCTTGAACCGACGTCAAATGAAATAATTGGTCCAGAAATTGAAACCGTCTTCATTCCTGAGGGCACGCGCGGAACACTATGCCTTTCAAGTCAGGTTGGCTGCACCCTAACCTGCTCTTTCTGCCACACCGGCACTCAGCGCCTTGTTCGAAATCTTACCTCGGCTGAAATCATCGGTCAGATCATGGTCGCCCGAGACCAGTTGGGCGATTGGCAGGTGCAACCACGCTCTCCCCTACCACGGATTGTCACTAATATAGTGATGATGGGCATGGGAGAGCCACTGTACAATTTCGATGAAGTCGCCAAAGCACTTGCTATTGCATCTGATGGTGACGGTTTAGCAATTTCAAAACGTCGCATCACTCTTTCCACATCTGGTGTTGTGCCGATGATCGACCGCGTTGGCTCACAAATTAGGGTGATGCTCGCTATCTCGCTCCATGCCGTGGATGATGAAACGCGCAACAAGCTCGTCCCAATTAATAAGAAATATCCAATCAGCGAGCTGATGAATGCCTGCCGCAGGTTCCCCAATCTATCCAATGCCAGGCGCATCACCTTCGAATATGTCATGCTCAAACACGTGAACGATTCAACCGCTGCCGCGAAACTCTTGGTGCAGCTCCTCAAGGGCATTCCTGCGAAAATTAATCTCATTCCCTTTAACTCCTGGCCCGGTGCTCCTTATGAGTGCTCCGACTGGGACCAGATCGAGCGCTTTGCTGAAATAATTCAACGTGCTGGATATGCAAGTCCGATTCGGTCTCCACGCGGACGGGATATCATGGCCGCCTGCGGTCAACTACGCTCTGAAAGCGCCAAGCTCAACGCACATCAGCGCGCGGAAATTAGGCAGGCAGCACAGAAATGACTGAGGCGATTGCCCGCATCATTTTCGTCGCAATCAGCTATGGGTTTGCCTGCATATCAGGTTTAATCTTTTTGATATTCGCCGTACCAGAAACCGGATTTTTTAATATCTCCCCCTTTTCTGCCGCAGTCGAAATTTTTATTCACGCCGCGAATATCACAGACCTAATTCTCAACATACCAATCGTTACCTTTGCCGCCCTTGGGCTAGCGGTAGTCGTGTTTTCCGAAATTATTCGTACCCCGCGATGGATTGTCCATGTCCTTAGCTGGGGCGCAGCGGGAACCGCATCAGCCGGAATATCCCAATGGCTGTGGCATGCAGGGTCGACAAACAGCTTTAACCACGAAATCATGATGACTTTCGCCGCGTCAGGTTTTATTTCCGGATTTATCTACTGGCTTATCGCCGGCAGGACGGTGTGACATGTCCGCACTTCGCCCTCACATCTGCGCTTATATAGCCATGAGTCTCGACGGCATGATCGCCGATGAGGCCGGCGACATATCCTGGCTTACACCTTTTGAGCAGGTCGATGTCGGTTTTGATGAATTTCTAGACTCAATCACGACCATCGCCATGGGTCGGCGAACCTATGAACAAGTACGAACATTCGACGAATGGGCATATGACGGCAAGGACGTCATCGTTGTTACTTCCCGTGAATTGCTCGGCGCTCCGCGCGGCGTGCGCGCATTCAATGGCCCGCCAACCTCGCTTGCTCGTCAGCTTTCCGGCGGCAACATGTGGGTTATGGGCGGTGCAGTACTTCTAAACTCTATGTTATGGGCCGGTTTGATCAATACATTGCAGATTTTTATCATACCGGTAATGTTGGGCCGAGGCATATCGGCATTTTCCGGTAATCTAGCAGAAGAAGCTATCGGCAGGCCGATTGACATGCGCTTTTGCCACGCCAACTCACACCCACTAGGCATTATCGAGTTGAACTATGATATTCTAGCTCAAAAATAGAGAACTCGCCGAAACTATTTCTGCTAAATTATAAATGAAAACCTATCATTTAGATCCTACCAACACACTAGTTGCACATGCTAGGCGCCGCTCCTATAAGCTGGCCATCTCTCTTCACAATACTCAGGGTAAAAATGGCGGACATTAAAAAAGTCGTACTCGCCTACTCCGGCGGGCTTGATACATCAATTATCCTAAAATGGCTGCAAATCACCTATCAATGCGAGGTGGTGACATTCACAGCCGACCTCGGCCAGGGTGAGGAGCTGGAACCAGCGCGTAAAAAAGCTGAGCTCTTAGGAATCGAGGAAATCTATATCGACGATTTGCGCGAAGAGTTTGTGCGTGATTTTGTTTTCCCTATGTTCCGCGCCAACGCCGTCTATGAAGGTCAATACCTCCTTGGAACATCCATTGCCCGCCCGCTCATCGCCAAGCGACAAATCGAAATTGCCCATGAAACCGGGGCTGATGCAGTCTGCCATGGCGCAACTGGTAAGGGTAATGATCAGGTGCGATTTGAGCTTGCCTATTACGCCCTTGATCCTGACATTCACGTGATTGCACCATGGCGTGAATGGAATCTCTCATCGCGAACCAAGCTGATAGAATTTGCCGAACAGCATCAAATTCCTATCACCACAGACAAGCGAGGTGAGGCACCATTTTCTGTCGACGCTAATCTTCTGCATACCTCATCGGAAGGAAAACTGCTGGAAGATCCAGGCGACGAGTGCCCAGAATTTGTTTATCAACGCACCATCTCACCTGAAAATGCGCCAGATAGCCCAACCTTCATCAATATTGGCTTTGAGCGTGGCGATGCGACTTCCATTGACGGTGTCGCTCTCTCGCCGGCAGAAATTCTTACCAAACTGAATGAACTTGGGGGCGCCAATGGCATCGGCAGACTAGATCTTGTCGAGAACAGATTTGTCGGGATGAAAAGCCGCGGAATTTATGAAACGCCCGGCGGCACAATTCTTCTGGCCGCGCATCGCGGAATTGAACAGATCACCCTTGACCGCGGAGCTGGGCACCTTAAAGACGAGCTGATGCCACGATATGCCGAGCTCATCTACAATGGTTTGTGGTATTCTCCCGAGCGCGAAATGCTCCAAGCGGCGATCGATCTCTCTCAACAATACGTCTCCGGCGAAGTTCGCCTTAAACTCTACAAAGGAAGTGTTTCTGTAATAGCACGAACTAGCCCCAACTCACTCTATGACATCGATCTTGTCACCTTCGAGGAAGGAACCCCCACCTACGATCAAGTCGATGCCGCCGGGTTTATTCGCCTAAATGCGCTACGACTGAAACTACTCAGCCGCCGCGCGGGCAAACAAGGTTGAACAAGAATGCCTAATACCTAAAAACGTCAGAAACGTGCACAGACGACATCAAAGGATATATTACAAAACCGGCTTAAGACTCCGGCCGGGTACGCCTTCGACTACTAGCTCATCACGATTACAATCAAACCGTCTAACAATGCGATCCGCTGCTTGGCGCGCAACTCGGTTAGCATTCACCGTAGCCTCAGCATCGATGTAAACGGCGTGGCAGGCCTCATTCTTGCCAATCTTCATCACCGCTAAAACCTCGCCACGATAATATCCATGATCATCTTTTATTTCAGTGAAGTAGCGCAGAATCAGCGCAAATGGATGCCAAGCTCCGCCACGCCGCTCCAGCCGCCACTCAAGGTCATCTGCAAGCGAGTTTTCCGGAATTATAGTCTGTTTAGCTGCCAGCTGCTCTAGCGCATCCTGACCGTACGACACATAAAAATGCCGGTCATGCTCATAGAGATAAATATCATGAGCTGATTTATTCTGAAATCCCTTACACCGATAAACAGGCCCTTCCGCTGTGAAATTCACAGGGTTAAGCTTGCGGCAACGATCGAGATTAAGCCGGGTATAAGCGTTAGAAAACTGCTGCCCGATGGCCGGGCTAAAAGTTGCTCCAACACCAGCATAGAAAAAAACAGTCCCAAACAGAACAATATTAAGTATGAATCTCGCCATAGCCCCAACCAATCTAACAGATAATAAAACAATGTAGTGAACTTTCACATAAAGACCAGCCTATCGAATTTCCGTTCTATAGGGGTGCGTGTCGGAAACACTCAGAAAATTCAAGAACAATACTGACAGTGTCAATTGTTTGCTCAAATCCGGGCAATCACACAATCGCTCGATTGCAAGGGGAATAGACCATGCAAATAGACTTAAATAGCTGAAAATTTTGGGTAAAAAAGCGTAAGGGCGATTAGTTATTCTTCAATTTCAAAGTAAGCAACAGCGAGACCATCGCCACATCCGAAGCCTGTAGGAAAAAAGCCAACACATCAAAACCAATTGAAACAGTCCGCAGCAATGCCACGGAAGCCGAGGTTTTAGGTCTATCCTACATCGTTCTAGGACATCAATCAGTACGCCAATCCCACAACCCGAAGATTAGCTTAACGTAATCTAACCCCTATTTATTTGTTTAAATTATTACCTACTCGCACCCAGAAAGTCGGCGTGCGGCTATCAGAGTATTACGCATAAGACATGCTACAGTCATCGGTCCAACGCCGCCTGGAACTGGAGTAATTGCTCTGGATAAGAACTTTGCATTCTCTATTTCCACATCGCCAACAAGCTTGGTTTTTTCCACCCCACCATCCTCCGCCACAACCCGATTGATCCCAACATCAATCACAATCGCTCCTGGCTTAATCCAACTTCCCGACACGAAATGCGGCCGACCAACCGCGGCAACAAGAATATCTGATTTACTAACTTTTTCTTGTAAATCCGTGGTCCGAGAATGGGCCATCGTAACAGTGCAGTTCTCCGCTAGAAGAAGTTGGGCAACCGGTTTTCCAACCAAACTAGAACGGCCAATCACAATTGCATCCAACCCCGAAATATTGGATTGCACTGACTTAATGAGAATAAGGCACCCTTGCGGCGTACACGGCACCAAGGTATCCAGTCCAGATTGCAACCGCCCTACATTGATAGGATGGAGCCCATCTACATCCTTGGCTGGATCAATTTCCTCTATCACCCGGCGTCGCTCGATATGAGGTGGCACTGGAAATTGAACCAGTATTCCGTGCACCGCATCATCTGAATTTAAATCTCGAATAAGACCAAGCAGGGCATCTTCCGGCGTATCCGCCGACAGCCGGTGCTCAAACGAGGCTATCCCAACCTCGCTCGCAGCTTTAGCTTTGTTGCGTACGTAAACCTGACTTGCTGGATCATCACCCACCAAAACCACCGCAAGCCCAGGAAAAATTCCAGCTACTTTGATAAGTTGAACGTCACGCGCAACTTCTCTACGCACCTTGGCTGCAATAGATTTTCCATCAATCAATTGTGCTTCTCCGTCAGGCATTTCTAAAATCTCATGCACGTATGCCTAATTAACGTCGAATATATACCCGACAATCTCAAGGATCTTAATCTTCTGGCTCGATCCGATCGTTAACTTGATCTTCCCGCACAGAGTATGAGCGCGCTTTCCACAACTGTCTCAAGTAGTTTGTTGCCACTCCATCAACTAGCGCCGCATGCACTCAGCTCGAATGCTAAAGTAAAATGCTAAAGATGAGATCTTTCAGCAGAACCAATGCGAATATCAACACAATAGGCGATATATCAATACCACCAAGGTCAGGTAAAAATCTCCGGATCGGAGCCAATGCGGGCTCGGTCATCCGATGCAAAAAAGATCCAATCTGACTAACAATCTGATTACGTGCATTCACCACATTGAATGCCATCAGCCAACTGAGAACTGCACTTGCAACAATGAACCAGATGTAAACCGTAATCAGGTCGCCCAATAGGATTGCAATACCTGGCATTAACCGTCTACCTCCAACTATCAGATATACTCATATCATGTATCGAACCACCCACGTGAGTTCAAGTAATCAGCTGACCGATCCTTGACAGTAGATCTAACTCACACCTAAATGCCAGCAATCACGGAGTTAATTTCGCGACCCGGGGCTGTAGCCCAGTTGGGATAGCACTACGTTCGCAACAAAGAGTTCTGCAAATAAATGTAGTTCTTACAATATGTTATAAGCGATCAAAACACCGTGTGAATGATATGTGTATCGGGTGTTTTGGTTTTATCTGAATATTGTTGAGAATAAACGGTACAAGTTTTATTAATATATCCACACTGTGGGGGTGTAGCTCAGTTGGGAGAGCGGCTGGTTCGCAATCAGCAGGTCATCGGTTCGATCCCGGTCATCTCCACCATATAAATCAATAATTTGAGCAAGTTTCCGCCGGTCACATGGGCAACTTCTCGTGATGACCAAATTGCCAACTAAACCGACCACTAACCCAACCCAAACTCAATACTCCCAATGGCCCAGAGACCGCCTATAGTCTCAACCGGCCAGATAAAGCTTCTAATATGAGGTAAGTTTGAATACCGACGCTTACTCTAGGAAGATCTTTCTCCCAAAGCCCAAACACTTAATGCCAAGTACACCACACCTGCGGAGATTCCCACGGCCAGCACAACAAACCAAACCGACACACGGCCGGTGGTCAGCGTACATGCCAAAAGCACTCCATTGTTCACTACATAACCTGCCAAAGCCGTCAGCGCAAAACGCGGCACTGCCTGTCGATGGCTTTTCGACGAGCGGAACGTCCAGTGGTAATGTCCCAGATAAGACCACAGAAAGGCGGTCAGAAAACCGACTAGATTGACCACAAAAATTGAGAGAATAAAAAACCAATCCATAGCCACCGCTACAGCAATATGCAAAAGCGATGCCCCACCCCCGACCAGTCCGAAAGCGAAGAGTTTGCGTAGCGCTTCAGACTTCATCGTCCGAGCCTTGTGCCGAAATATGGATCTCATCAGAGATCACAAACGGCGGGCGACGCTTCACCTCAGAATAGACTCGGCCAATATATTCCCCAAGGACGCCAATCCCCAGCAATTGTATACCACCGAGAAAAAGAATAATTGTGATCTGAGAGGCATACCCCGGCACGTCGAGCCCAAACAATAAGGTCCGAACCACGATAACGCTTGCATAAACAAAGGACGAGAGTGCTATCAGTCCCCCCAGATATGACCATACCACCAAGGGCACTTCAGAAAAGCTAGTAATTCCCTCGATGGCAAGCCGCCAGAGTCTCCAGGTCGTAAATTTACTCACACCCGCATCGCGCGATCGGCGTTTATAGTTAAGATACACCGGTTCGAAACCGACCCAGGCAAATAGTCCTTTCATAAAGCGACGGTTCTCAGGCAACTGGTTAACAACATCGATAACCTTGCGGTCCATAAGCCGGAAGTCACCAACATTGTAGGGGATGTGGATATTCGAAATACTATTGTGCAGTCTGTAGAAGCAATGCGCACTAATCCGCTTTATAATTCCATCGTCCGAACGATCAACGCGCCGCCCCAAGACCACTTTCGCTCCATTAGACCAGGCCCTGACCATCTCATGGATCAGTTCGGGTGGATCCTGCAAATCTATATCCATTATAACCACAGCGTCATCTACAAGCCGCGCCAGCCCTGCCGTCATGGCAGCTTCCTTGCCAAAATTTCTTGAAAGTACAATCACTTGCACATCCACGGGCCAAACCGTCTTAGTAATCACCTCAACCGTTCCGTCCCGGCTACCGTCATCGACAAAGACCAACCGCGGCACTAACTCCACATCCCTGCGCCAGAGATCATCGAGCACAGATGCCATGCCGCGCGCGAAACCAGAAATCGACTCGGCTTCGTTAAAGACAGGCACAAGAATGGCAAGGGAGCGTTTCTGAACTTGGGTCATACGTCAGCCCTACTCCGAACTTCCTACCCATTTCAACAAAAATACTGACTGGCGAATCCCATTTTTGTTGAAATTCCATGCGGCCGCATCAGCAAGTACGTCAAAACGGGTTTCAGGCATTGCGGTCTCTAAATTATTTCTTCTATCTCGAGTTAAAACGATGAACCCAGCTTCAATCTCTTTAACAACTTCGACAAGCTCGGCCTGGCCAACCAGACGGATCGGATTGCCGACTGGACGCGAAGCATAAAATGCAAGGCTGGGCT
>CAUZRD010000035.1:0-15090 GCA_963582255.1 Alphaproteobacteria bacterium | reverse complement strand
AGCATCTTCCTTCTCGCGCTGTGTCCGCTTACGCAAATTCTCCATCGCCGCCATTTCGCGCAGCAGGCGGTTCTTGTAGTCGACGACTTCGCTCTCAAGTGCCGTGATTTGCTCCGCGGTTCCAATTGCCTCGTCAGGTACCATTGGCATTTCCGTATTAGTGTCGTCTGAACCGGCCAGTGTGGTTGTCGCCGGAGGTGTTTTTTGAGGTGGGTCCCGATCCGTTTTGTTCATTTAGTTAGTAAATCCTCAACTACGAGTTACTTAATTATTCCAGCTAGTCGCATTAATCCGCTGTTAGGTAGCGATTGTCTGCTCCGATCACAACCCCGGCTAAAATACCTATCCAAGAATGCGCTGCATCATCTGGGCAGTGTAGTCTACCATCGGAACGATTCGCGCATAATTGATGCGTGTCGGGCCAATGACACCCAGAACTCCGACCACATTCTGCTTGGCGTCATGATACGGCGCAACTACCAGTGAGGAGTTGGACAGAGAAAACAGGTTGTTCTCTGATCCGATAAAGATGCGCACGCCGTCGGCCTTTTCAGTCAGGCCGAGCAGCTGCATGAGGTTTTCCTTGTGTTCAAAGTCATCGAATAATAGACGCAAGCGCTCAAGGTTTCCCGCGCCAGCAGCATCGGCAATAAGGTGGGACGTGCCGCGCACGACTAGTAATTTATCCCCGCTCTGGTCCCCATCGTTCCAGACTGCAAGTCCGGCCTCAACCACCGATGCGGCCAGTTCGTCTATTTCTGCGCGTTTGTATGCCAGTTCCGACTGTGCTCGTTCGGACGCATCAACAAGCGATAACCCGCGCATCTGGTGATTAATATAGTTTGCTGCCTGTGCTAGGGCAGATGGCGTCATGCCCACCGGGAGTTCCATTAACCGATTTTCCACTGTCCCATCAGTATCGACGAGAACGACTAGTGCTCGCAGATTGTCGAGCATGACAAAATCAATATGACGGATTTTGGACGCAACTTTAGTGGCGAGCACTATCCCGGCGCATTGGCTAAGGCCCGATAACATTTCGCCCGCGCGACTCAGAGCATCCTCAAGTTTGATATTCTTAGTAGCAGCCTGCTGTTCGATAGCCGCCCGATCGACCTCGTCGATATTGCCAACCTCGAGCAGCGCATCGACAAACAGGCGTAATCCAAACTGTGTAGGCACTCGGCCGGCGCTGATATGTGGAGCAGTGATCAGTCCGAGAGCTTCAAGGTCTTGCATCACATTGCGAATCGATGCTGGAGAAAGATCAATACGTTCACCCCGTGACAGGGTGCGTGATCCGACCGGCTCTCCTGTTTCCAGGTAGGTTTCCACTATCTGGCGGAAGATCTGCTTGGAGCGCTCATCGAGCGACATAATTCCGGATGGATCCATTGTTTTATGTTCACCTACGGGCCTGAATTTTCATTGCACAATGCAAGATGAAGGTCAGGAACTAGTATCTATGATTGGCACGCGCCAATTCTAATTTGACACAAGCTTTACCCGTGTCCAGTGCCTTGTTACATAGCCAATTAGTTTATTTGTAAAACAATCAGAATCGGAGTTGTCTATGCGTCCGTCCCAGCGTGAAGCAGATGAGATAAGGGCGGTGACAATTGAACG
Organism: Alphaproteobacteria bacterium; assembly: GCA_963582255.1. Classification (GTDB taxonomy): domain Bacteria; phylum Pseudomonadota; class Alphaproteobacteria; order Rhizobiales; family TMED25; genus CAUZRD01. The sequence continues at coordinate 13,464 of CAUZRD010000035.1, read as the reverse complement.
AGGAATTTCCCGTCATGCCGAAGGCTCGTGTCTGATCAAATGCGGTGAAACTCACGTGTTGTGCACCGCCAGTTTAGAAGAGCGTGTCCCGCCGTGGATGCGCGGAGGGGGATCAGGCTGGGTAACTGCGGAATATGGTATGTTGCCGCGCTCAACCGGTGATCGTATGCGCCGGGAGGCCTCCGCGGGCAAGCAAACTGGGCGCACGGTCGAAATTCAGCGTCTGATTGGACGTTCACTCCGTGCAGTAGTGGATATGAAACGTCTTGGTGAGCGTCAAATTACTGTAGACTGCGATGTTCTCCAGGCCGATGGCGGCACCAGATGTGCCTCGATCACGGGTGGATGGGTTGCGCTTTATGATTGTGTGCGCTGGATGCTTAAGCGTGAAATGATGCCGGAAAATCCGCTTAAGGATCATGTAGCGGCGATTTCCTGCGGAATTGTTTCCGGAATGCCAGTCGCCGATCTCGACTACGCGGAAGATTCTACCGCTGACACCGATGCCAATTTTATCATGACTGGATCAGGTGGTATCGTGGAAATCCAGGCGACTGCTGAAGGCGAGCCCTTTGCTGATGATGAATTTTCTTCATTGATGTCTCTAGCCCGCGGCTCGATAGCACGTTTGGTGGATTTTCAGAAAATAGCGGTTTCCTGATCTGCGTTTAATTTGTCTGCGGAGATCGGTCCATGGTATACAGAAAATTCACCGGCAACACTCTTTTGCTGGCGACTCACAATCGCGGTAAGGTGCACGAGTTTGCCAAATTATTTGCGCCGTTCAATATCTCATTGGAAACAGCAGGTGATCTCGGACTGACTGCGCCCGAGGAGACTGGTTCGACATTCGTTGAAAACGCGCTGATCAAGGCCCGCGCTGCAGTTGATGCGACTGGGAAAGTTTCCTTGGCCGATGATTCTGGGATTGCTGTTGCCGCTCTGGATGGCGAACCGGGTATCTACTCGGCTCGTTGGGCTGGAGAAAACGAAGATTTTGAATTTGCTATGGAGCGGGTAGAACGTTCTCTTCAAGAACGTGGAGCTAGGTTGGCAAACCAGCGCCACGCAGCTTTTATAGCTGTTCTTGCCTTGGTCTGGCCGGATGGTCATAGCGAATGCATAGAGGGTCGGGTTGAGGGAACGATGATTTGGCCACCGCGTGGTAATAACGGGTTTGGGTATGATTCAATGTTTGTTCCCGAGGGGCACGGTCAGTCATTTGGGGAGATGACGTCTGAAGAAAAACATGGCGCAAAACCTGGACATCCTGGTCTGTCGCACCGTTCGCGCGCTTTCTTCGCGCTGACCAACACCTGCCTGGCTAATGGAGACTAAAAATACCTTCTCCAGCCAAATACTATTCGGTGAAGATGACCCCGGATTTGGGGTCTATATTCACTGGCCATTTTGTCTTGCCAAGTGCCCATATTGTGATTTCAATAGCCATGTGCGGCATCAGCCGATTGATGAAAAGCGATTCTGCAAGGCTTTGGTGCGTGAACTTGAGTGGTTTGCGGCGCACACTCCCGCATCCAAGGTAAAAAGCGTTTTCTTTGGAGGCGGAACCCCATCCTTGATGTCGCCAGACACGGTGGCCGCGTTACTAGAGCGTATTGGAGAGTTGTTTGGCTGGGTGCCAAGGTGTGAAATTACCTTAGAAGCTAACCCGACAAGTGTTGAGACGTCTCGTTTCGATGGCTTCAGGCAGGCGGGGATCAATCGCATCTCGCTGGGTATTCAATCATTGAATGATGATGCGCTGAAACGCCTGGGCCGTCAGCATGATGCCAAAGAGGCTCGGGCCGCGCTTGCAATCGCACAGGAGACTTTTGAGCGAGTGTCGGTCGATTTGATTTATGCTCGACCTGGCCAGACTTGTGAGGATTGGGCCATAGAGCTGAGCGAGGCGATCGCTCTTTCGACCTGCCATCTTTCACTCTACCAACTCACAATCGAGCCAGATACGCGCTACTTTGATTTACATCGCCTCGGAAAGCTTATTATTCCGGATGATGATCTAGCCGCTGATTTATATATGACTACACAAGAAATATGCGATGCGGCTAGCCTGCCGGCATATGAAATTTCAAACCATGCCCAGCCGGGTGAGGAATGCCGGCACAATTTGCTTTATTGGCAAAGCGGTAGTTGGGCCGGGATCGGTCCGGGAGCCCATTCCAGAGTATGGGATAGTGCCGGAGGACGCCATGCGCTTTCGGGAGAGCGCCATCCTGAGACTTGGTTGACCCGCACGGAGACTGTGGGCCATGGTCTGACCGAAGATACAATGCTAAGTGCCCGAGATATTGCCCATGAGATGATGTTGATGGCGATGCGGACTAGCTTGGGGCTCAATCTGGATAGGTTTAGCCGAATCGGTGCAGTGCTTGATGAGGGGGCTCTTGGGGAGTTGCAAAAAGAGGGGCTTGTTGAGGTGCGTGCTGGCAATAGCGCCATTGTTCTCACATCGACCGGGCGTTTGGTGGCGAATAGTGTTATTGCCGCACTTATTGGCCCCTGTCTTAATATTAGTGCCACGCCGGAAGAAAATCCGTCATCGCACGGCTTTGCATCTAATGGTCATAGGCTAATTTAAAAATTGGTGCCGCTAAAGTTTTTCGGAGACGGATCTATCACCTGAAACCCGCCAGCGGAGACTTGTAGCACTGCAAGCCCGCGCTCGATCCGGCCATCGGAATGAAACCGGTACTGACCATCTACACCGTGAAACCCCTTTGGATTGGTCAATTGTTCAGGGGTAAAACGCAAACCAACAGGCGCGCGCGCAAGGGTTGCTGAAAGACTGACCGCGTCATAGCCAAGGCTAGCGAGCCTTGTCGGAGTCCGGCCATATGTGGATGAAAAGCGCCTTTCAAACGCCCTCCTTGTCCCAGGTTCAGGGCCCGGGAACCAGGCGCCATACAGACCCGGTTCGCTCGTGATCCTCGGATCATGCCATAGTCCGGTACCGATGAGCTGGAAATTGCCGGGATAGCCAAGATCTTGCGCTGCTAGGCGAAGAATTGGATAACCATCTGCGATCATCAGCGCGTCGATTTCCTCGGACAGCTGGTTGATTTTGGTAACTGATCTATCAAGGGATCCGGCCTTCGAGCTAAAGCGCTCAACGGTGAACAGCATCCCGCCACGTTCTTCGGTAATGCGGGTAATGTCGCCTGCAATCAGATTGCCGTAAGGGCGTGCTGGTACCAGCGCGGCAAAACGTTTTAAGCCCCGGCTGATAGAAAAATCTATAATCCTCCGGACTTCGATTGAAGGTAGGAAGCTCAGCAAGTAAATGCCGTTCCTGGCGACAGATTCTGTTGATGAGAATGCAATCACCGGGACGTCGCTTTGTTTTGCTACCTGACCAGCAGATGAGACCGACTGCGCTATTAGAGGGCCAAGGATTAACTCCGCACCCTCGTTGATTGCTGTTTCGGCAGCAAAACGAGCGCCGGCCGCGGTGCCGCGTGTATCTTTCTGAATTAACTCAATCGAAGTGTTGTTGACGTCGAAAAGTGCGAGTTCAGCAGCATCTTTAAGCGATTTTGCTATCTCACGAACTTTCGGGTCGGTGTTGGAAAATGGCAGAAGCAGGGCTATTTTTATTTTCTCGCCGGTAGAGTTGCCAAAATAAGGTCCCAGCGTTTGCGGTTGTAGTGTACCAAAAGAAAAGTTTTCGACACCTGATCCGCCATCGCTTACGTCACCGCCTTGGCAGGAGGTTAGCAGTATGCAAAGTGCCAATACCGCGCCAGTCTGGAATCCAGATATTAGCCGGAAAAGGGAGAATGTTTTCCGCCTGCCATACGAGTTATATATTTGAGTGTGCAACAATTTTTTACAATCTTTGGCCAATGTGGACGAGTAATTTAGTATCTTTCTACAACCAGATAAACCTAGGCCGCCATTCGAACCAGCAAAAGGCGGTAATTTTATGACCAAATACAGTCAAACCACTCCATCCGCCAAACCGGCCAATCGCTTGGGCGAGCGTTATTTTTTCATCGAGGGCATTAGAATCTCGGCAAAATCACTGGCGCCAGGTCTTCATGTTGTGGCAACTCCGATCGGCAATCTGGAAGATGTTACCCTGCGCGCGCTGCACGTTTTGGCATCGGCCGATAGAATTTATTGCGAAGATACCCGTATCACCAGGCGGCTACTGGATCGCTATCAGATTGAGACCTCGATGAGTGTCTATGACGATTACGCGAGTCATAGAGTACGCGAAGACATTGGCCGGCGCATTGCAGCGGGCCAAGCTATTGCTCTGGTTTCTGATGCTGGTACTCCCCTGATCTCTGATCCTGGTTTTAAATTGGTGCGCCTCTTACGAGGCTCGGGCCATGGGATTTTTGCAATCCCTGGACCTTCGGCCTTAACGGCCGCCGCATCGATCGCAGGAATTGCCAGTAATCGTCTGTGTTTTATAGGCTTTTTGCCAACAAAGATGGGAGCTCGGCGAAAAGTCATCGAAGAATTCCAGTCTGTTCCGGCAACGCTTATGCTTTACGAATCACCTCGTCGTCTGGAAAAGACATTGGTCGATCTTGTTGACATTCTTGGTCCACGCGAAGGGGTGATAGCAAGAGAGCTGACGAAAATAAACGAGGAGGTGGTATGCGGTATGCTTGATCAGTTGTCGGCTCGATATGCCGGTGCTCCGGTAAAGGGTGAAATAGTGATCCTAGTTTCTGCAGCTGAACCATTGAAAGCCTCCCCTGAGGAGCTGGATGCCGCTATATACGTAGAGCTAGAAAGCAAAACGGTACGTGATGCGGCAGCGGCCGTCGCAGCTCGGTTTTCTGTGTCGCGGCGCGATGTTTATGATCGTGCTCTGGCGCTTAAAACTCAAGCGCCTATAAGCGGAGTACAAAAAAAATTGCTTGGTGATGAAGAATCTATGTGATCGCCGTATGGATGCCATGGTGCTGGCCACGTCGCATTGTGGGCGCATTTGAAGAAACCGGCAGGAGATATTGAATATGAGCTTGAGAGTTGGCGTGCAGATGGATCCGCCGGAAAGCCTTCGCTTGGGTGGTGATTCAACCTTTGCCCTTCTTATGGAAGCCGCAAACCGGGAGCATGATCTGTTTTATTTCCGCCCACAGAATCTTTCTTACGATTCAGGTCGGCTGACCGCACGCGGCTATGGGATTGACGTGGTAAGCGGCCCCCGAGAGGCTCTTCATGTTGGAGAAGAACGAAGAGAAACCCTCTCAGATCTGGATGTTATCTTGATGCGCCAGGATCCTCCGTTTGACATGGCCTATATCACAGCGACCCATCTGTTGGAGGAGGTTCATCCCAAAACCTTGGTCGTCAATGATCCGGGGCAGGTGCGTAATGCGCCTGAAAAATTATTTGTTAATAAGTTTGCCCAGTTCATGCCAGCCACCATGATCAGCCGTGATTCTATTGCCTTGCGGCAATTTCGCGACCTGCATGGCGATGTAATAATTAAACCTATCTATGGTAATGGTGGTGCTGGTGTTTTTCGCCTCATCAGTAGCGATGAGAATTTCTCTGCTTTACTGGAGATGTTTCAGTCTATCAGTCGCGAGCCCTTCATTATCCAGCAATATCGAAGTGAAGTGAGGCAGGGTGATAAGCGAATCATTCTAGTCGATGGTGAGGCAGTGGGGGCAATTAACCGGGTGCCCGCGCCGGGAGATGCCCGTTCGAACATGCATGCTGGAGGGAAGCCTGAAGCAACGCAGATGACGGAGCGTGAGCATCTGATCTGTGCGACGATCGGCCCGGAACTTTCCAGCCGTGGTCTTGTTTTTGTTGGTATCGATGTCATTGGCGATTATTTAACTGAAATCAACGTCACCTCACCAACCGGTATTCGAGAAGTTAGGAATTTCGGCGGAGCGGATATCGCCGCGCTGGTGTGGGACGCAATTGACCGGCGGTTGGGTCGATAGCTGCCATGATACAAGCCCGGGATGGATATAGTAGGAATTTACCTTCGCCTAATCCTAATACCATGAGATTACATCCATCACGGTGAATGATGTAATTTCAGGGGCAGCTTTTCCTAGCCTACAGCCACGCTTTGTGCGATCAAACAAAGGATATAAGTTTAATTGGGTTTTGAGGCGGATGATCAACAATGAAGAGGGGAAGACGCGCAAGCTCACGCATTCTTGTACCTGCTTCAAGGCGGTTCAAGCCCAGTCTCTCTTCTAATAAGCCTAAAAAGCTGGCGCGTAGAATGCTGCGTCGCATGATCCCGCACCTGAATTCAAGAAGTGGACGTGTTGCACTCACATTGGCGCGGTTTTTCCCCGGCCGCCGCCCACAAATCAGTGCTAGCGAGAAGATTAGATCAGTGTTGCTGGCCGAATCTGAATTGAATCCTCGCCAGTTATCTGATCGAGTTCGTAGATTCCTTCCAAGATCACGTAAGTCAGTCGCGCGCAGCTACGGCGAACGGGGCAATATGCAGGTAAGATTGGCGATTTCATCCAATGAAGTGCGTGCCTCGCAGGCTTTGCGTTATCGGGTGTTCTATCGAGAAATGTCGGCCAAGGCAGATGCACGCGCATTGGTAACGAGGCGGGATCACGATCAATTCGACCGCTTATGCGACCATATGCTGGTAATAGATCATGGCGCTAAAAGGCGCGGCGTTCCTCTACTTCGTGGATCTTTTAGTCGTGTGGTGGCGTCCTACCGCCTTCTTCCTCAATTGGTAGCTGAAAGCTGTGGAGGCTTTTACACTCAAGGTGAGTATGACCTCGAATCCCTGATTAAGCGCCACCCAGGCAAGACATTTTTAGAGCTTGGCCGATCCTGCGTGCTCAAATCCTATCGCACTAAGTCCACTATAGAGCTGTTGTGGCATGGAGTTTTTCGTTATATCCAAGAGAACAATTTTGACGTCATGGTTGGATGCGCGAGCCTTGAAGGTACGAATCCTGATCAACTCGCGCTCGGCCTCAGTTTTCTTCATCATCATGCCCGTGCGCCAGATGAATGGATGGTACATGCCCACCCTCATCGTTATGTGAATATGAACCGAATGGCGAAAGAAGATATCAATGTAAAAGATGGGCTAAAAATCTTGCCGCCGCTTATCAAGGGATATCTAAGACTAGGTGCTTTTATAGGTGACGGTGCAGTAGTAGACCACCAATTCGGTACCACTGATGTTATCGTTATTTTGCCGACGGAGCAGATCAAAACCCGGTATGTAACCCATTTTGGAGCGCCGGATGATGGGGTCGAAAAATAGTAAAGCTTAGATCAATTGTTGCACTGTGAGGGTTACACGAACGAAAAACGCTGGATGCTTAGATCTTTAAACGTTGAGACGGCGCAGGGCTGCGAATGCGAGAGCCTGCGCACGAGGTACTAGCGAGGCAAGTTCTATATATTCGTCTTTAGAATGGAAATTACCACCAATTGCTCCGGTGCCGCAAAGAGTTGGCGCGCCGACTTCTGAGGTAAATCCGGAATCGGCGCAGCCACCTGAAAAATCACCCTCGACCTCAAATCCAACATCGCGCGCCGCGCCGCGGTAGAGTTCATAGAGTGACTTGGATGCTTCGGACTGTTTCAGCGGTACAAATTCGCTAAGAATAGAAATCTCCGCACGAGCGCCGGGCACATCTTCGCGGGCGGCAACGGCATTCACTTGCTCAAGCATGCCGGCCCGATCTTCTGGCGTGATATAGCGCAGGTCAAATTCGCCATAAGCATGTGGTGCGACCATATTGATGACTTCGCCTCCATGCAGCATTCCGACATTCAAGTTTATGCCTTTTAGCGGGTCACACAGGCCATGGATTGCAATGACTTTTCGTGCAATTGCATCAATGGCGCTGATGCCGGTACCTGGTTTGGCACCCGAGTGAGCAGCTTTTCCATAAACATCGAGTCTCAGGAAGATGCCGCCTTTTCGCCCAACAACAACTTTTCCACTGGCTCTTGCCGGCTCGGAGTTAAATACCGTGTTGGCCTGCGCTGCCTCGCGCTCTATCACCGGGCGTGAGCCCGGTGAACCAATTTCTTCATCCGATGTGAACAGTCCCTTGATTGGCAGAGGCACGTTACTGTGGCGTTTAAGTGCGCGCAAAATGAATACGTTGATCACAAGGCCCGCTTTCATATCGCCAACGCCCGGACCATAAGCCCGCTTGTTGTCTTCACGGTAGGGTCGGCGTGCAGCTTCCCCAAGCGGAAATACAGTATCGCGATGACCCATCAAAATCACCGAATTCTTCTCGGCGCTACCGCCACCAAATGGTTCGGCCTTAAGCACATCGCCAAACTCATCATGGCTGATGATGGAAACATGGATATTATTCTTATCGCAAAAATTAGAGATTATGCCGCCGGCGGCGTCGACAGCCAACTTTTCGCGGCTGGGTGAATCAGTGTTGACCAGTTTTTCTAGCAAATCTCGCATTTCAGAGTTGCTTGCTTTTAGATCGTTGGCAACGGCTGTTTCGATGGCTGATAGGCTCATGGAATTCTCCCGGTTTTTCTTGAGTGCTCAGTTATTGACCCTATCGTCCATGGACACCCAGCGGCGCTCGCTGTGGCTCCTCAAACAGGCTTCGGCAAGTTTAACATCACGGATCCCAGCCTCGAATGTGGATGAGAAGGGAGTGTTGGCAATCACATGGGAAAGAAACCCTTCCCACCCTACTCGGTATGAATTCATATCTCGGATTGGGTCTAAAATTTCACGCCAGTTCTCGCTGTTTTGTGTGCTGGATTTTGATGTAAGATTCCATGTAACAGCGGGTGTGTCCGCATATGATTGGGAATGACACGCCTGGGGCCCAGCAATGGCTGATCCTAGGGTTCCATCAATATGAAATGCGAGTGGTTCATCATTCCATACCCGGGTCGCCCATGATGCGTTTAGGCTGCCAATTATGCCGGAGCGAAGTTCGATGAGTGCTGCAGTACTGTCCTCAACATCCACCTTGTAGTGGGTGCCGTCCTCGTCGACGCGGCGTGGTGTTGCCGTCCAAGCTACGGCAACTACGCTGGAGATAGGGCCAAGCAGGCGTTCAATGATATAGCGCCAGTGAGGATGCATATCTGAAATCATTCCCCCCCCGGTTCGATTGCGATAATTCCAACTCGGTCGTTGGCATGGGATATCTATTCCATCAAAGACCCACCAACCAAATTCGAGTTTGAATTGGAGCACCTCGCCTAGAAATCCTTCGTCAAGCAACTTTGCAAGTTTTTGTAATCCGGGCAAATAGACCTTGTCTTCGACCGCGCCATGCTTAAGCCCTTTTGCTTGTGCCGCCCGTAGCAGTCTGCACCCTTCCGTCACGCTCGGGGCGACCGGTTTTTCTGAGTAAATATGTTTGCCAGCCTCAATCGCGCGCATCAAGGTTTCTGTTCGAAGATGTGTGATTGCCCCGTCAAACATTATCGGATAATCAGGGTTATTAAGTGCGGCGGAAAGATCTGTGGTCCAGTTTTCAATACTTAGTTCGTTCGCAAGACGTTCAAGTCGGTGTGCATTTCGTCCGACAATATAAATATCTGGAACATAAAGCTCTCCGCCTATTTCAATACCGCCCTCATCTCGCATCGGAATGAGAGCGCCCCGCAGATGCTGTGTGGTCGCAATCCTGCTGGTCGCACCATTGACGATAATTCCAATTGGAGAACTCGACATTTATACCTCGTGGTGGTGTGGGAATATACTCCCGTATCAATGCATAACCTTATGTACTGATCATGGTATGTGCCTTTAGTATGCTATAGCCTAGCCCATCTGACATAAATAAAGACTGTTTACCATGCCCCGCCACATTGTCTGTCTGACGTTTGATTTCGATACCATGTCTGGCTTCATCGCCCGAAAGATGACTAGCCCGACCCCACTTTCACGCGGAGAGTTTGGCGTACGCGGTGCGATGAGATTATTGGACCTTTTAAAAGCGAACAACATTCCAGCGACTTGGTTCATTCCTGGCTTTACGTTGGAAACTTATCCCGGAATTTGTGAAAATGTAATCGTTGGCGGGCATGAAATAGGCCATCACGGCTGGAACCATCATCCGCCAGCCAGCCTCAGTCGTGACCAGGAAGAGGACGAACTGGCTCAGGCCAATGAAGTAATCAAACGCATGTGGGGGAAGAAGGCACACGGCTATCGCTCTCCATCCTGGGATTTAAGTCCGCATACTATCGAACTTCTGATCGCGCACGGATTTATCTACGATACGTCAATGATGGGAGATGACTACTCACCCTATTGGTGCCGGCAAGGTGATGTTGCCACACTTGATCGGCCATATGAGTTTGGAAAGCGGACGGATCTGATTGAAATGCCTATTAGTTGGTCGCTTGATGATCATCCACATTTTGAATATATGCGTACAGATGCTGTGGTGTTACCTGGATTGCGTCCGGCGCGTGAGGTTTTAACAAACTGGTTTGACGAATTTATATATATGCAGAAGACCGTTGAGCATGGCATCCTCACTCTCACTATGCATCCGTATGTCATCGGTCGTGGATATCGTATGCTGGCACTTGAGGATCTGGTTGCTAAACTGGCCAAGGAGGGAGCGGTGTTCATGACTATGGAAGCGGCTGCTTTGGAGGCGAAAGAGTCAGGTCTGATTGAGCAATCGCACTGCCGGTGAGTTGGGTCGTCGACCAGCCTGGGACTCAGTACTACTTGTTTATCTACGATAGAAGAATTAGGTGACTACTCGCCTCCCAATATCTGGTAGATTTTTTTCCCTGCTCGCCCGGTCTGTCGCATGCCAGCGCGCTCTTCGGCCTGAGCGATAGCAGCGCGCGAGATTGGCCCGATTTTCCCATCAACTTTGCCAATGTCATATCCTTGCGTGACCAGAAGCTCTTGAAGATGGAACCTCTGAATCCGCGATAAGCCTGGATCGTCTGTTGGCCATGCTGTGCGAAGTTTTGGATACCCGGCCAGCCGATCGGCCAGATGCGAAATTGCTAGTGCGTAGGATTCAGCTTGATTATAGGCATAGATAGCGTTGAAATTACGAAACACCAAAAAACCTGGGCCGTTCGCACCAGCTGGAAGAATAAGGCCAGCCTTTGTATCTCCGCTAACAGGCATGCCATCTCCTCGCACCACACCGCGGTTGCTCCAGGTTGAAAGCGATGCTAGTTGCTTACGCCCAGACGTGCCGCGATATCCGTGCGGAACTTTGACTTCAATCATCCACGATTCTTTGCGTTTCCATCCGGCTCGCTTGAGAAAATTTGCTGTTGAACCCAGCGCATCTGCTGTCGATTCTATCAAATCGCGCCGGCCATCCTCATCAAAATCAACCGCGAGTCGCAAATAGGTTGAGGGAAGAAATTGAGTTTGTCCGAACGCGCCCGCCCATGAGCTGTATAAGTGCTCAAGCTTGAGATCACCGCGATTAACAATTTTAAGTGCTGCCATCAACTCGTTACGCCAGAACCCGGCTTTTCGTCCGCCGTTACATGCCAGCGTTGCCAGTGCATGGGGCAGGAAGTTATTGCCGATATCGCGTCCAAAATTGGTCTCAATTCCCCAAATGGCAGTAATCACATAACGGTTAACACCAAAGCGATCTTCGGCCGCGCTCAATACGTCATCATGGCGCTTCATCATCTGGATACCATCGGCAATGCGCTGTTCATCTATCAAGAAACTGAAATAGTCCCAGATTGGTGTTTTAAATTCTGGTTGCTCGCGCGATAGGCGTAAAACTTTTGCAATTGGCTCATTAATGTTTAGTGCGGAGGAAGTGATGGTGGAAAGGATACCAAGCCGAGTTGCGTGTGATTTTAAATCATTGATGCAAGATCTAAAATTAGCGACTGCTGGGGTGCTGAATAAGGCTAGCCCTAAAGCTAGCGCAATCAAGAATTTTACAGCATTGGTTTCCTTATTGAATAGCATGAAAATACCGGTAAGCCATGAACTGAAATGATAATTCTGCGGCGATAGTAGTCTCTTAGTGAAGTGGATGGGCTATCTGGATGATCTGAAGTTAATTTAAACGGTGATGGATTTCACCGCAATGGAATCAAAATACCTAGCACTCTATGATCTTAAGTATAGAACTGAATGCTAACATAATTGATATTTCCCTACATTCTTGATTGCGCTTGCGGCAGCGGGCTCTCTGTGCGAATGGATGGCTCCCGATGGACGTCCTGATCGGACACACTTGCATAATGTCGACACCCCCACCTCCTATAGATACCAATCTCGAAGACGGAGCGTCTCCGCCCTCACTTTGGCTTTCGTTGAATTTTGTCAAATTTATGTGCGGGCGTATGTTCAATTCTCTGGCCATTCAATTCGTGACCGTAACGGTTGGATGGCAAATCTATGAAATGACCAGTAATCCGTTAGATCTGGGGCTGGTGGGACTGTTTCAGATAGCGCCGATTTTTTGTCTTTTTATGGCGGCAGGGCTCGCGGCTGACCGGATGAATCGCCGACTAATTATCGCCAGTTGTAATTTTGTACATGGCTTGGTAGCTGCTTTTTTACTTTATTATGCGCTTTCTGGTGGTACGGATCCTTGGCCAATTTTCCTAGTGCTACTTCTCCATGGAACCGGGCGGGCATTCTATCACCCGAGCCTCGTATCAATTCTCCCAAATTTGGTTGAAAAAAGTCAGTTTCCTTCTGCGATCGCCTATACGACTTCGGTCGGAAAATTTTCCCAGCTTGCGGGTCCTGCACTAGCTGGATTGCTGATCGCAACTATTGGATACTGGGTATATTTCTTGGCACTTGTGAGTTTTGCTATTTCTCTAGTGTGCGCAGCCTTGCTGGTTTCACCACGTCGTGATCGTCCCAAAAAAGCGGTGAGCCTTGATGAACTCATCAGCGGGTTTTCTTATGTTTGGACCAACAAATTGGTGCTGGCCATCATGTCGATGGATTTGGTCGCGATCCTGTTTAGCGGTATTCTTGGTATGTTGCCGGTCTTTGCTCGTGATGTTTTGATGGTTGGCCCGGAAGGTCTTGGACTTTTGCGTGCTATGCCTGCGTTTGGTGCGGTTGTGGTGGGGTTGTTTCTGGCGCAATTGCCGCTGCGCGCAAATGTAGGTGTGAAACTCGTGTTATCTGTTGCCGTGATTGGGGCTACGAGTTCAATGTTTGCCTTGTCTGAAAATTTTTGGTTGTCGTTGTTTTTTCTTGGGTTGTTTGGGATGGCTGATATGATAAGCACCAACATCCGCCAAACCGTGGTTCAACTCATTACACCAGATCATATGCGTGGCCGAGTATCTTCAGTCCATTCCCTGACCACCAATAGCTCAAATGAAATAGGAGATTTCCGTGCGGGCACGAGTGCCGCTTTGATCGGTGTTATCCCAGCAGTCGCGGTCGGGGGTCTATTGACTGTATCACTATCTCTGCTTTGGTGGCGCATATTCCCGCAATTGCGCAATGTCGACATGGAAGGCCGCAGCTAGCTGTTGTATATGAGAGAT
>CAUZRD010000034.1:0-15298 GCA_963582255.1 Alphaproteobacteria bacterium | reverse complement strand
AACCCTGTTCCATGTGCGCTTCAGATCATCATGGACATTGATGGTGAGCTTGCCGACTTTCTCAATCTCAAGCTCAATCAAATCTCCATCCATGAACGGGTGCAACCCCCGATGATTAGTTCCTGTCGCGACTATATCCCCTGCTTCTAGGGGGTGGATCTCACTCAACCATTCGATAATTCGCGGAATTTTGTGGGCCATATCGTTGGTGTTGAAATCCTGCATGATTTTGCCGCTATTAGTTAGTTTTATATGCAGATTGTGTGGATCTGGAATTTCATCAGCCGTCACAATCCACGGGCCTAGTGGCGCAAATGTGGCACGTGATTTTACCTGAAAGAACGTATTTCCGGTCGGCGGCAACCCCCGTGCTGAGCCGTCGATGAAACAGGTGTATCCAAAGACATAGTTCATTGCTTCGGCTTTGGAGATGTGGTCGGCTCGCTTGGAGATAATTACTGCGAGCTCAGCCTCGCCTTCAAAAACCTCCGCTGGAATGTCATCCAGCACCATCGTTTCTCCTTCGCCTATGATGCATGATGAGGCTTTGTGGAAACCATTGATTGGTGCGGGTTCGGTACGGGTGCCATCTTCCATGTAGTTGACTGCCATGCAATCAACGGTCGCAGGGCGCATCAGAGGCGGTCGCAGGGTTACCTTGCTAAGGGCGATGCCATCTCCAGACCTACAGGCAGCTTCAAGCCGCGTGCGGTAATCTGCAAACTGTGCAATCAGCGCCGGCATAAGATCCTGACGGTCACGATGTGGTAGATCTGTGAGATGATCTGTTACATCAACCACGTGATCATCGATGATAATGCCGATCTGAAACTCATTAAAATAGCATAAACGCATATTGGTTCTTTCTATAACGGTATCTCTTTTTGCCATGAATTATTTGATTAGCAAGCAGTATCTTCTCAAGTGTTAAGTGGTTCTGGCCACAAGGTCAGCTTCGGTAACATCGCCCATATAGACATAGTCTGTATCTTCCACGCTTCCCGCTCCGATGTAGATTCCATATGCGATGATCGGATCGGTTTCACTGAGATTGTGAAGCCAGTGTTCCACGCCCTTGGGAATATAGTGGAAATGCCCAGCCCTCACCTCTGTCCGGTCGGGGCCAACCCCAGCTAGGCCGTGGCCTGATGCAATATAATAAATTTCTTCGCACGCATCGTGCCGGTGTTTTTTGTGCACAGCTCCTGGCATGAATGTCGCGTGGAACAATGTTGTCGTTGAGCCGTTTCGTTTTGAAAGAGGCAGCCGGAAATCTGTGATTGACCAGCCATCCTCTTCATTCATCTGTTCAGGTGTAACATCCTTGACATTGACTAAAGCGCCTTTTGAAAATCCATCGCGGGGCATGTCGAGATCTGCCTGTGTTACATCGCCGCAATATTCATAGCCTGAATCGGCGACGTCCTTTGCACCGATGTAAAAGCCGATGCACTGCGAGACAGCATCGCTGGTTTCATTATGAAAAAAATGTGGTGCGCCTTGAGGAATAAGACGGCAATGGCCTGCAGAGACCTCGGAGCGTTCATCGCCTTGACCCACGACACCGTGGCCGCTCAGATAGACAGCAATTTCATCGCACCGGCTATGCAGATGCTTCTTATGGGTTGATCCGGGGCGGAAGGTTGCGTGAAATACGGTGGTCGATGAGCCGCACTCTCCAGTGATAGGTAATAGGAATTCAGAGATAGACCAGCCATCGTTTTTGGCCATTTGTTCTGGTTTAACATCGTCGATATGAACGAGCGGATAGATGAGAGACATTTTAACTCCTTTTTTTTATTTTGCCCCGAGAACCAGCGAATAATCCTCCGTTGATGACGGAACGGGGTGGATTTATTCAGTTTTGCAGACGAATGCATTGATGTGTCTAATTAAGTATTAACCGAAAACCCACGATGTCACGAGCCACAAAATGGTGCCGTAGACGCCCGCGCCTAAAGCTGCACCAACGCCAATGTAGAGCACTGGCATTGTCACCACGCGTTTTCCCATCATCAGCGGGATTCCAAGTTGAAGCGCACCAAGAATTGCGCCTATGATAAACCAGATCATACCTCTCTCCCGTTGTTAGATAGGTTTTTAGATCTAGGTTAAATAGCTATAGATAACGACCCACGCCGACAAGATAGTGCAGCCGGCGATGGTATAAAGACCATTCCATTTAGGGCCGGCCTCCAGAGCTGTTACCCGACCAAGAGCTGCCAGAAGAAGGGTCGATGCAGTATAGGGTGAGCTCACTCCAGACAGGGCCCAGCCTGCAGTTAGCGCAACGATGATGGCATCAGGCGAAACGCCAAGGACAGTTGCGTCCGGCAATAGCGGTGCAATCAGATGAATGGCCAATATAGGGTTCATCGCCAATTGACCAGTGATTGGCATCAGCCAAACCAGCATAACTAGCACTAGCCAGCCGGGGATGATGGAAAAATTAGATCCTCCGGCGACAAACGGTGCAAGCAGACCTGATGCGGTTGTACCGATAAACGCAGCCATGATCAAAAGAACGAGTTCGGAGCGATAATTGGGAGTATCAATCATGATATACTTAAGGGCGCGTTCGGTGGTGTAAACAATAGGCCCGCCACGCCTATGCCATCCCTGCGCTGCGATCCAGCCAAGGCTGATCAGGGGGACGGCTACAAGTGCTACTGAGACAGCGCGTACACCGGATAAGATTTGCATCGCTGTAATACCGGCAAAAAGCATAGCCAGCAGTATGATCAATGGCCATGTTACTGACCAAGTGTCATCTAAGTTAGGCTTTATTTCCTCAATATTCTTGCTAATACGCGATGGAGCAACATCAAATATCCATCCAAGAGTTATCAAAATGACCGCGGTGATTATGCACCCACCGACCGCGCCACTCCAGCTTGATCCGGCGATGATAGATGTGGTGATTGCAAGAGAGAAGGTTAGTGGGGACCAGGCGGTCATGGCAAGAAAGCCCCGCTGGACCGCAAGTAGCATCCGTTTCATCAGGTTTGATCTGAGAGTATCGTCTTGCATGTGGCGAGTGCCCTGGACGGCAAGGCTTCCAAGAAGCGAAATTGACCCATAACTGAGTGCGATGCCAAATAAATGTCCGCCCATGGATAACGCAAAATAGCGCTGGTTCGCCGGTTGATCAGCTAAAAATCTACCGCATCTCTCCATCATGTCTGATGTGCTAGCGGCGTTTCTGAGTGAGGCAAGAGCTAAAAAAAATGCCGGAACAAACGATGCATTCTGTACTGCTGGGCGCAACAGGTGCGGCCAGTCTTCACGGGTGCCGATCGCAATCAGTGCAAGCGTAAGGCCAACCAGAACGAATAGTTGTCGCGAAAGGCCTGCTGTTGGAATAAGCAATGCCACTGCGATAAAGATGCCAGTTCCGCCGGCAAGGTAAAGGCGATCATCCCCCCCCCATTCTGCACAGATTACTAAAATAACCGAGATGATGAGAAGGAACCCCGACACACTATCGATCGGACGGCGCAGATTGAGCATGGGCGGAACAGGGTTCACTGGATGGTCACCATTTTAGCGAGCGTTACAGATACATAGCCGAAGCAACTTGCTCGGCCCGAATGGGAATTACCAGAACACAAATGCCCGAATCTCCATGGACTCGCGCGGGGGAGCATCATCCCTAGCAGTTTTATTTTCAAAGGCGCTATGAGCTGTCCAGCGCACTGGACTGTTTTTATTGGAATCATATACTTTGAAGATCAATGCTTCATTTCGGGTCATTTTGGAAAACCAGTACCATTTATGAGACGGGTTGTATTTCACCTGGTAGGTTTGTCCGATACGCCCTGGTGATCGCCTCTCAGATATTAATAAATCGGCTGGATCGAGAGTGCGTGCATCGCACATTGCCAGTGGCATAACCTCTATTGGTAGATTGATTGCCCGCCAGATCTGAATTATGGCAAACCGGCGTTGTAACAACCCCTCGGCTTCATCTGGAAGGATATCCCGCAGTCGACGCGGTCCCGACCATTCAGTGTAGTCGTTGTGAACCGATGTTGCAGGTTCACGTACGTTACCTGTGCGTGAAGGTTCATGGCTGTGACGCCGTGTATGGTCGAATATATGAACCCGAGCACTGCCTGTCATCGCCAAAAGTAGGCGCTCGGCTTCCGGATAATAGACATTGGTTACCTCGGTATCGTCATAGAAATCTGTAACCGCACTTGGGTGATTAACAAAAATAAAACCATGAGTTTCAATCGAAAAGGCATCACATGCTACGCGTCCATCATGCATCGTGACGTCATAAGCGCAGTACTCACCTGTGATTTTACGGCTGGTATCCCCGATTTTGGTGATTTGATTGATTAGAACTTCGCCGGTGTCGATGGCATAAGAGAGTTGTGCGGTGACCAATTGATCATCTGATTTACTCTGGGCACTTTTCGGCATGTCATACCCCTTGGATTAAGTATTGGTAAGCTTGGGCAAACGGTATCCGATTTGTTCATCATAATCTAAGTGGCTTTTTGGTGGCTTCTTTTGACGAAGAAAACAAGAAAGATACCTGTTGCTGCTGCGAGCCAGGTTGTTGTCATTTGTGATATGCCGAGTTGTAGCGATGATGTGTGGTGCATGTATGCAACCGCAATCGACAGGATTGCCCCCCAACCCATATGTAAAAATCCGCCAAGTGCAGAGGCTTGTCCTGCGATTGCGGAGGGAACAGTGTTAAGAGCTTGCGCGTAACACATTCCAAGCACCAGACCCGTGCCGATATTTGAAATGGCAAAGGCAACAAGAATAGGTGGTACGGTGGTGACCCCCCACAGACCTAGACTAAACTGAGCAAACCCACCCGCGGCGCTCATAGTAATGCCCAGCAGAATAATCTTGTCGACCGATATATAAAACGTTAATTGGCGCGAAACGTAACTCGCGACGACATAGAGCGATGGCATTATCATGATGTAAACGCCAAATAGCTCCAATGGAACATCCATAATAACGATGAATACAACCGGCACTGATGTAAGATAGGCTTGCATAGCACCACTTGCGAACGCAACGATCATTGAATAGCCGAGAAACCGGGAATTCTTGAGTAGCCGGACATAGGTGATAAAAAGTTGACTGGTGCGCGGCGGATTCCGGCGCTCGATCGGTAGAGTTTCCTTCAATGAGGCAATCACCCAGATAAGCACGACGGTAACGACCACTGCGATGGCGATGAAGGTTGATTGCCAGCCAAACCAAGAGACGAGGAAGCCGCCGAAAAACGGTGCAATGGCCGGTCCTATACCGACTGCGATAGCAAGCCAGGACATGGCCTGTGCCGCAGCAATCCCCTGTGAGGTATCTCGGATCATGGCTCGGCCAACTACCAAAGTAGCGCAGGCGCCGGTTGCTTGTACCATGCGACCAATCTGTAAGGTAACGATATCTCCGGCTAAGGCACACATGGTACTTGCAATAGCAAATAGCGCCAATCCACCAATGACCGTAGGTCTTCTCCCATAGCGATCTGATAGGGGGCCGATGATAAGCTGTGCAACGGCGAATGCACCCAGATAGATAGCAATCAGGGATTGAGCCGATGAGATTGGTGTGTTCATTTCCTCGGAAATTGCTGGCAGTCCAGGCAGATAAATGGTCGAGCCAAGTTGGCCTGCAATCATCATGGCAAAGAGAAGGGGAATCGATGGGGGTTGGATATCTTGAGATGCGCGATCTTCTGTTCGCGGCTGGATCATGTCGTTTTCGACTGATCAGCGTCAAATTTTCGGATAAGTTTGTTGGCAAAAACGACCAGAACTAGTCCGACAACGCCACCCCCAATTAATGTATACTGCATGCCAACAAGATCAGCTATAAGTCCAAGCATTATCGAACTTAGTGCAGCACCGCCAATGACGAGAACGATCCATAAGCTCATTACTCTGGCCCGAAAATCATCTCCAAGTTCAAGCTGTATACTCGCTTGCAGGTCGACTCCGGTGTTGGTGATGCAAAAGCCAAGCACCGTGATTAAACCCATTGCCAACGGCCAGTATTGAAAGATACCAAGCAGTATCATTGCGATAAGTCCGGCGGAAGTTGAAATCCGGGCCCAAACTGGGATGCCTCGTTTCGAGGATCCTGATCTGCGGATTGTAATCATGATGGCAGCAAGTAGTGCCCCAGCTCCCGCGGCTGCCAACATTTGCCCAAGTCCACTTGCACCGCGTCCATAGACGCCATCGGCAATCGCCGGAAGAATTTCAATTACACCTCGGGCGGTGAGTGACAATACTGTTGTTAGTATCATTGCCTCGCGAACAATCGGTAGACTAAATGCATGGATTGCACCGTCAAGCATCTCAAGAAAAAACGGTTTTTTCTTTCCTTTTGGCGTATTACGCTCGCGTACTTTGAGCTGAGTAAGAATGTAAATGCTCGGCAATCCCATCACCAAATTGACCATAGTAGCCACGTCCGTTCCGTATATATCAATCAGCAATCCACCTATCGCTGGTCCAATAAGTCGGGCGGTGTTGAAATTAATACCATGGATTGACACAGCATTTGCTAGCGCATCTTTATCGACAATACGTGGCACCAGAACAAACCGTACCGTGCGGTCAGCGCTTGTTATTATGCCGATTACAAGAGAAGTTGCCGCTAGACCCCAGATAGTGAGCGTGCCTGTCAGCTGTAAAATGAGCAGAACTAAGATAGTTATTGCTAGGGTTGTTTGGCTGATAAGCCCGGCTTTGCGGGCGTCCATTCGATCAATCAATACCCCAAACATCGGGCTTGCGATCAGCGTTGGACCAAATAGAAAAAATGCTAGCAACCCTACCCAACCGGCAGAAAGGGTCATCTCCCAGCCAAGCCAACCGATAATGACGCGGTTGATCCAAATCGCGGTCATGGCGGAGGTATTTCCAGCCGTGTAATGGACAAAGTCCTTACTTTGGAGCGCAGGAAAGCGCATGCTCCAATGGTTCCTTTCATAAATAAGGTGCTTGTACGACTTTCTGTGTTCATAGTGCAATTGGCACTAATAGATAGGTGCATTTACCGATGTAAAAGCTTTACGTAGCCGGCTTCGACATGCCATCAGCATAAAGGGTATCGCACGGGAGCGATCGGGGGCCTTAACGATTAACTGGACGGCTGAAAAGATGATGACAATGAGTTCTAAGGAAAATTCGGCAGAATTAGTGCGCGAATTGGATGCCGCCTGCCGGAGCGAAAAAACCTCGTTTGACGGCGGTCAGATGGTCTGGCGAATGTGGGGTAGTGGCCCCCCGTTGGTTCTGCTGCATGGTGGCTATGGTTCATGGCGCCATTTCTTGCTCAACATCGAGCCATTATCGCGCCAATTCACCGTTGTTGCGCCTGACATGCCTGGGTTTGGTGATTCGGAGGCAACGCCTGGTACTGTCGATGTGGATTGGATGTCACAGACGGTTGCGGTAGGGGCTCGGGAAGTGTTGGGCGCAAATATTGGCTATACCGCGCTCGGTTTCTCTTTCGGGTCAGTTATATCCAGCCACATGCCAAAATTTGCTGGTGGTGATATGGCCTCCCTTATCGTTGTTGCTTACAATCGACTGGGGTTGTTCGAACTTCGTCGCCCTGAGATGAAAAGCTGGCGTCAGGCAAAAAATCAGGAGGAGCTGGAAGCAGCGCAACGCTTCAACCTAGCTGCGCTGATGATTCATAATCCAGATGCGATAGATGATTTGGCCGTGTACTTACAAATCGAAAATACTCGGAGGTCAAAAATACGTAGCCTAGATATTTCCAAAACCCATGATCTTCCTAGACGCTTGCAGGAATCAAATATCCCTGTGTCTGCGATTTGGGGCGCACGCGATGTAACTTTGCAAACCGGCGTTGAGGCTGCTTGCGAAGCATTTGAGAATCTTTTCCCAGGAGCATCATGCGTTGTGATTGAAGATGTTGGGCACTGGGTTCAGTACGAAGCTGCCGACAAGTTCAATGATGCGGTTTGTACGCTAGTGACGGATGCCTGAACCACTATGAGTCCCAATCAACGAATGATCCATACCCCGGGTGTTTGAAGTCGCATGGGATTTCAAGCAAAACGGGCCCCTTTCGATCGATCGCGCTTGAGAGGGCATCTCCTAGCTTGCCAAGATCATTAACCTTCATGCCAGTTGCGCCGAACGCCTTGGCTAGTGCTACAAAATCTGGCGGCAGCAGATCAACTCCGCTTCGCCGCCCGTAAAGATGATCTTGATGGCGCCGTTCTACCCCATAGCCGCGGTCATTGAAGACCATGACGACCACGGGGATATTATGTTCGACCGCGGTCATTAGATCTTGGATGGTAAACATGACGCCTGAATCACCCATTATGGCGATGGATGGCTGATCGGGCTTTGCTATCGCAGCACCTATTGCTGAGGGCAATGCGAATCCAAGAGTGCCAAATCCAGATGGAACAAACCAGGTTCGCGGCAGAGAAGCTTTCCAGTGCGAGCGTGCCCAAAATACGATGGTTGTTGGATCGTTGAATACCAAAGCGGTTTCTGGAAGAGCTCCGCGGATCTGATCCAGAACTTGAATTTCAACCGGGCGGCCAACACCGGTTGCGATCTGCTGGTTGATATTGAAGATTTCTCTGCGAGGATCACGAACCGGTTTATGGCTCAGGCTAGTTAGTGTCTTGTTGAGTTTATCTAGCGCATCGGCGGCATCACTAACCACGCCAAGAGTTATTGGGTAGTTTCGCCCAAGCTCCGCTGGGTCGAGATCAAATTGAACAATCGTCTCTGGCAGGCGAAGCGACCAGCCTCCGGTGGGAAAATAAGAAAGCCGGCTGCCGACGACGAACACAAGATCGCTTGATGCGATTAGTTCACGCACGGGGCGTTCATTGGCCCAATTTCCGATATGTAGTGGATGGTTAGGTGGGAATGAGCCCTTGCCGGATTGTGATGTTAAAACGGGGGCACCAATACGTTCAGCAATTTTAAGTAGTGCCTCATTTGCGCCCTTGGAGGCGACTACACCTCCACCCGACCAGATGATGGGTCGCTTGGCTGAGCAAATGAGTTTTGCCGCGCGGGTAATTTCAACCTCGCTTGCTTTGGCTCGGTCAGCTTCAGATCGAGCTGGCATAGCGACGTCGGTATCGGCGCGAAAGGATTCCCCTGCGATCTCAACCATGGCAGGACGTGGGCGGCGTGATTTAAGCGCCGACATTGCCGCTTGGATTGCTGCCGGGATTTCTCCAGGCAGGCTGGTCTGATGGCTAAAATCAGTGACTGGGCGGAATATACCCATCTGATCGGCGACATCATGGAAGTAGCCGCGGGCACGCCGACGTACGTGGGCCGGGTTTTCATTAACGATGTGCAGGATAGCTGAGGAATCATTAAATGCCGTTCCCATAGCAGTCAGTGTATTAAGAGCTCCCGGTCCACCGCTGGTAACTGCAACACCAACTTCGCCGCTAGCCCGGTAAAACCCATCTGCCATGAAAATTGCGCCCTGTTCGTGACGGGTGTTGATTGCGCGTATGCTTCCATGATCGAGAAAGGCATCATATACTCCTAAAGTGTCCACGCCGGGGATTCCGAACAGTGTCTGAACACCTTCCGATACCAGAGACTCAACGAGTGCATGAGCGCCATTGCGTCTTTTCATTTTTTTCACCATTGCTATATCGTTTGAGTAATGCGAACCGGCTTGGATCAACGGCTCTTCCGAGAGGATTGTGATGGTAGAAATATTAATTCTACTACCTGAAATGTAATGGTTTAAGGACAGAGATTTCAAGTCCTATATCATCTTGGTCGCGGTGTTGTTCCAAGACAGGTAGGCCAATATTTCGACACCGGAGCGTTAACAGTTGCTAGTGTGCTTGAAGGACCAGAAATCTTCTCCGTGCTTATACCCAGTATTTTGGAGTCCTGAGTACAATACTATATTGTCCTCAAACCATCGAAGGCGTAGCTAATTTTGTTTCAAACCTCTCATACTAGGGTGGATCGTCATGGCCAGTAAATACCATTTAATAAGTTCACCGACTTGTCCCTGGGTTCAGCGTGCTGTCATTGTGTTGCGGGTTAAGCAGGTTGACTACGACGTTACCTATATAAATCTACAGGAAAAACCAGACTGGTTTTTGGAGATTTCGCCACATGGCAAAGTACCGGTTCTCAAAGTCGACAAACAGATCCTTTTTGAATCTAACGCGATTGCTGAATTTCTAGATGAGAGTTTTGAGCCGCGACTTCATCCGAGCGATCCGGTAAAGAGAGCAAAAAATCGTGCCTGGACTGACTTTTTACCTGATTTCAGCAAAGATTTTGTTGCGATTAACTATGCTAAGTCACTGGAAACTCTTTCTCAGGCAATCGAAAATGTTCGACCGCGTCTTGCCCGACTCGAGGTTGCGCTCACAGATGATCGCATTAATGATGGTCCATATTTCAACGGCGCTGATTTTTCGTTGGTTGATGCCGCCTATGGCCCATTTTTCCAGCGCCATAATATTTGCGAGAGTGTGCTCCAGACCAATATTTTGAAAGCATTTCCGAAGACTAAGGCATGGTCTGATGCTTTATTATTGGACGACCGTGTTGTTGGTGCTGTTCCGGAAGAATTTTCACAGCTTTATCGGGCAAATCTCAAACGCCGTGGATCTTATGCAGAAACGCTGTTGCCCGAATTGGAAGTTGTGAAATAAAGCGGTGAGTAGATGGTGCCCAGCAAGAAGTGTAATAGGTGCCTTACTCTAACGGAATCATACAGATCTTTTGAAAGGCCGGACGCTCGGTAAGGCGTTCATACCAGACATCAAAATTATTTGTCTTTGGCCGATCCTTGACCAGAGATACAAATCTGTGGGCTATTGGTCCAATTGGAATATCACCCATTGTGAACTCGTTTCCGGCGATGAAGGAACGTCCTTCAAGATGCGTATCGAGCATTGCTAACAAACGATTTCCCTGCTCAATTCCGGCATTAATCGAATCAAAGTCCCGGTCTTCCGGTTTATTACGCACCAGTCCGTGAAAAACCGGACGTATCATCGGAGCCAGTGCAGTAAGTTGCCAGTCCATCCATGTTTCTGCTGTGGCGCGGCTTTGTAAATTTGTCGGACATAAAGATCCTGCACCAAATTTGCTCGCTAGATAGCGGGTAATGGTATTTGATTCCCAAACACAGAACCCATCTTCCTCGATTAGCGTTGGTACTAGCCCCATAGGATTCATCGCTAGATAGTCTGTTTCGGCATTGCCACCGAATTTTCCACCAACATCGATTTGTCTGTACTCAAGCCCAAGCTCTTCAAGTGCCCACAGCACTTTCATGACATTACCGGATGAGCGTCTGCCCAATACTTTCAACATGCAGTTCTCCTATGCGGGGCTGATCAATATAAATTCAACCACGTGTAAGCTATTTGCGTCTTGCGCAGGTACTCTTTACTCGTATATCGAGTATTGTAACCAGACCGTTATTGAATCAAATTAGAGATAGACTATGCCATTTGTCATTCGCGCCTGCGATCGGGTTGAAGCACGAGGCGAAGGAGTCTTTCGTAATGCTCTTTTGCAGGCAAGCGACACCTCCAATGGAAGAATTATTATTGATCGCTGGCATGTGGATGCTGGGCGGAGTCTTGATATTGCAATCGCTGATGATGAGCTTGCTTGGCTCCAGGTTCTGAACGGTTCTTTCGAACTTGCCGGTCGGCAGTTGACGCCTGATCATATGACGCGGCTAGAAGCTCCATTTTTTGCAACGGTAACACCAAGTGAGAAGGCTGATTTTTTATTGTCCCGGGTACCTGAGGTAAGTCGATATTTTGATCCAGGTGATTCCGCACCCGATGGTTTAAAAATATTCGATTGGTCTCGCGAACCAGTTTTGCAATCGATGCATGATGATCGCAAACGCATTTATGTTGCCACTAAATCACTATTCAACTCGTCGGCGCTTAAAGGTGAGATTGTGATTTATCCACCTGGTGCAACGTGCCCAGCTCATCATCATGAGGGCGCAGAACATTACCAGTTTATAGTCGCTGGGTCAGCCATCGCGACAGTTGATGGTCAGGAAATTGAACTGCATGCTGGTGATATTTTGTATAATTTAGAAAATGAAGTTCATTGGTTCCGTAATGAGGGTGATGAAGAACTCATTTTTGTCGAGTACTTCATACCAGGCTCAAACAAGACCGTCTGGGTGCCAGGTGCCGATATCTGTGAATGGCAGCCTACAGGAGCTGATATCAGGGGTCGTGAACCCTCACGCTTCATTCCACAGCATGCCCATGGTGATCAAACTCCTCTATAGTTCACCGGGCTCGGTAACGGGAAATCAGATCTTCATCGACGTCGATGCCAAGCCCTGGTCCGTCAGGTGGTAAAACGTGGCCATGCGTAATTTTGATTGGATTGCTTGCCACATCACCAATTAGATAGTGGTTGGTGATGTTTGTATGCCAGTTGAGTTCTGGCAGTGCTAGCGCTAGATGGGCGATTGCCGCACTACTGACTGAGCTGTCACCAGCCTTGCCGGCTAGATTAACATGCATCGAAAGGCGTCCCATCAAATCGGCGGCTTCCATTACCTGTGATAATCCACCAAATTTTATTGGCTTAAGACTACCGCCCGATGCTGCGCCAATTTTATGATGAAGCGTGATGGTATCTAAGCCATGAAGCCCTTCATCTGCTCCGATCGGGATGGTGGCGGTATTGGCGCAATTGGTCATGCCGGCTAAATTATCCCCACTTACGGGCTGCTCAAGAAAATCAAGGCCGGCATCACCGGCCATTCGGGCAAAATAAAGCCCGTCTTCGGTGCTGTAGCCGCCGTTAGCATCAGCCGAGACGGTTACATCCCTACCGACGGCTGTTCTGGCAGAGTAAGAGCGCTCTAGATCGGTATCTGGAGGGTTGGTCGCGACTTTGACTTTAAATGAGACGAAGCCCTCGTCGCGTCGTTGGTAGGCGGTTTCTATTTCTTTGTCAGCACCGGATATGCGCCAGATAAGGGTGGCACGATCACGTTTCTTTCCTCCCAAAAGATCAAAAATTGGTAAGTTTAAATGCTTTCCGGCAAGATCATAAAGTGCGATGCTCAACGCCGATTTCGCGGCTGGGTTTCCGTAAATAGTTTGACCAATTATGGTATCAATTGATGCTGTATTCTCAATCACCTGTTCTTGAAGGCGTACGGCCATAAAGCTGATAGCCGAGATCATGCCAGGTGAGGTCTCGCCCGTCATGGCAGGTGCGGCGGACGCCTCTCCCCATCCTATACGGCCGCGGTCATCCGTAATGCGCACCAGAACACTGTCGGACTTGGCAATAGTGCCGCTAGACAAATGAACTGCGTCACCCAATGCGATGCCTATCCGGATAGTATTGATAGCAGTGATGCGAAACATATGCCGTCCCCTAACTCATCCCAGTGATCTTGCTGGCCTCCGTACTAAGCCGCTTTAGGTTTATAATGAGCCAGCCAATGAGCAGAGACTGGATCAGAACCAGTCCGCCAAGTCCCCAGCGATAGGCATCGGCTGGGTAGTGGCCGGTGGCATCTGCACCCCAAAAATCAAGTAAAAATCCGATCCCAGACTGGATCGCGAACACGGCTGCGAACGTCGCAACTGCAATGGTTGATATGGTGCGTGCCGCAAAATCACGCGGGAAGGTACGGTTTAAAATAGGGTGAACAAGAGCGCCGATATTTCCTGTAAATCCCATCAGTACCCAAGGCCAATATGCCCGTACATCCAACTCAGCAACAATTGAAAGTTCGGCGAACAGCAACAACACAAGTCCGCCTGCAAGATAGGCTGACCGATCGATGCCATGGCGCACCAATTGATCAATGATAGTGCCATTGAACAGCGTTCCAACCATCATTGCTAAGGAGACTACCAAAAGTCGCTCACCAATCTCAGTTTGGTTAAGCCCGGCCACGTCACTCATCCAGCCATTAGCCCAAAGACTTTGGATGGTAAAAAAACCGGCAAGTCCGATGGAGGAAGCTGGCGCTACGCGCCAGAATACCGGATGAGATAAAACTTCGCCGTAGACTGAAAGGCTTGATTTCTTCGAGCTGGTCTGGGGTGCGTTTCCCTCAGGCATTACAAAAAACACTATAACGGCAAATATTGCACACAGCACTCCGGTTGCAAAAAACATATCCCGCCATCCATATGTATCGAGAATGATTTGCAATGGTCGTGTGGAGGAAAGTGCACCAAGTGCACCTGCAAACAGTATCATACCGTTCGCTGTTGCGAAGCGCTCTTGAGGGAACCAAACAGTCACAGCCTTGAATGCGGTCGTCAGGCAGCCGGCAAGTCCGATACCGAGTATCGCTCGGCCGAAAACCAGCATAGTAAAGTTTTCCGCAGATGCGGTAACAAAACACGCCACCACTGTGAGTATGATCTGACCGAGAAATAGCCGTCTGGGACCATAACGATCAAGCAATAACGCGAGGGGGACATATTGCAGCGCGGCGATCAGAAAAAATACACTCGTTAGCACGCCAATCTCTGATGCGTTGAGGTTGAATGCTTGAGCCAGCTCCGGCGCTAGTACCGCATTAGTGTTGCGGAAGAAAAACGACAGAAAATAACCTGAGCCAAGAGGAAAAATAATGATCAGCAGCAATCGTATGCTCATTGCCACTCCAAAAGCGTTCGCTGTTCCGGCGGGCAAGGTGTGTTATTTATCAAGTCGGGGGGTGCTCATTGAAGAGGTGAAAATTTTGCAGGTGACATGATCTTATCTTCTTGGGTAGCCACCATTCCGGTTGTTGAATCAAGAAACTTATGCCAGCCGGAATCTTGATCGCGCTTTGCGCGCATTACTTCGAATTCGGCCAGATCTTCAAAGGCCCAGATATGTACAATCTGATTCAATGTACCAACTTTGCTTGAAAAATATCCAATTAGCCGAAACCCATGTTGGTTTGCCACTGGCATTGCAAGTTTTTCAAACAAGCCGAGATACTTGTTCATCATGCGCGGATGGAGTGTGTAGGTGCGTACGTCATAAATCATGACAAGTCCTCCCATGGAGCTGATCTTGGGCAAGTTTGTTGAGGCCAGGACGTATGTGGGCGAGAGTATTAGCAGACGAGTTGGCGTACAGAAATTACTCTTAGCCCAATAGATATAGGTTTCTATCTTGTAATGCAGAACGCAAAAGAGTGCTACATTGCTAGGCTTAATAGCTGATTGGCCAGGTATGTGCTCTAGCTTTCGGCGTAACGCTTGCTTTTTGTAATCTCAATAGCGCGGGTTAAATATGTGTCGCGTCCATACATG
>CAUZRD010000033.1:0-15755 GCA_963582255.1 Alphaproteobacteria bacterium | reverse complement strand
TCGAAATTTCTAACGCGGCTGCGACGCATCCGATTACGGTCGGTGCGAGTTGCAATTTTGCGTACCATTTTCTTAGCGGATTTAGTATTTGCCATCAGTTTTTGTACCTACAGGTCAAAAAGGGGCGCGCGCATATCACTGCCCTAGATCGCGCAGCTTATAGGCTTTGGGTTAAGTATCGTCAACCGCTCATGCATGGCAGAGCGCAGGCAAATTCACGCCGGTGCGGTTACATTATTTATGGATAAATTTTGGTGTCCGTTTATCTAAAAATGCTGCCATACCCTCTGTCTGGTCTTCGGTGGAAAAAAGAGCGTGAAATAGTCGGCGCTCAAAGCGAACCCCTTCAGCTAGATTTATCTCGTAGGATCTGTTGATAGATTCCTTGATAGCCATAGAGGCAACGCGCGGCATGGAAGCAATCTTCTGTGCGGTACGTACTGCATCTTCGATTAGTTCGTCTGTTGGCACTATGCGGCTGACAAGACAGCAGCGTTCTGCTTCCTCAGCACCCATGGTGCGTCCAGTGAGGCACATCTCCATAGATTTCGACTTGCCGATCTGCCGAGTCAGCCGTTGACTGCCACCTGCACCCGGCATGACACCAATCGTGATTTCTGGCTGTCCGAATTTGGCGTTATCGGCGGCGATGATGATATCACACATCATTGCTAATTCGCATCCACCGCCCACCGCGTAGCCAGCCACCGCCGCAATAACTGGTTTTCGGCACATCGATACTCGCTCCCAGGATTTTACAAAATCGTTGGCGTATGCATCGACAAAACTGAATTTGGCCATCTCAGAGATATCCGCTCCAGCAGCGAATGCTTTTGGTGATCCCGTTATAACCATGCAGCCTATGGCATCGTCGGCTTCGAAGTCGTCGAGTGCTGCGTTTAGTTCACCGATTAGTTCTGCACTCAACGCATTGAGCACTTCTGGTCTGTGAAGCGTAATAAGACCGACGGAGTTGCGCGTTTCGCACAAAATGGTGTTGTAAGCCATTGAGGCTCTCCCGGATTGGTTGCTGGTGAGAAGATCGAGCTGACAGGAGCATGGTATTGTATGTCAAGCTCGTGCTTGGCTATGTCTGGCAGTGGGGGCACCAGAAGGTGGAGCGGCCAGATTGCAAGATGCGCTTTATCTGGCCATCACAGCCATCACGCAAGCAAGGTTTACCTTCGCGGCCATAGACAGAAAAAGTGTGTTGAAAATAGCCAAGTTCGCCATCCGGACGGGCGTGGTCTTTCAAACTGGAGCCGCCAGCTTCGATGGCTTCGCGCAAGATGTCTTTTATATCGATGACAAGGCACGTCAGGGAGCCCCCGTTTTTCGTATTTTGAGCAAGGCTTGCTGCCTGACGCCCAGGATTGATCCCAGCGCGATATAACGCCTCATTTACATATATGTTGCCAAGCCCGGCTACATTGCGTTGGTCAAGAAGCGCTGATTTGATGTTGGTACGCTTGGTCTGGAATACGTTATTAAGGTGACACTCAGAAAATTCATTTCCCAATGGCTCGGGCCCGAGCTTTGAAAGCAAAGGATGGGTGCTCAGTTCACCAGCACCCGCTATATCCATGAGTCCAAACCGGCGCGGATCGAAATATCCGATCCGCGCACCGCCTGACATGTAAAACACGATATGCTCATGTAGCGTGGATACGTGGTCGATTTCTTTGGTTATATCAGAGCTTTTAATGCCAGAAATTTTAAAGTGACCTGACATGCCTAGATGCATGATTAGCACGTCATTGTTGCAGAGATGGGCAAGTAGGTATTTTGCGCGTCGGTCTAAAGATGCAACAGTTTTCCCGCGTAGTTTGCTCTTGAAATTAGAGGGAAAAGGAAAGCGTAAATTATCCCTGTTCTGCTCGATCTCGTCAAATACATATCCTTCCATGACGGGCGCAAGGCCACGTCGTACGGTTTCAACTTCTGGTAATTCTGGCATATCTTAAACTCAGGTTAAATACTGAATAGTTCCGGGCAGGGATAACAGGATTTTGGGTTCGGAGTAAAAGTAACGTATGGTGCTTACCAATATGAGTAAGAATAGCAATCACTCCTCTGAAGGTGCGAGCGAGGAGCAATATACATATTTTGGTGCCGAGCGGGTTGAAATTCAGTCCAAAACGCAGCGCGTGGGAGAGGTCTTTACCTCGGTCGCAGAGCGTTATGATTTGATGAATGATCTTTTGTCGGGCGGGCTGCATCGGCGCTGGAAGGGTGATCTTGTTGCCTGGATGGCTCCTGGCAGCGAACGCCGCTCTTATCTGCATGTTGATCTTGCAGGAGGCACCGGAGATGTTGCCTACCGTGTTCAAAATGTAGCGGGCGCCGCAGCGCGCAGTATTGTGGTCGATATTAATGAGGCGATGGTTAGACGCGGTGTGCGGCGTTTGGAGACTGAGCAGTTGGCTGAGAAAGTCTCGTTTGTGGTGGGAGATGCCGAACATATTCCTTTACCTGACCACTCGGTTGATGCGGTGACCATTGCATTCGGCATACGCAATGTAACGCGGATCGAAAATGCGCTTGCCGATATTTTCCGTGTGCTGCGTTTCGGCGGGCGATTTATATGCCTCGAATTTTCCCATGTGAGTGTGCCGGTTCTAGATCATATCTATGATGCCTATTCAGATCGTATAATTCCACTAATAGGTCAGACTGTTACGGGGAATGGACAGGCCTATAGCTATCTGGTCGAGAGCATCCGAAATTTTCCAGATCAGAAAACATTTGCTGCAATGATTAGTGCAGAGGGGTTTGACAGGGTTGCCTGGCGTGATTTGTCTGGAGGTATTGCGGCACTGCATTCTGGCTGGCGTCTTTAAGCATCAGAATTTAAAGTATGCTTGTTGTGACTTAAATGAATTAGAACCCTATCCATGTCATTCTTATCAGCTCCCTTTCATCTTTATCGTCTTGCCCGCGCCGGTTTGGCGCTGACACGGGCAGGGCTTGTCGAAGTCGCAGGACTTGAAGATGTGTTGCCGACGTTTGCTGCGCGAATTGCACGATTTGTGGCGCGTAAGAGCGAGGCAGATATTGATGAGCTGTCACGTACTTTTACGATGTTAGGGCCGAGCTACATCAAGTTTGGGCAGTTTCTTGCCACACGTCCGGACATTATTGGAATGCGGGGTGCCAGCGGCTTGTCCATGCTACATGACCGGTTGGAAGCTTTCCCCCAGAGTGAGGCGGAAGCTGAAATCGTTCATGCTTTCGCCAAACCCGTGGCGGAGATCTATGATGTTTTTGGTGAATCAATTGCAGCGGCATCTATCGCACAGGTTCATTTTGCTGAAGTCAGCGATGGACCAATAAATGGACCTGTTGCCGTCAAAATTCTGCGTCCCGGTGTAGAGCGTCGGTTTGCCTATGATCTTGAGGGATTTTATGTTGCGGCCAAAGCTGCTGAGTTGCTTCATGCGCCGACACGTCGTTTAAGGCCGATCGAAGCGGTTGCAACGTTTGAGCGATCAGTCGATCTTGAGATGGATCTCAGACTGGAAGCAGCAGCGATGGTGGAGATGACTGCTAATATGGCCGATCTGCAAGATTTCCAAGTGCCAATAGTTGATTGGACCCGGACATCGCGGAGGGTACTTACTACCGAATGGATTGATGGAATTTCGCTTGGCGATATTGCTCAGATTGAGGCCGCGGGGCACGACCTTAAACATTTGGCAAAAGTCCTGATCCAGTCGTTCCTAACTCAGGCGCTTGATCACGGTTTTTTTCATGCCGACATGCATCCAGGAAATCTTTTTGTCGATGATAAGAGCCGATTGGTTGCTGTCGATTATGGGATTATGGGACGGCTGGAACACAAGGAGCGCCGATTTCTAGCAGAAATCTTATGGGGCTTCATCACTCGAGACTATCGGCGGACGGCGGATGTTCATTTTGAAGCTGGTTATGTGCCTCGCCGTCATAAGGCAACTGAGTTTGCCCAAGCCCTGTGTGCTATTGGTGAGCCACTTGCCGGCCGTAATGCCGAAGAGATTTCCATGGCTCATCTGTTGACCCAACTCTTTGAGGTAACCGAACAGTTTGATATGGTGATGAGGCCCGAGTTACTATTGCTGCAAAAAACTATGGTGGTAAGCGAAGGTGTTGCACGTCAACTGGATCCCGAGCTTGATATGTGGGTTACTGCCAAACCGGTGGTTGCCCGTTGGCTCGAGAGCCGGCTGTCGCCGGAGGGCCGGATTAAAGACGGTGCAGCAAGCCTTGGTAGGTTGGTTGAGAATCTCCCTGAATTTTTTGAACAGGCCGAGCGGGCGGCGAGAGCCCTTGCTGTGGCTTCACGCGAGGATGGAGGTCGGCATCCGGCAGAGGGACCCCGCCCCGTGGTGTGGTGGATTATAGCACTTTCACTTGCCATCCTTGCCTTAACCTCATTGTGGTAGACATAGATGAGGTTGGTGCAATGGTCTGATGCAAAAGTATAGCGGTGCTGAGTGAGTTATGGAGTTATAAATGGCCGGACTTGAGGGCAGACGTATATTGTTGATCATAGGCGGTGGTATTGCCGCCTATAAAGTGCTTGAGACGGTGCGTCTTTTAAAGCGTTCTGGTGCGAAAACGCGCGTGATATTAACCAGCGCTGGTGCTAAATTTGTCACTGAATTTTCATTGGTACATCTCACTGGGAACAGGGTTTATACCGATCTTTTCGATATTTCGGGAGAAATAGAGATGGGTCATATTGAGTTGTCACGCGATGCGGATTTGTTGGTTGTAGCCCCAGCGACGGCTGATCTAATGGCCAAGATGGCTCATGGTCATGCGAATGACCTGGCCTCAACGGCACTTATTGCAACGGATAAACCGGTTGTGATTGCCCCGGCGATGAATGTGCGGATGTGGCATCACCGAGCAACGCAACGTAATCTCGCCATGCTTAAGGAAGATGGCATTGTGGTTGTTGGTCCGGGTGATGGTGATATGGCTTGCGGTGAATACGGATTGGGCCGTCTGGCCGAGCCGGTTGAGATCGTGGCGGCAATCAGACGTACTCTGGCGCCTAACCAACAGGCGCTGTCTGGGCGGAGCGCGCTGGTGACCGCTGGCCCAACGCATGAGCCAATTGATCCGGTGCGCTATATATCCAATCGTTCATCGGGAAAACA
Organism: Alphaproteobacteria bacterium; assembly: GCA_963582255.1. Classification (GTDB taxonomy): domain Bacteria; phylum Pseudomonadota; class Alphaproteobacteria; order Rhizobiales; family TMED25; genus CAUZRD01. Next base: position 10,611 of record CAUZRD010000033.1, on the reverse strand, counting down.
GGGATATGCTATCGCAGCAGCACTTGCGGCTGCTGGCGTGCGTACCACTCTTATTTCAGGCCCGACGGATCTGGACGAGCTGGCGAGCGTTCGCAATGTTCATGTTCAGACCGCTACGGAGATGTTGGCGGCGGTGCGTGCTGAAATGCCGGTTGATATTGGTGTTTTTGCCGCGGCTGTTGCTGACTGGCGTGCTGAAATCCCTCAGGCCTCGAAAATAAAAAAGGATGCGGCGGATACGGAGCGGATGGTATTGCATCTGGTCGAAAACCCAGACATTCTAAATATCATTGCCGAGGACAAGAAATTACGCCCCGGACTTGTCATCGGATTTGCGGCTGAAACCGATGATCTGATTAAGAATGCTAAGGAAAAACTTACCAAAAAGAGTGCAGACTGGATTGTTGCCAATGATGTCGGGCATGAGCGCGGTGTGATGGGTGGTGAGCGTAACCGAGTGCATTTGCTAACCCGCGAAGGTGTGGATAACTGGTCTGAAATGGACAAAGTCGAAGTTGCAGAACGCCTTGTCAGAAGGATTGAGCAAGAACTGTCGGGTTCTGATGACACTGGCGAATGACTGACAGTCAATCCAGCGTTATTGTGAAGGTCCTGCGGCTTGACCATTGTGCCGGGCTTGAGTTGCCGAGCTATCAAAGCATAGGTGCTAGCGGCATGGATCTGCATGCTGCAGTCGCATACGCCGAGCCTATCACTCTTGCGCCTGGATGCCGCCAGTCCGTGCCAACTGGCATATCAATTTCCATCCCAGTAGGATATGAAGCCCAAATACGACCGCGCTCGGGATTGGCCCTCAGGCATGGCATTACGGTATTGAATGCTCCCGGCACTATAGATTCTGACTATCGTGGTGAGATTCAGGCTCTTTTGATCAATCTAGGCGAGCATAAGTTCTTGATCAATCGGGGTGATAGGATAGCTCAAATGGTGGTGCAACGTGTTGAGCAGGTCCAACTAGTAGAAGTTGATAATTTGGATGCCACAGCACGCAGTACCAGCGGCTTTGGTTCAACCGGTGATTAGTGACAAAGCGGTATGGCGTGATGGCACTTTCAGATCTCGAACTTGAGCGCTATGCACGCCATATTGTCCTTAGGGAAATAGGTGGGCCAGGTCAGCAACGTTTGAAAGGTGCGCATGTTCTGGTAGTAGGCGCGGGCGGCCTTGGTGCGCCAGCCCTTGTCTATTTGGCAGCCGCTGGTGTTGGCTCCCTCACCATTATCGATGATGACACGGTCGATCTCTCCAATCTTCAACGCCAGGTCATTCATGCGACTGGGCAGGTTGGCAATGCTAAGACCATAAGTAGCGTGGAGGCCATATCACGCATCAATCCACATGTTAAAGTTGAGACCGTAGAGGATCGATTTGATCGGGAGAATGGGATGTATCTTGTGTCCGGTATGGATGTGGTGCTAGACGGATCGGATAATTTCGCAACGAGATACGCAGTTTCGGATGTGTGCTTTGATGCCGGAGTACCATTGGTTACCGGGGCGGTGGGTCGGTTTGATGGTCAGGTGACTACGCTCATGCCGTATATATGTTCCAGCGACGGCACCCCTAATCCGACCTATCGCTGTCTTTTTCCAAATCCACCGCCGAAGGAGACTGTGCCGGTTTGTGCCGAGGCCGGGATATTGGGTGTTGTTCCTGGAATTGTCGGGACTATCATGGCAGCTGAAGCGTTGAAGGTTATATTGGATCTTGGTGATCTTCTGGTCGGCCGATTACTTTTAATTGATGTGCTGACGATGAGATTCGACGAGATTTCGTATCGCTGGAATCCGGAAAACCCTCTTACCGGAAGTAGCCTATGAGATGGCGCTGTGAGCAGAGAACGCTATTTTGATCAACGCCGTTGATATATAGTCAGCGCGCTCCGTCTTTAATGTAGCGGACGGTTTGTTAGACTTTATTGATGGGGTAATACCCATTCATCGTTGCTGCCTTAAATTAGGTAAATGATCTAGGCACGAAAAGAACCTCGCCCTCGTCGGTTTGGAGGGTAAATGTGCTACTTTCCCCCATACGTTCAAGACTAATTAACTGGTCTACCAATAGCTTTGGTAAAATACGGTTGTGCTGTCGAGGCGCGTTAATAAAAAGCATACGTGCTAATGAGCGAGTGGTGGTCAAATTATACAGGTAATGCAAACAGGGGATGCAAGCGCGTAATGGTCCAATTTACTCAAGGTTTTAGGTTGGTTGGTGTGGCAATACCGGTAGTGGCGGTAATTGTTTTTATAATTCAGGATCTTGGCGCAGTATTCAATACAGGTGCGCATGCTGCAATGGTGTTGCAGAGTGTGCAAACCAACGAGATCGGAGCTTCAGGCCATCCCGTTCCCCGTTTTGTTAGTTTGAAGAAAAACCGGGCTAATGTGCGCAAGGGACCCAGTAGGGACTATTCAATCGCGTGGGAAAAGCCAAAGATGGACGTTAGGCTGCCGGTTGAGATTATCCGCGAGTTTGAACTTTGGAGGATGATACGCGATTCAGAAGGGGAAGAGGGCTGGGTACATGGAAGTCTACTGTCCGGCGCACGCGCCGGCGAGGTGGCGCCTTGGGATCACGGTGAGCGTTTTCGTGCTTTGCGCGAGGATAATTCCGAGCATGCCGGTACAGTGGCAAGTCTTGAGCCGCGTGTTGTGGTTGATATCAAGAAATGTGATGGAGCGTGGTGCAATGTCGAGGTCGACGGCTATCGTGGCTGGATTGAGCAATCAGACTTGTGGGGAGTTTACGTGGGTGAGCGGTTCACCCGCTAGGGTAAGGCTTTATGCTTTTTCACCTGACAGTCAAACAACCACGTTGATACGCGATATATAAGAAGCGTTGGCATTAAATTTCATAAATAGAACAGCAGGCTAAACGTTAAATATCTTTGTGTGCGCTAGAGTTTGGTTTGATTGAATGCTCGATCATTTTAAACGGCTTATGACAAGCATTTCCGTATGTCAGCAAACACTCGATCTAACTCACCTTGTCTGGCTTCAATTGATTAGCCTTTCGACCATAAGATTATAACCAAATCTCATCAGATTAGTCTGATTTTAATGTTAGTTCATAACTGACTTTTCCTGCAGTGGAATGATGAATTATATAGCTAGAGACCTGTAGTTGAGGATGCTGAGGAAGCTGGTTGTTGTTGTAGTGCTGCCGCGGTTTAATTGGTTTGTAGGCACAGCCCATGCATTGGTCTTGCGGGAGTAAGACACGATTGTCATGTTTGGCGATAACATTCTGGGAGCTCGTGATGAGACAGGTTGGAACGGGGCGCTATTGTCTGGCTGGGGTCATGGGTTGGCCAGCGCTACATTCGCGTTCTCCAATATTACATGGCTTCTGGATGCAACATTATGGGCTTGCCGGCGCATATATTCCCCTGGATATTAGCCCCGAGCGATTTGAAGACGCGGTTCGGGCTCTACCGTCGCTAGGTTTTCGCGGTTGCAATCTCACCATGCCCCATAAAGTTTCCGCAATGTCGTTCATCGATGAGATTGATGAAACTGCTCGTATCGTCGGGGCGGTAAATTGTCTCACTGTGTTGGAGAGTGGACGGATCGCAGGCACCAATACCGATGGCTATGGCTTTGTGGAAAGTGTGAAGGAGGCGGTACCAGATTGGCATGCTGATAGTGGTGCTGTGGTCGTGATTGGTGCGGGTGGCGCATCGCGGGCAATCATACATGCGCTTGTACAATGCGGTGCTTCTTCGATAACGCTAGTCAACCGAACGCGCGCTAAGGCAGAGACACTTGCCAGACAAATTTCGGGACCAATTGAGGTGATGGACTGGGAGCGACGTAGTGATTTGCTTGAAAATGCCGGGCTGTTGGTGAACACGACAAACCAGGGCATGATTGATCTTCCGCCCCTCGATCTTGATCTGGCTAAGATGAATTCTAGCGCGATTGTGTGCGATATAATTTATGTGCCGCGCCGTACGCCATTGCTTGTAGATGCTGAGCGCCGAGGATTTAGAACAGTTGGAGGGCTTGGTATGTTGCTTCACCAGGCAAGACCGTGCTGGAAGTTGTGGTTTGATATTGATCCGCAGGTAAGCCCGGAGCTATATCGTGCGGTAGAGGCAACATTCTAGCGTTTGTAGATGCATTCAGGTCGTGAATGGATGGGTTTTAATTTAACGGTTTGGCTCGTTTGTAGAGAGAGTTTCTAGCGCAGTATTTATGCAGAAAGTCTTGGCGATCCAATATGTAATATGATGTTTCGTGCGACTTCTTTTTTCGCGAATGTCACTCATAACAAGTATGCAAAATTTAAGTTAAATTACGGCATGCGAGTTTGTAGATAGTTTTTGGCTGCGTCGTGTAAGTTCGTGCATTATTCATTGGCAAAGGGGCTGGTGTTGAGGTTGCTGAAGACCGTACAGACTAGCTGCGATTTTGAGCAAGGGGGTCAAGCTGGCGCTGGCCAATAGCAACTACGAAGAGCTGTTGCTAAGCTATTCCACGATGAGCCTTTATTAAACTTAAGGCCGAGCGAGTCGATTGATGAGAAAAGCGTAGCGGAAGGAAATGGGAATGGACGATCTTGCGGTAGCAGGTGGAGAGGTGCGTGCCTGGCCATTTGAAGAGGCGCGCAAAGTTGTAAATAGAATTGCCGGCCGCGCTAGTGATAGGCCTGTGCTATTTGAGACTGGATACGGACCTTCCGGCCTGCCGCATATTGGCACTTTTGGCGAAGTTGCCCGCACATCTATGGTGCAGCATGCGTTTAAAATTTTAACTGAAAACAAAATCCCGACACGGTTGATCTGCTTTTCTGACGACATGGATGGACTCCGTAAGGTTCCAGACAATGTTCCCAACAAGGAGATGCTTGGTGGCTATGTCGAGACGCGCGGGCCGTCCGGTGAGATAGAGCGCGATGCCTCTCCACTGACTAGCGTTCCAGATCCTTTTGGTGAGTTTGAGAGCTTTGCTCATCATAACAATGCGGTGCTCCGGCGTTTTCTAGATCAGTTTGGTTTTGATTATGAGTTTGTCTCATCAACACAGATGTATGGCTCAGGGCAATTTGATGATGCGCTCCAGGTTGCACTTGAACAACATGAAAAGATTAGTGAAATAGTGCGCCCGCTGCTGGGAGCTGAACGACAGCGCACCTATTGTCCGTTCTTGCCAATTGTCGATGAGTGGAATGGCGAGGTGCGAAAGCAGGTGCTTCACTTTGTTCAGATTATCGAGGCTAAACCCTCATCAGCTACAGCAGTGTTTCAGGCTGTCCATCCAGTCAGTGGCGATGCGGTTGGACAACCATTTGAACATCGGGTGACTTCGGGCGGATGTAAGTTGCAATGGCGGCCGGATTGGGCGATGCGCTGGGCATCTCTTGGGGTAGATTATGAAATGTCGGGCAAAGATCTCATCGATTCGGTGAAATATGCTGGACGGATATGCTCGGCGATTGGCGGTTTGCCGCCGGAGGGCTTCAGTTATGAGTTATTTCTAGATGAAACAGGTCAGAAGATATCTAAATCAAAGGGTAATGGCCTAACTATTGATGAGTGGTTGAATTACGCCTCTCCAGAAAGCCTGTCCTTGTTCATGTATCAGGCGCCGCGAAAGGCCAAGCGACTTTATTTTGATGTGATACCAAAAAATGTTGATGAGTATTTCACCCATCTCACGCGCTATTCTCAGGAGACAGAGATCCAGGCGCTAGCCAATCCGGTTTGGCATATTCATTCAGGACATCTGCCAGAAGCCAACGTTCCGGTGAGTTTCGCGCTTCTTCTCAATTTGGTCAGCGCATCAAATTCAGAAGATCGTGATGTTCTGTGGGGTTTTATCCGCAATTATATCGGGGCAGACGCAACGCCTAAACGCTTTCCTAAGCTCGATGAGCTAGTGGGCTACGCAATAGCTTATTTCAATGATTTCGTGAAACCTGGAAAATGCTACAGGCTTGCGGATGACCGAGAAAGAGCAGCGCTTTTGCAGTTGCGTAATGCCTTGGTGGAGTTTTCTGGTGAGCCCGATGGAGAAACTATTCAAAACGTCGTCTATGCTGTTGGTAAAGATGCTGAATTTGAGCCTTTACGCGATTGGTTCAAAGCGATTTATGAGGTTCTTCTCGGGCAAAGCCAGGGGCCGAGGTTTGGTTCATTTATCGCGCTCTATGGAGTTAAACAAACGTGCCGGTTGATAGATTCGGCGCTTGAGGGCGAGCTTGTATCGACCCTTGATTCTTGCAGTCACTCTAGCGCGTCGTCTGGTGCGCTATAATATTAAGGTAATGATCAGCAAACATTTATTGGGGGTGAGGTGATTTTGGGAAGATACCGTCTTATTCGTCCCGTGTTATTTCGTGCTGAACCTGAAGTGGCTCATGACCTTGCTATCAGCGCACTGAAGGTTGGGATATACCCTCGCGCAGTTCGGCCTGCGGCACCTTTACTTGCACAAAATTTGTTTGGTCATTTATTTCCAACCCCAATCGGCATGGCAGCAGGATTTGATAAAAATGCAGAAGTCGCTGACGCGCTGATCAAGTTAGGTTTTGGATTTGTCGAAATTGGGACGGTTACGCCAGAACCACAGCTCGGGAATCCACGCCCACGCATGTTCCGATTGAAAGCTGATGAAGCAGTGATCAATCGCCTAGGTTTTAACAGCGAAGGGCATGCCCGCGTTCTGTCGCGTCTTTCTTCACGTACTGACACCGGTGTTATCGGAGTAAATATCGGGGCCAACAAAGATAGTGCCGATTGGGTTGAGGACTATGTGAAGGGTGTAAAAATATTTTCCGGTTTGGCTGATTACCTCACGGTTAATATATCCTCCCCCAACACACCGGGCTTACGTAATTTGCAGACCGATAGGTTACTTGGAGAATTGCTTGACCGGGTTATGGCTGCGCTGGGCGATGAAGGTTCCTGTCCGGTTCTAGTAAAAATTGCGCCTGATTTGAGGGATGATGAACTGGCTGCAATTGTTGAGGTTGCTATCTCTAAGCATGTTCATGGATTGATCATTTCAAATACTACTATATCACGAGATGGGTTGATTGATCAGAAATTTGCGAGACAAGAAGGGGGACTGTCAGGCCCGCCGCTCTTTGCCCTATCTACGCGGGTTCTTGCGCAAGCATATCTGATGGCGCGAGGTAAATTGGTGCTAATTGGGGCAGGTGGGGTGTCGTCGGCGCGCGATGCTCTGACGAAGATCGAGGCGGGAGCACAGCTTGTGCAGCTCTATACGGCAATGGTCTATCAGGGGCCTAGTATAGCCTCGAAAATTTCGGCCGACCTTGCTGCTCTTCTAAAAGAAAACGGATATGGCAGCGTTTCTGAGGCGGTTGGAGCATCGGCCAAGCAGCTTGCAATATTAAAGATGTAAGGCCTAAGGGCCGTTTCATGGTCGATATTTCCTTGAATGTTCGATCGTTTATAATGTTGTCGCATGCTTATTTTCACTGAATGTCTTTTTCAGGTTGAATGGTAAGCGCAAAGCCAATGTAATGCCGCGCGCAGCAAGGAATACTAGTAATGCGAGCCATAGTCCGTGATTGCCGAGCAGGGGTAGCGTGCTCCACCAGACGATCGCACTGATAGCTACACTGGCAAGCATCCAGTTGCGCATCTCCCGACTCCAAGTTGCGCCTATATATGCGCCGTCCAGTTCAAAGGCCAGCGCGCCGACCACTGGAGTTGCTGCTGCCCAGGGCAGATAAATAAGCGCCGCCTCGCGAATTTCCGGCGATATGGTAACAAAATTGATGATCACCGGACCGGTTAGGTAAAGGCAGACGGATGTTACAGCACCTAGGGCAAAACCCCAGGTTACGCTCAGGGATATAGCACGCACAGCGCGGGAGCGCGCATGCGCGCCAATCGAAGAGCCAACAAGCTGCTCGGCGGCAACGGCAAACCCGTCGAGGAAAAATCCGGCAAATAAGAAGAAATTCATTAAAACGGCATTAGCTGCCAATATAAGATCGCCTTGCCTTGCTCCTTCTGATGTAAAAAATGCGAGGACGAATAGCAGAGCCATTGTGCGCATCATGATATCGCGGTTGACGGCTAATAGCTTGGCAAGCCGCGCCCGGTTTATGATGAGTGCGAACGGCGCAATTGCCACGCGTCCATAGTGGCGCCAAATCAGAAAAAGTCCGATGGAGAGGGTAAGGATTTCGCTTATGACCGTCGCCCAGGCAACTCCTGCGATCGACCACCCAAGCCCGATGACAAGTAATACCGACAAAGCCATATTGGTGACGTTTAAAATTGTTAGCAGCACTAGCCCGATTCCAGCACGACCTTGCCCTAGATGCCACCCAAGGATGGCATAATTGGCAAAAACGAAGGGAGCGGAAAAGATGCGGATATTGAAATAGGTGGCAGTGGCGTTGTTGACCTCAGTGCTCCCTCCCATCAGAGCTATGCCAGCCTCACGCAGTGGGATGTTGAGAGCGATGATAGCAACGCCAGCAATAGTGGCTAGCAATAAAGTTCTACCAAGGATCCCGGCAATCTCTGGCTGGTTTCTGGCGCCGACTGCTTGGGCGGTAAGAGCAGTCGTTCCCCTCCCTAGGAAATTGAAGATAGTGAAAATGAAATTACATAAGATCGCACCGATGGCGATCCCACCGAGAAGCTGTGCAGAACCAAGCTGACCGATTACCATTGTATCGACTAGACCGAGGAGTGGCGTAGAAAGAAAGGCTAGTGTCATTGGCACGGCAATTCGCAGGACTTGCCGGTGCGAGATTTCCGATTGCGTAATCGGCTTATGGATGCGGTTTTGCTGGATCAATCCGAGGCTCCTGGCGGTGAATTTACATTAGAATTGTGGTCGGTAGCGGAATTCGATGGCTGTGTGTATGGATAATTATCGGTGTAAAATATTGATCGTAACCTTGAAGTTACCCACAGCGAAAAAACAATGATGACGCCAAGCCAGAAATACCGGAATACCCATTCAATCGTTTCAAATCCTATATTGTAGATATGCTGTAATAAGCGGCGTACGCTATCGACTATTTCAAACGGGCTGACACCAATGATTGTCATGATAATGCCGACGATAATCGATATTACTATCAGGTGGAATATGACTGAGGAGGCTGGGCCGCAAAAAACGCTCAATCATGATTGTTCCCTCGGTGGGGTAGGATAATCTTGGTTATTAGCTGTGTCTGCCCACATAATAGGAAGCCCGAGCACCTGCTTAAGGCCGAAGGTAAAACGGAAGTTTGATGCGCCACGGTTATAACTTCCCGCACTTTCGCTTGTGGGTAAAACAAGGATGCTGGTGTGGCAATGCTGGCACGGTTTAACCCTTAAAGGGGATGGAGGTCGCAGGTCTCACCGTCCACGGAAGATTGCCGAGGCAAACCAACCCGCAAAAATAGCAATGAGTACGGCAATAACGCCATAGGTCAGGGGTTGTTTGTTGGCAAAATCAAACACTAGCCTCTCAAAACCAACCTTGTTGACAAACAAGGTTGAAGTTTGGGTCTGCATGATCTTTCCATTAGAGAATAAATAGACCCGCGCAGTATAGCGCCCGTCTGGAACATTGGCTGGCATTTCTATCGAGGCGCGAAATAGCGAGGTGCCAAGAAACTGAATGCCGTTTTCGTCCTCACTGTAAAGGCTGTTTTCCAAGCGAATACGTTTAGTGGCCTCGATAAAATCATGAAGAGGCCCAGCATCGTCATCATCGGACGATCGTAATTGTAAATTTTCAAGGCCAATTCCGTAATGCTCGAGTACTGTTTGGGATGCAATTTCTGATGTAACCCTTGTACTGATGACGGAATAATAACCGGGGACGTTGGTTAGTTCTCTCGCACCATAATTTATCCAAATTCCAGCAACTTTCTCCTTCTGCCTGACAATTGCAGGACTATCTGGTCCGCGAACGACAATTACAATGTCGTGTTTAGCGTTGGTATTGACGTTGATCGCACCGAAGAGCAGTAGTTCCGCACCAGTGAAATTCGATTGGATTGACACTTGGTGATGCGATAGATCTGTCACGAGTTCTTCTTGAGCATAGACCACATCTGCCGTGGCAATGAACCAGGGCACTGCCAACATATGTATCAGAGCGCGCATGCTGAAGCCGGTTGTCCGCGGCATCAATGCCCTCTCCCGATCACAGAGGTAATCTGAAATAGTTCCTCTGGTTCAATTACGAGATCGATCAAAATTCTGCCACATACTACCAGCACCAACACCGCCAGAAGGGCGCGCAGCTGTTCGCCGCGCAATTTGTGTCCGACTCGCGCTCCGAACTGGGCGCCGATGACACCTCCAGCCATCAATATAAGCGCTAGGACGATATCAACCGTTTGATTTTCTACCGAATGCAGAATGGTCACAAGACTAGTGACGAAGATGATTTGAAATAAAGACGTGCCGATAACGACATTAGTCGGCATGCGTAGCAGGTAGATCATTGCTGGCACCATTATAAATCCGCCACCAACCCCCATAATTGCAGCGAGAACACCGACACAAGCGCCGATGACGAATGGTGGGATGATACTGATGTAAATGCGTGATTTACGAAATCTGACGCGAAATGGCAGACCAAGTATCCAGCTGTGCTG
>CAUZRD010000032.1:0-15979 GCA_963582255.1 Alphaproteobacteria bacterium | reverse complement strand
CAAGGTGGTGAAACACAATTATCATTTCGTAATGAGCATTTTGGTTATGCACTTACCTGGTTTGGACTTGCCGGCGCACTCATGGTTATCTATGTCGCGTTTCATCATGCGCAAGGTCGGATTGGCAGTGCATATAAAAACTAGATTGCGGTAGCGTTGATGCTGTTCTTAGAGCTAGGAATTTATGAACTATCTTAGTACGCGTGGCGCTGCCCCTATTGTCAGTTTTGAGGATGCTTTGCTGAACGGCCTGGCGCATGATGGCGGGCTATATGTGCCCGAAACCTACCCACAGTTATCAAAAGCTCAGATTAAGGCTCTGTCTGGAAAGACCTATCAGCAAGTGGCGCTTGCCGTGATAAGTCCTTTCATTGGCGGTTGGCTCGGCGATGAGCCGCTCGGTAATCTGATTGATGATGCCTATCGTGATTTTCGCCATCCGGCAATCGCCCCGTTAGTTCAGAGTGGCATTAATCAGTGGATGTTAGACCTGCATTGTGGGCCCACTCTGGCATTTAAGGACCTTGCCATGCAGCTTGTTGCCCGGTTGATGGACCGGGCGTTGGGTGAGCGTGGCCGTCGCTCAAATGTGATCTGCGCGACTTCTGGGGATACGGGGGGTGCGGCGGTAGCGGCTTTTGCAGGACGAGCGTGTGCTGATCTGTTTGTTTTGTTTCCTAAAGGAAGGGTATCGGACGTTCAGCGTCGGATGATGACAACATCGAAAGCCGAGAATGTTTGTGCACTTGAGATTGATGGTACCTTTGATGACTGTCAGACGTTGGTGAAGGCTCTTTTCAAAGATAGCCGGTTTCGTGATGAGATGTCGCTGTCAGGGGTAAACTCGATCAATTGGGCGAGGGTGATGGCTCAAACGGTATATTATTTTGCTAGCGCTGTCGCACTTGGAGCGCCTGATCGTGAAGTGAGTTTCACCGTACCAACTGGAAATTTTGGAAATATTCTTGCCGGGTATGTCGCCAAGCGGATGGGACTTGGTATTGGGCGGCTTGTCATAGCAACTAATAGTAATGACATTCTAGTGCGGACATTGGGTAGCGGCTATCATGAGACTAGCAGCGTGCATGTGACAACGAGCCCGTCGATGGATATTCAGATATCGAGTAATTTTGAGCGGCTGATTTTTGATATTGTCGGGAGGGACTCGAAGATTGTGTGTGGGCTGATGAATAAATTGGCCAAGGAGGGCAGTTATCAGTTGGATGAGGCTGTGCTCTCCCGGCTTTGTGATGATTTTGATGCTGGGTCATGTGATGAGGAAGAAACGCTTTTGATGATAAAAAATATATATGATGTGTCAGGTATGGTTGTCGACCCGCATACGGCTGTCGGGCTTGCTGTGGCGCGCTTGCATCAAGAACCGGCAACGCCGATGGTTGTGTTGTCGACTGCGCATGCGGCTAAATTCCCCTCCGTTGTCCAGCGCGCCGCTGGCGTTGATCCGCAGATTCCAGCGCAGTCGCGTGGCCATTGGGATGGGCATGAAAACATTATTCCTTTGAAAAATAATCTTTGTGAGGTTATGGAAACAATCCGCTATAAAACGCACCTGACCGCCGGGACGATTAGATGAGCACGCGTCTTACAACGCTTGAAAGTGGTCTAAGAGTTGTGACCCATGAAATGCCTCATCTTGAGTCGGCATCAGTCGGCGTCTGGGTGGAGGCGGGAGCACGACAGGAAACAGTGTCGGAACATGGTATTGCGCATCTTCTTGAACACATGGCATTCAAGGGAACCCATCGAAGATCTGCACGCCAGATAGTAGAAGAAATAGAATCGGTTGGCGGTGAGTTGAATGCTGCAACGAGTCTTGAATCAACGGCCTATTTTGCCAGGATTTTAAAAGATAGCGTGCCGTTGGCGCTAGATATCTTGGCAGATATTCTACTCAATCCAGTGTTTGATGAGGCGGAACTTTCTAGAGAGAAAGGTGTAATCGAGCAGGAAATTGCCGCGGTTAATGATATGCCTGATGACTTGGTATTTGATTGTATCCAGGAGACGGCTTTTCCAGATCAATCGCTTGGCAGGCCAATTCTGGGTACACCTCAGTCGATTTCGAGATTTACCCGTGATGACCTTATTAGCTACCGGGCGCAGCACTACCAACCGTCGGCTATGGTGGTGGGGGCTACAGGTGCAGTGAAGCATGACGCGGTAGTGGAAATGGCTGGATTGCTCTTTGAACAGTCTACCTCAGCCACGCGTGTGCTGCCAGAGCCTGCACGCTATGTTGGCGGTGAATGGCGGTCCGACCGGGAGCTGGAGCAAGTACACTTGGTGATGGCGTTCGAGGGCACTTCTTATTTCGATAGTGATGCATATGCCGCGCTGGTCTTTGTCAATCTGCTCGGTGGAGGGATGTCATCGCGTCTATTCCAGTCGATCCGTGAGGCACGCGGTCTTGCCTACTCTATATTTTCCTTTGCTGCTTCTTACCGGGACAGTGGTCTGTTAGGCATTTATTCGGCAACGGCCCCGGATTCAGTGGATGCGCTTACCGAAGCTATCGCGATTGAAGTTAGAGATGCGGCATTGACATTGGATGGGGTTGAAATTTCGCGGGCATGTGCGCAGATTAAGTCTGGTTTGTTGATGAGTCTGGAAAGTTCCGGTGCGCGACTTGACCAAATTGCCCGGCAAGTTTGTGTGTTTGGCCGGGTTCTTACCTCAGATGAAATCATCGAAAAGATTGATGCGGTTGATGAAGAAATTGTGCGAGAGTATGCAAATCGTGTGATCTCAGGCTCAAAACTTACTGTAGGTGCGATTGGCCCTCTGGGCGGGCTTGCAAGCCATGCGCGTCTCGCAGAAAGTTTTACTTTGTAGTGTGTTGTGAGCCCCTACTGATGGAGGTTGGGGATGGCATTTTTGCGCCCATCGAGTTTTCTCGATAGCGGGTCCACTATTTTTGGTGGAACTGTGACATTGCGTACGCCACAAATATTGGACTATCAGGCTTGGGCGGAACTCAGGGCGGAAAGCCGTAACTATTTGATTCCCTGGGAGCCAACGTGGAGCCGTGATGAGCTGACACGGGCTGCGTTTCGCCATCGTCTGAAACACTATGCGCGCGATATGCGAGATGATCAGGTTTATCCGTTTTTTATTTTTGATTCTGGAGATGATAATCTTCTCGGTGGCATCACGTTATCAAATGTTCGTCGGGGCGTTTCACAAACCGGTTCTATCGGGTATTGGATGGGTAGGCCCCACGCCTGTAAGGGCCATATGACGTCCGCGCTGCATGCACTTGTTCCATTTATCTTTGATACGCTTAAACTTCACCGAATTGAGGCGGCCTGTCTGCCTCACAACACCGCTTCGATTGGGCTTTTACTGAAATGCGGTTTCGAACGCGAGGGGTATGCCAGCCGTTATCTAAAGATCAACGGTGCGTGGCAGGACCACGTACTATTTGGCCTTCTGTCGGAGGAAATAAGGCGTTAGTTTGCAAGAAGAATTTGGTAAGAATCCAGACTGATGGATTTGTTGCAGGGCGAGTTTGTGTTCGACCAAAATTACGGGTTGCGATGCGAATGATCGTGCTTATGTTATTGTTCGTCCTTATTCCGAACACAGCTTGTGCTCTTGATGGCATCGCCGTTGATCCGCTCGCGGAAAGAACAATACTGTCCGATATAATAACGATTTATGATGTTGATGGACGTACGCTGACACTTGGGGGGCGTGACGGTGATAAGGTGGTCCAGGTAACCGCATCGCCCGGTAATATGTCTCCTGGTTGGTTTGCATTTGCGCTAACCAATGTAACCGACGAACAGCTTATCCGTTGGTTGGTGGTGGAGAATACAGGGAGTGCCGATTCTGGGATTATCAATCCTATTCTGATCGGACCAAGGTTGGTCTCGGTTCAATCGGACAAAGGTAAGTTGCAGCCCGTGCTTGAATCCGGTCGGCTTGATATATTCGAGATCGAAGTTGATGCGGGACAAACACAGTCCTTTGTTGTCGAGACGGTTGGTGCGGTACCTCGCTTTATAGTGCTTTGGGATCCAAGAGCTTATGGCGCTGCGCGCCATGCGCTCTCATTTTTTCATGGGCTTATTATAGGAATTGTTGGGCTATTAGCGATTTTTCTGACATCGCTTTATGTGGTGCGGCATAGATTAATGTATCCGGCTGCAGCGCTGATAGGCTGGGCGGGCGTGGTGGTTCTTGCGACTGATTTTGGCCTGTGGCAACGTGGCTTTGGTGCCGGTCCAGCTACATCCAGCGTGGTGCGTGCGATTGCGGAAGTTATTTTCGTTGGTGCGGTAGCATTCCTGTTCACCACATTTGTCGAGTTCAAAGCTCGCTATCGTTATGTTGCAGATGGTACGCCGGTTATTTTTGGGGTTAGCTGCGTCCTGGTTCTTATCGCGGTTTTATGGCCATCGGTGGCGGTCTCGATCGCCAGGTTGTTGAGCGTGGTTGTCGCTGTGTGCGGGATTGCTGCTATCGGATATCTGATCACCATGCGGTCTGCTCGGGCGCTAGCACTGGTACCATCTTGGATTGCCTTTACCTCATTCACCTTGCTCTCGATGCTGGTCTATTCGGGTGTGCTGTCGGGGGCCATTGCCCATCCAATGTACATTGCGGCATTGGGTTTAGTTGCAATGGTCATCTCCTTCACGGCGATGCAATATGCATTTGACGCAGATGTGGCACCTGATGCAAATGCGCGTGAACTTGCGCTTAAAGCCGTCGCTTTTTCCGTTTCTGATACCATTTTATGGGATTGGAAGGTTAAGGAAGAGACCATCACCGTTGGGCGAGAACTTGAAGAGGCGCTTGGGGTGGCAAGAAATTCTCTTAATGGCCCGCAACAGAACTGGCTTGATAAGGTTCATCACCTCGACCGCGATCGGTTTGTTCAGTTGGCTAATTCGGCGGTAGTCAGCGATGATGGTTTAATAAATACCGAATTTAGATTGCACACCAGTGCGGTCGGTCAGCGTTGGTACCGGCTTCGGGCCCGTTCGGTGGCGCGCGAGGGCGTTGACGCCATTAGGTTTGTTGGTTCTCTAGAAGATGTTACCACGTTTAAAAACAGCCGCGAGCGGTTGTTGCGCGATGCGGTTCATGACTCTTTAACCGGGTTGCCAAACAGAGCTTTGTTTGTTGATCGGCTGACCCGCGCTGTTGTGTGCATGAACAGTCAAGGAGGTAATAACCCAAGTGTTCTGGTGATCGATGTGGATCGGTTTAAGAATGTTAGTCAGGGCTTTGGCCATGGGATGGGCGATAGCATGCTCACAGTTATTGCTCAGCGTATGTCGGAAGTTATGAGCGAGGCCGATACGTTGGCACGCATAGAGGCGGATAAATTTGCTGCGATTGTTGTCTCAGATGCAAGCTATAACAATATTGAAGAAATTTCGCGTGATCTCCGGCATTCACTGAAGCAACCATTCTATGTTGGTGGACATGAAGTATTCCTGACGGGTTCTATTGGCATCTCTACTTTTGACAGTCAACGCCATGATAAGGCTTGTGATCTGTTGCGCGAGGCGGAGCTTGCGATGGTTCACGCCAAGACCAGTGGTGGCGATAAAACTGAGAAATTTCACCTCGACATGCACCCGTCACAGTTTGACCGGCTGACAATAGAATCTGATTTTAGACGTGCGCTTGAGAGATCGGAGCTCGAACTTCTCTATCAGCCGATTGTCTCGTTGAATGAAGAAAGAATTGCTGGATTTGAAGTGTTGATGCGATGGCAGCATCCAGAGAAAGGGGAAATTTCGCCAGATAAATTTATTGAGATTGCGGAAGAGGCTGGGCTTATTGTTGAGCTTGGCTACTATGCTCTCGATGCTGCGGCACAACAATTGTCTTTGTGGCGTAAAACATTTGGTGACGTGCCAGATCTATTTGTCAGTGTGAATGTGTCATCGCGTCAGATCTTCCGGCAGGATCTCATTCGGGATGCCCGGCTTATCTCCACCAGTGCATCGATCCCCGCCGGAGCAATAAAGTTGGCAATCACTGAATCTCTAGTGATGGAAAATCCGGAACTAGCCGCCTATGTTCTGGAGCGCTTGAGGGAAATGGGAGTGGGACTTTTACTTGATGATTTTGGCGCTGGCTATTCAGCACTGTCACATCTCCAGCAGTTCCCGTTTGATACGATCAAAGTTGATAAGTCGTTAGTGACGGGTGGGCGTGATAATGCGTCGGTAATAGTAAAGTCAATTGTGAATATGGCGCATGACCTCGGTATGAAGGTGGTTGCGGAAGGAGTTGATAGCCCAAGCGATGTTGCGTATCTCAGGGGCATTGGGTGTGATTTTGGCCAAGGCTATCATTTCTCACCTCCCCTTCATGTTAATACTGCGACCAAATATCTAGCTGAATGGCGTTAAAGGGTAGAGGTTTTGGTAAAAGTTTTGTCTGATATAACAGCTAGGCGTGCCCAGAATATGCGACTAGGCGTGATGGGGTGACCCCAATTTTTTCTAATGATCTGTTATATTTAGCTTTGATGTTCCGGCTAAAAATTATGTCGTGATCCGCCATGCAATGCAGCCAGCTATTTGCCTGAATTTCTGCTTCGAGCTGCCCAGAATCCCAGCCTGAGTAACCGAGTGCCAGAAAAGCCAGATTCGGCCCCTTTCCGTCGGCGATTGCTTCGAGGATACCGGTGGTTGCGGTCAGGGATATATCGCTGTCCATGGTTAGCGTCGAGGCATCATTTGCATAGTCTGGTGAGTGGAGAACGAAACCACGCATTGTCTCCACCGGACCGCCGATATTGACCGAAATGGTATTGTGGTCACCGGATGTTAGATACTTTGAAGATTCAATCCCTAATTGGTCAAGAAGAGTAGGAAAAGTTATGTCTTGTGCCGGTTTGTTTATCACAATGCCCATTGCGCCCTCATTTGAGTGACTGCATAGATAGATGACTGTGCGGGCAAATCCAGGGTCGTTCATAGTTGGCATGGCAATTAGCATCTGACCATCAAGATAGCCCGATGAGAGCTCTAAATTTTGTCCTGACGTTGTCATAGGTGTAAAGCTACTTGTTCCTGACGATCTCAACAAACACGAATTTTCCCATAAGGTCACATAGGTGTTAGCGTTAGGAGGTGATTGTTGGATGTCGTCGCCGTAGTCTGTGCGAGTAGATAATACTCATGAAAAATGTTGTCAAATGGCGTTGGTTTCTCGCTATAATTGTTTTTATGACGTTGTCTGGAATTGTGAATGTTCCAGCCGTCGGCGCTGCTGGCCTGTTGCAGGCTAGCCCTTGGAAAACTCTTCATGCATCACGTGTTAGGCTTATTCCTGGTCCTTTGCTTGGATCTGGTGACCGGCTTGTCGGTGTGCAGGTTCAACTTGATCCCGGCTGGCATACCTATTGGCGTAATCCGGGGTATTCCGGTGTTCCTCCCCGCTTCGATTGGTCCGAGTCGACAAATCTTGAAAAGATATTCACTGAATGGCCAGCGCCAGTTGGGTTACCCGACGCATTTGGGGTATCGATTGGTTATCAGGATGAAGTGGTGTTTCCGGTGAGGCTGGCGTTTCATGATCCGAGTAAGTCCGCATCCATTTCACTCCAGTTTGACTATGCGGTGTGTGCGGAGGTGTGCGTTCCCTTGAGAGCGGAGCTTCTGATGAATATATCAGGTGAAGCCAGTGCGCCGCAGGATACCTTGGCAACGGTTAATCGATACCGGCGGTTGGTGCCGGATCGCCTTAACAAATTTGGCAAAAATGCACCCACTATCATCCGGTCATGGGTTTCCGGTAAAGCAGCTCCAGTAACGCTTTATATTGAGGCAAAGGTGGAACCTCCAGCGGAAGTGTTTGTTGAAGGACCATCAGCATATTTCTTTTCCCCGGCCAAAGCGCAGCGTGGTGGGGCAACCGAGGTAGTTGTGTTTGAAGTTAACGTTGATGGTATAGCTTCGGCTGATAATCTTATAGGCGAGACTGTGAACGCGACAATGGTATCAGCAGCCGGTTCACTTGAACTTTCCTGGACAGTCCACTAGGTGGTGAGATATGGCGAGGCACTCGCGCGCGCGATTGGATAAATTCATAGGCTTGGAGGGATAGTGATGACGGTGACTGTTGGTCAACGCATTGCGGATGCGGATTTCTACTATATGGGGTCCAATGGACAAGAGATCATCCAGACTTCGCAGTATTTTTCGGGCAAGAAAATTGCTCTGTTTGGTGTTCCTGGCGCCTTCACATCAACCTGTTCAAATTTGCATGTTCCTAGCTATGTGGAAAACGAGCACGCATTGAGAGAGGCGGGGATTGATCATATCATCTGCGTTTCGATCAATGATGTGTTCGTGATGCGTGCTTGGTCACAATCATTTGGTGAGGATCACGGATTGATCTTTGCCTCGGATTGGGATGGAAGTTTTGCCCGGGCGCACGGCCTTGAAGCTGATCGGGGGGCCACACTCGGGACTCGCTTGGTACGCTTTTCGATGCTGATATATGATGGAATGATCGCAGAGTTCAAATTGGAAAAAGCCTCAGGTACGATCGAAGAGACCGGTGCTGCCCGAATGCTGAGGGCACTCTAGTAAAATTTATCAATCACATTATTGCGGCTCAATTTGATGGGCAGATTGCCCGCAGGCTGGCTTGTTTAGCAAGGTTTGATCACGTTTTGAAACGGTGCCATGCCGGCGCGCGCTAGCTCATCGGCGCGTTCGTTTCCTGCGTTTCCGGCGTGCCCCTTGGTCCAGCACCAGTCAATTTTGTGGCCGGCACGTGCCAGGTCGAGCTCTTTCCAAAGATCTACATTCTTTACCGGTTTGCGTGCGGCAGTACGCCAATCATTGGCAATCCATTTGGTTATCCATTTGGTTATGCCATCGCGCAGATAGACAGAGTCTGTATTAATCCTGACTTGTGAGGGGCGCTTCAATGCATTCAGTGCTTTTATGGCAGCGGTAAGCTCCATTCTGTTGTTTGTGGTGAGATGTTCTCCGCCACTCATCTCACGCTCATGCCCATTTGTTTGTAGTGACACGCCCCAGCCGCCAGGGCCGGGGTTTCCCGAGCATGCGCCATCGGTATAAATTTCTATAAGGTTATTGTTTTGAGGCTCAGCGTTCATCGAGTCCATATTCTGTTGGAGAGGTAACGGAGCGGTGAAATCGTAACTTGCGGATATATTCGGCAGGATCTTTCGGTTTGACCAGCGCATTGGGTGTGGTGTTGATCCAGTCGTAAAGTCGGGTTAGTAGGAATCGCATTGCGGCGCCATGTGAAAGAAGGGGAATGGCGTCGTATTCGGCTCTGGAGAGAGGGCGTATGTTTTCATAAGCTCGTAATAGCTGACGCGCTTTGGTAATATTGAATGCGTTGTCAGGTTCAAAGCACCACGCATTGAGGCAAATTGAGATATCATAGGCAAATGCATCATGACAGGCGAAATAAAAATCGATCAATCCGGATAGTTGATCATCGATAAAGAAAACATTATCTGGGAAGAGATCGGCGTGAATGATGCCTGCAGGCAGATCAATTGGCCAAGCTCTGACCAGATTGTCCAGATCAGCGGCAATTTCGGTTCGTAGACCCGGAGTAACGGTATCAGCGTGGTTGGCAGTGTCTCTACCTAATTCAGTCCAAGAAGCGGGCCCAAGCGCGTTTGCGCGCGTCATTTTAAAATCTGATCCAGCCAGATGGAGCTGCGCTAATGCTGCGCCCACTTCATGGCAATGATGTGGGCTTGGTCGGCGGACCCACGAGCCTTCAAGGTAGCTTACAATCGTGGCGGGTTTTCCTGACAGCTCACCTAGCATTTGGCCGTTTTTGGACTTTATTGGCGTCGGGCAAGAGATTGAGTGTGCGGCCAGATGCTCCAGAAGTTTTAAAAAAAACGGCAGATCATTTTTATCAACTCGGCGCTCATAGAGCGTTAAAATGTAGCTATGGATGTCGGTATGAACCAGATAGTTGGTATTCTCAACACCCTCGGTAATGCCATTGAATGAACGCAGAGTTCCAATATCATAGTTGGTGAGAAATCCTTTAAGCGCTACGTCGCTGACTTCGGTGTAGACTGCCATTTACGTTAAGCCGCCGCACCGGAAACTTCGCGTGGGAGTTTGAATGCTATGTTTTCATTAGCAGTGATCACGGTTTCAACTCTAGTATAATAAAACTGAGAGAATGCCTCGATCACTTCTTGGACTAGAAGTTCAGGAGCTGATGCACCTGCGGTTATGCCAATGCTACTGATCGTGCCGAGCCGGTTCCAATCGATGTCGGATGCGCGGGTGATCAGGAAGGAACGTTGACATCCAGCACGTTTAGCAACCTCGACAAGCCGCATTGAGTTAGAACTGTTGGTGGCTCCGATCACGAGAACGGCATCGGCACGCGGTGCAATCGACTTGACTGCGGCCTGACGATTGGTAGTTGCATAGCAGATATCCTCGTGGTGTGGCCTTTTTATTTTTGGAAAGCGGCTGACCAGATAGTTGACAATTTCGTGCGTATCATCAACTGAAAGCGTTGTCTGGGTTGCTAGTGCTAGTTGGTCTGGTTTTTTTGGGCGCAGATTTTTGGCATCTTCCAGAGTTTCAACCAGAGTGATTGCCCCATCGGGCAATTGACCGATAGTGCCGTCTACCTCGGGATGTCCCGCATGTCCGATCAGTATGACCTCCCGGTCGTTTGTGAAGTGACGTTGGGTCTCTATATGCACTTTGGAGACCAATGGGCAGGTGGCATCGATATGGAACAGATTGCGCTTGCAAGCATCGGCAGGAACGGATTTTGGTACTCCATGGGCAGAAAAAATTACCGGTTGCTTTGTTTCCGGAATTTCGTCGAGTTCTTCGACAAATACAGCACCTTTTGAGCGGAGCGTATTTACAACGTAGGCATTGTGAACAATCTCGTGTCTGACATAAACTGGCGGACCATAAATACGCAGCGCATTTTCGACAATGAGAATTGCGCGCTCCACGCCTGCACAAAACCCGCGTGGTGCAGCGAGATAGATTGTTAATGGGACGGCGTTCGCGGGGCTAAAATTGGTCAAGGGCCGCTCCTTGTGGGATGGTGAAGTGTTGTTTATTGTCTGCCATATAGGCGCCATATATTTCTGTGACTCTGGTTTTTGCGTTAAGGCGCGGTAGTGTCAAGCGTTACGGGAAAGTGACCTAGTCCCGATTTATTATTTATGGATGTTGATCAGGCCATCTCAATTTGAGTTAGTGAATGTTTAAAACACAAAATATGATGGGCTGGCAGTATAGCCTTGGCAGCTTAGTGCCTAAAATGGTGTTAATAGTTATTCTGTGTGGCCTTGCGGGTTGCCAAACAGCCTCGTTCTCCAGTCTTAACCCATTCAGTGAAAACTCAACGCCGCAACCGTGTCCTCCTGTGTCACTCTTGGCCAATGCGGAAACAATCACCAAGTTTGGCCGCGGAGAATCAATTGCCGCTGAAAACATCATCTATTCAGCACGGCTTGAGGATGTCGTGTTTGAATGCCAGGTAGTGGGAAGTGAAGTACGTGGCCGACTGAGCATGGCAGGTATGCTTGATCTTGGCCGAAAAGGTATGTTTGGTTCGGTAACGTTGCCAGTCTTTATCGCGTTGGTGAGTGAGGGAAGCGAAGTTACTTCAAAACGGTTTGATACTATCGAACTGGATATTCCGCGTGGATCAAATTCGGCAAGATTTGAAAAAACTATCCCCGATTATACCTTCTTATTTAAGGATGGGGAGAATACGCTCACTTATGAAATCATTATCGGTTTCAACCTCACACAAGAACAGGTGTTTTATAATCGTAACAAACCTGGTGCCTGAGTATGGTTGTATTGTTGGGACACGATTAAGGGCGTTCTATTGAAGAGGGTGCCAGCCTGTTTAAGGTGGACTGGGACTGGTCGCTAAGCTCGAGCTTGCGTTCTAATAGATAACAATGAGTGGGTTACGATGGGGATTTGTGAATCATTCCATATTGTCAAAGCTAGTTACCAATATGGAATTATTAGGGTGCGGTAATTTACGCGAAGCTAAAATAGCTAAGCTACATCCATTCCAAACCGACGGTGTTCAATTTAAAACCATTGGACAGGAGGAATTAATGAGTATCGTGAGATACACCGAAGACCATGAATATATTCGCATTGAGGAGGACGTAGCTGTTCTTGGTATAAGCGGGTATGCTCAGGATCAACTTGGTGATGTGGTATTTGTTGAATTGCCGGAAGTTGGCAAAAAAATACAAAAAGGCGACTTTGTCGCCGTGGTTGAATCAGTCAAAGCTGCCGGGGAAGTTCTTGCCCCTGTTTCTGGCGAAATCGTTGCTGTGAATGATGAGCTTGAGAATTCTCCATCCAAAATCAATGAGGATGCGATGGGCGAGGGCTGGATTGCTAAATTAAAACTTTTGGATACTAGCGAACTTGATGATCTGATGGACGAAGAGTCCTATGCTGCGTTTATTAAGGACAATGAATGATGTGTTCTTTATCTATCTTTTGAAAATGGTGTTGATGAACTTCGGGTTACTCGCTCTCCTCGTTTTGTGTGCTAACAGCAAGAAGTTCAGAGACCTGATTAGGAGATAAGGGCAGAATTTTCTAGAACGTTTCCAGCCACGGGCGTAAATTTACTTCAAGCGACCAAGCGCTGCGATGCTGCATCGCAACTTGCCAGTAAGTTTCGGCAATTTCATCGGGATCAAGCATTGAATTAGGCTTATCGGTAGGCTCGGTTCTGCCTGGATTTCTAATTCCACCATCAATCATAAAATGGGCGATGTGAATATTCTGTGGCTGTAATTCTCTGGCTAGAGATTCAGTCAAGCCGCGAAGGGCAAATTTGCCCATAGCAAAGGGGGCTGATTGCGGATACCCCTTAATGCTCGCGGATGCACCGGTAAAAAGCATGGTTCCGCTGCCGCGTTTTATCATTCGATCTGCCGCCTGTTGGGCAATTAAAAATGCACCATAGGCGGAGCTTAATAGGGTTTCTTTTACGGCTTGAGGGTCAAGGTCAACTATTGGGCCGCGAACACTGCCACCGGCGTTAAATATAACAACATCAGGTGTGCCAAAGTATGCATCGGTGGCAGTGAATAAAGCAGCGGCGTTATCAGCTTCAGTGGCATCACAGAAAAATGCTGATGCATTAATTTCAGAGCATAGGTTATCAAGTTTTGATGGATTGCGGGACGCAAGAGCTACGCTTACTCCCTCGAGGTTAAATCGCCGAGCCAGAGATGCTGATAGGCCGAATCCGGCCCCAACGATTAATGCTGTTTTTATTTTTGTCATTTTTATTTAGAGGCTGCCTTCCCTTTCGGCACGTATAACTTCAGCAACGGGAAAATGAGCTAGGTTAGTTTAATTCCTCGCTGATCGCTTTAATGCCATCATCGATTAGGCTTTTAGATTTAGCCGCTGATAATTCCTTGCTGAGGAGATGGGAAGCCGCGGCAATAGCGATGTCGGCTACCCGCTCCCTTACTTCATCAATAGCTTCTGCTTGAGCGCGAACAATTTTATCTTCTGCGAGCTGACGGCGCCGCTCCAAAGTTTCAGTTAATTTGGCTTGCGATTCACGGGCAAACGCCTCGGCATCCTCACGTGCTTGAGCAATAATACTCTCTGCTTCCTTGGCAGCATCGTTCTGCTTGCGCTGATATTCAGCAAGTAGGGCTTGCGCTTCCTCGCGTAGGCGCCGGGCTTCATCGAGTTCTCCGCGAATACGGTCTGCGCGCTCATCAAGAGCCTTGGTCACCATCGCTGGTACTTTGAGATATAAGGTGAGGGCGATAAAGAGAAAGAATCCAACGGCAACCCATGTTTCGGGATTTTTCAACATTATGCCTGCCCCTATGACTTCATCGTGATGGTGATGGCATCGGTAACTTTTTTCTGAGCGATGCGTCCGCCAACAAGTTGTTTGACAATGATCTCGGTCAATTCACCTGCAACTGTACCGAGTTCGCCGAATGCTGCCGATTTTGCATTTGCAATTGCATGCTCTGCCTCGGTGGCCTTTTCAGCGGCAAGCGTGTCGATTTCAGCGCGTTTGGCGTCAATTTCTGCGTTAAGTTTATCCCGGTTGGCGCGCGCAATCTCATGGGCGTTGGAGCGAGCGTTAACTAAAGCCTCCTCATAGGCAGCAAGAGCGGTTTGCGACTCCTTTTGCGAATGCTCTGCCTCGTCGAGATCACTGGCAATTCGATCACGCCGTTCCTCGAGTACGGTTGCTATTCTAGGGAGCGCTACGCGCGCCATCAAAAGGTAAAGAACGGCGAACGTGATCGCCAGCCAAATGAGCTGGGGTGCGTAGCTTGAAAAATCTAGTTGCGGCATTGTCCGCCACCTTTAGCCAGTTGGGTTCGGCTCCAGGGCAAGTGCGCCCGTGGTTTGCCGAAGGGCTGCAAATCAGATGACGAAAAGCAGGATTAGTGCAACGACGAGGCCAAACAAGCCAGTTGCTTCGGCGAGCGCAAATCCAAGCAGCAAATTCGGGAACTGTCCCTGAGCGGCAGCGGGGTTACGCAGCGCGCCTGAGAGATAGCTGCCAAATATGTTTCCGATGCCAACGCCGGCACCGGCTAGAGCTATCGTGGCGAGACCTGCGCCGATTAGTTTCGCGGCTTCTGGTTCCATGAGTGTTCTCCTTCAGAAAATATGAACAGATAATATGAGTGCACGGCATAAGTCAGTGATGCATATGCAGCGCGTCGTTTAGATATATGCATGTAAGAATGGCGAATACGTAGGCTTGGAGGAATGCTATTAAAACCTCAAGTCCGGTGAATGCAACGATGAATGCCAATGGCAGCCATCCGCCAATTGCACCCATTGCCACAACAAATCCAGCAAACACCTTCAACATGGTGTGCCCGGCCATCATATTGGCAAATAGCCGTACCGAAAGGCTGATGGGACGAGTGAGATAGGAAATCACCTCGATTACAACTAATAGCGGTACTAGGGCGACAGGAATTCCGGATGGGACAAAGAATTTTAAAAAGCCAATACCGTGGCGGATAAATCCAATCACGGTTACACCCAAGAATACGATTGCGGCAAGTGCGAAGGTGATGGCGATATGGCTGGTAACGGTGAATGAATAGGGGATCATTCCCAGTAGATTACAGGCCAGCACGAACATGAACAGCGAAAACACGAAGGGGAAGTATCTCTGACCGTCCGAGCCAACGTTATCACGTACCATCTTGGCAACAAACTCATAAGAAAGCTCTGTGATCGATTGCATTCTACCGGGAATAATCGCGCGTCCGCCAACGGAGAAAATCGTGAAAGTGGCGACAATGGTAATCGCGATCACCATAAATAGAGCAGAATTGGTGAACGACATGTCAACGCCAAATAAATGGATATCGACAAGCCTGGTGATTTCAAATTGATGCATGGGGTCGAAGACGCTATGTCCCATAGATTCCGGGACATGTGATGCATCTTCTGCCGCATGCGCCTGAAGCAACGCTAGCTTGATCTGATCAGCCGCCACGCGGCGTCTCCCTTAGTTTTGACGCAACGATTAATCATCGTCTCCGTCTTGATCCTCACTGGCGGGTTCATTCATGCGGCGCGCTGTGCGTACCACATTTGTGATTCCCGCCGCCGCTCCAAGCCCAAAAAATACGAGCAAAAACAACGGCAACGTTCCAAGCAGCTTATCAAGCCACCAGCCGACAATCCCACCAACAACAAACCCGGCAACCAGTTCGGTGGCAAGACGAAAAGCAAAACCCAGTTGGGTGCCTCTTTGTGACCCTACTTCGATCTGAACTCGGCTGTGGCGCAATTTAGCTAGTTTGCGCTCCAGGTTGTTCAGCCGGAGATCAAGTCCTGAAGCACCCCTTCCAGATGGTCTCTTGCTCATTAGGTGCCTGTTAAATTAATTCTCATATTAACACCACAATATAGCTTTGAGCCGGGCGAACCATAGATTGACGCCCAAT
>CAUZRD010000031.1:0-16000 GCA_963582255.1 Alphaproteobacteria bacterium | reverse complement strand
GGGAAAGTTCTGGGTGGTTCATCTTCGATCAACGGACTCATTTATATTCGGGGACAACGTCAGGACTATGATCAATGGCGCCAGCTTGGCAATACTGGCTGGAGCTATGATGATGTTCTACCATATTTCCGTAAATGTGAGGACCAGCCAACATTCAAGGATGAATATCACGGAGTTGGTGGTCCTTTAGAAGTCTCCGATCCGACGGAACCTCATCCTCTGGCGGAGGCATTTTTCGACGGCGCTGTCGAATGCGGCTTTAAGCGAAATGATGATTTTAACGGTGCAGATCAAGAGGGTTTTGGCTACTACCAATGGACGTTGCGTAATGGCCGGCGTTCAAGCGCAGCCCGGGCCTATCTAACTGAGGCCAAAAAGCGGAGCAATCTAAAAATTGAAATCCGCGCGCATGCTTCGCGGATCATATTTGAAGGTCGCAAAGCCATTGGTATTGAGTATCAGGTGCGTGGTAGAACAAAGACTGCATTAGCGCGCTTAGAGACTATTTTGAGCGGTGGCTCATTCAACACTCCACAATTGTTACAACTCTCCGGCATTGGTCCGGCTGAGCTATTACAGAGTCATGGTATAGAGGTTATCGCGGATGTTCCTGGTGTAGGTGCAAATCTGATAGATCACTATAACAGCCGTAAAATCTACAAAACCACTCGAAAATTCACGCTGAATGATGCCATCGGAGTGAGGAACGTTCACCGAGGAGCATGGGAAGTCTTCCGCTATATCACGCAGCGCTCCGGTCTTTTAGCGATGGGTGGTTCATATGCTGCCGGATTTTTTAAATCAGATCCCTCTGTAGCCTCACCAGATATTCAGTCAACTGTTGCACTATTTAGCGGTGATAAGGCGGGGGATGGGTTGCATTCGTTTTCAGGTTTTACAGTGGTTGACCGGTTGCTCCGGCCGGAGGCACGGGGAACGGTAATGATTGGGAGTGCCGATCCCAGCCAACCACCTGTCATTAAAAACAATTATTTATCGAATGAGCGTGATTGTGCCGTGCTGCTGGCTGGGTTCAAGGCTACGCGGCGCATTTGTGAAAGCGATGCGATGCAACGCTATATTGTTGATGAATATATGCCAGGTACGAGTATGCGCAGTGACGAAGAGCTGTTGGAATTTATAAGACAAACCGGAGGCACTAGCTTTCATCCAGTCAGCACCTGCCGCATGGGGATTGACCCAGAGGCTGTGGTTGATCCTCGCCTGCACCTTAATGGGTTTGAGAAACTCCGCGTGGTTGATGCGTCGATTATGCCGACCATTCCATCAGGTAACACCAATGCACCAACAATCATGATTGCTGAAAAAGCTAGTGATATGATTTGTAAGGATTTTGACTAGCTGGTATTATTTATGTGATTACACACCGCGTGTGTGATTTTGATACCAATCCGAAATTGATAGACATGTTTCAGCGATTTACGAATCTTCCGAGCAATTGCTCAATGTTGGCATCGATCGATTTCCAATCCTTCAGCATCGTTCGTCGAAAGCGATAGCGCGCAAGGATGTTTGGTTCAATTATCTTATCGCCGACACAGTCAGGTGGCATAAGGTCAGGTTGATCACGCATACAGTGGTACAAATACAGACGATTGTGGTCCTGATGGTAAAGAACATCGTAATTCGCGATACCTGAACTTGTGTTCATCTGGCGCTGCATCAGTCCAAAATTTGTTTTTTGTTCGTAACCTGAAAAATAATAGGGATATATTTGATAAAATTTTTCGGCAGGTCGCCAAACCTGAGTTGGGGTGGTCATCGTAATATAAATAACACGCGCATGGGTTGTCTTATCTCTAAATACTTCTGCATTATGGGAGCTAAGCCCACTCATCTCTGGCCACAGCACGTGTAGATCTATCCTGTCGACCTTACTTCCAGTACGTGGATCTTTATTCCGGATATAATTTTCTGGAATATAAAAGTTCTGGCCGGCAAAATTCAGAGTGATGAGATTTTCAGAATTATTGGATAAGGCTGAATGGTCAATAATTGTGTTATCGACTGGAGTGAGAAATGCCCACCATGCAGTAAGCAGCAATCCTATCAGGAATATGGTGGCTAAAGTAAATGGCCAAATATTAAGCCACCGTTTGGTCGGTGGGAATTGTGAGTAAACTGTTGAGTAATGGCTCTGCTTATCTTGGCTCATTTATACGCAATGCTTTTTATTGACCACGATAGCTAGGAACTTGGCGTAATACTGCCGAGGGATCATCCCAAAAATGTTCTTTTTGTTGATTGAAGTTGAACCCACTGATGCCATCCATATCTCATGTTGGTAGCAGCTTGCTCCTCAAAAAATCAAGATCAAAGTGTGGCACTCATGGGTGGCATGATCTTGCTGAATTCTGTGATTTCCAAACTGCCTGGTTCGCAGTCACAAGATGGCAACGTTTTTTTGCTCTATCAGTTTTGTTGGGTAAATGACTTAAATAACTATTGGCGGATTCTGTTGTTGGGCATGAAACTGCATTCTAATTTAAGTGGTGAATAGCTACTCTCTCGAGCGGCTAGGCCGCCGTCGATAATGGTGAATGTATGGGCTGGATCTAATGAATGGGATGTATCCAGAAGATCTTTCATTTTCATAGATGGAGGATTCCTATCGGGTCGTACAATGCGGGCAGAGTTCAACTGCCAGATGATAATTCGCCATTGACCTACCCAATAAGGTGGAGAGAATGGGCTTAGCACGCCTAAAATCCGCTCCAGGAGGCCGGTAGCTGTAGCAAGCGGCAAGAGCATAAGTTCAAAATCAGCGGAGCGACCGCGGAGCTCTTTTCCGACAATATTGCAGACGGCTCCCGTCGCATTTTTACACAAATATTTTAGAATAGCATCGATTTTCGAACGCTGATCTTCAGGCCATAGTGACGAGAATAGGTGCCCTCTCAGCTCATTTCCAGTGTAGGCGCACACTCGTGTTCCGGCCAATCTGAAGCGATAGTTCTGCTGGTCTAGTTGTTCTAAAATGAAGACATTCGGGAGCCACGCACTTCATTCCAGTAATTGTAGAGAGCTTGCGTTTGTTCGTGGTTCATCTTTTGGCCTTCTTCAGCTTTGTGGTTCTGAATCTTTAGGAAAGTATTCCTCTGATGTAATCGCCATTGCGAAAACAAAGCTTATGTTTATCTGCTTCATTTAATCTCTCTACAATTTAATGATTGGGAGTTTTGCAAATAAATACTTTAATGATGCAAATTTAGGAGTGGTAATTCGATTATAATAAATCAAATATTCATATGAAAATTTGAGAAATAAAGATGAAAATTTTAATAAATGTGGTGAGGAGACTGTGGCATAGAAATTTAACCATTTATATAAATCCGTGGACTCATAAAACCATGAGCCGTAGGCGGATGCGGGCAAGCTTGATGAAGAAAAGGTAGTTAGCGGTAACGGTTCGTAACGAGTGGAACCGGTTGGCATTTCTTGATCTCGTTAAAGAACTGCTCGACTAGAATTTTTCCTCTTAGATGTAAGAATAGGAGCTAATCTGGTCTTTGCGTTTGGGCGGGATGTTTACCTATGGCCCAGCCCGTTGAGCATTTTCCAGATCCAGTTGGTATCATAACTGAGTTTTGCCAAGACAACGGGGCGGGACGTGAATGGTGCTAGCATCTTTGGTTTGGTGCAAGGCTGTTGAGTACGTTTGTTAGAACAGGATTACATCTAGGCCAAAGCACATAGACAGCCATGGATTGACGGGCTAAGAGGGCGTATTAATCGGATTAGTCCATGAATACCTCGCCATCTGCGGTTAACGCTCCGCGCATTATCGTCATACTGCTGGGTCTGATGCTATCTGTTCATTTGGGGCGCTTGTTAATGGGGCCTCATGGCGATGATGTATTGCTGCGTTATTTCGCATTTATTCCTATTCGCTATTCAATTTTACTTTCAGGAATTGACCTCTCCGGTAGCGGCGGATGGACAGCAGGAGTCTGGACTTTTGTCACCTATATGTTTTTCCATAGCGATTGGACTCATTTGATTTTTAATGGATTGTGGCTGCTTGCATTTGGCAGTGCTGTCGCCTGGCGCATTGGCACAGTGCCGTTCCTAATATTTTCGACTTGTTGCGGAGTTGCTGGAGCATTGCTCCATCTGTTCTTTCATTGGGGGGAAACATCGATGGTGATTGGCGCGTCTGCGGCAATATCTGGGCATATGGCAGCTGCTATTCGATTTGTTTTTCGTGCCGCGGGTCCGTTCGGAGCGCTTGGCCAGCCCGGAGGGGCGCAAAGGCGTGTGCCACTTGCAACCATCACCGAGACATTTCAGGAACGCCGTAGCCTTGCGTTCCTCTCTGTATGGCTATTCATTAATATGGGAATGGGTGTTGGTGCCTTAGCATTAGATGGCAGCGTTAGTATCGCCTGGGAGGCTCATATTGGAGGCTTTGCTGTCGGATTGTTTTTCTTTGGCGTATTCGATCAAAAATTACCGGCGCGGCGGGCTTTTTAACTATAGTTGGGTCGGGTTTTCCTCATCGCCATAAACATCCTGTGGGTCAAAAACCTTTTTATCCTCGCGAAACCTGAGCTTCAGATCAGGTTGGGGCTTAACTCCAGTTGGAATTGAGCGATAAAAACACGAGCGGTAGCCTACATGACAGCTTGCGCCGTTCCCAGACACAAGAACGCTCAGCCAAATAGCATCTTGATCATCGTCAATGCGCATATCCACGACTTCCTGAATCAGACCGGATGTTGAGCCCTTGCGCCAGATCATCTGGCGCGAGCGACTCCAATAGTGGGCTTCCGCGGATGCAATGGTCTGCTCCAATGCTTCAGCATTCATAAAACCTAGCATTAAAACTTCACCTGACTGACTATCAGTCGTGACTACCGGCAAAAGACCGTCAGAATTGAATTTTGGAGCAAGATCAGTACCCTCCTCAACCTGCTGGATGCTAAGGCGAGAGGCAAAATTTAAATTCTCAGACATATATCTTACTCAGTAAGAAGATTTTGCATTGCGGGCTAGATCGATGAATCTGTTTTGTATCGTGATGTCACTCTTGAACTGACCCAGAAACTTGGTGGTGACCGTTGTTACATTGCGTTTTTGAACACCACGTAGTGACATGCATTGGTGTATAGCCTCAATCATCACTGCCACACCAAGCGGAGCTAGAGCGGTTTCGATTGAGATGGCAATTTGTGTAGTCATGCTCTCTTGGGTTTGTAGGCGGCGGGCATAAATTTCTGCTACACGGGCAAGTTTTGATAGGCCAACAATTCGATCCGCTGGCAGATAGGCTATGTGCGCGGTACCTATAAATGGCACCATGTGATGTTCGCAATGTGAAGAGATATCGATGCTACGCAACAGCACCATATCGTCGTAGCCTTCGACCTCGTCGAAGGTACGCGCCAGAATGGCGGTGGGATCTTCATCGTAGCCGGAGAAAAAATCCCCATATGCATTTACTACTCGTTTGGGGGTGTCCAAAACGCCTTCGCGAGTTGGGTCATCTCCAGCCCATGCGATCAGCGTACGTACCGCTTCTTCAGCCATCTCGCGGCTTGGACGCTGTTGATGGCTTGTTTTTTTAATCTGTTTTGCGGTAGCAGTCATTCTTTGGTTTCGCTCTTTTTTATATTATTTAACTATGTATAATTTTTTAAGCAATGAAAGTATTTACGCCCCAGGTCGGGATTTGGATCACTGGTGGCTGTCAATATACGAAATAATTTTTTTAGATGATCCACCCTTGGCTTTGTTGCGTAGATCATTAAGAGGTGCATTGCTGAAAAGTCATATTAGCCGTTTTGCCATAAAGTGGATTATAGATGCTGACCTTGGACACTTTGGCTCAGTCACATAATTGAAATTTATTTGATCAAGGGCGTATACCCCGAGCTTGCAGCGCCGACAAGTTGAGCTACAACATTGATTCCAATTCTGTAACACAAACCTTAGGGTATAATATAAACATGCTCAACGAGGTCTATAACAAACGCATCTTAGAATTGGCTGCCAATATCCCGCTTATTGGGGATCTAGAGGATGCTGATGCTACAGCAACCGCTGTCAGCCGTTTATGCGGCTCGAAAGTGAGAGTTCATCTGAAACTAAAAGATGGGCATGTGAGCAAATTTGCTCATGATGTCAAGGCCTGCGCTCTTGGACAGGCATCATCATCGATCATGGCGCGTTATATAATTGGTGCAACACCTAAAGAATTGAGAAATTTGCGAGAACAAATGCATGCTATGCTGAAAGATCAGGGTCTTGCTCCCGATGGCCGATGGGCTGATCTTGCAATCTTGGAGCCCGTGCGAGATTTTAAATCCCGACACGCCTCAACCCTTTTGACCTTTGACGCAGTGGTCGATGCTCTTGATCAGATCGAGGCCAAACAGGATGAGGTAGCTTGAAGTCCTTTGTGTTCAATACTCCTTTAAGAAGATTTGTGCGGGTGCTCATCAGGGCCTATCAGCTTAGCTTTTCCGCTATTTTTGGCCGACAGTGCCGTTATATTCCAAGCTGCTCGGAATATGCGGACGAGGCTATTGAGCGTTATGGAGTCTGGGCAGGTGGATGGATTGGGGTATCGCGCATGTGTAGGTGTCACCCTTGGGGCGGTGACGGGCTGGACCCTGTTCCGGCAGACCTGCCGCAAAATGCGTGCTGGTATCTGCCATGGCGCTTGGGACGTTGGTCGAGTAGGCACATTGAAATGCGTCTAGATGCCGAATAGGGCGGAGCTTAGTAATGAGCTGTTTTAGCTAATATAGACATGTACTTAATCTTGCCATTTCGAAAATACTAATATGTGCAAAACCAGTTTGGTCATGGTCAAGTTTGAGATCTTTCTCATGACTTTATTAATCGCTGACAAATTATTTGCACATGGCTTGTATTATGTAGCGGGCTTACCGGATTCAAAAAAGTGTGAAGCCGAGTGCATTGCTTGGAGCAGGCTAGTGCTGGACGCCTATGTAAAGGCTGGCTGCTGATCCTGTCATTTAGACGCGTGACGCCCAGGTATGCCGTCATTACTCATTAATCCTTGGTCCCATATAACGCTGGTGAAGCTTAAATCCGGCAGTGGACATTTAGCGCTTTCGCCCTTATCAGAGCTTTCGCTTACCTGCGGTGTATGCAGCGAATGAGCGCAAGGAGGAAGAATGATGATTATCACCATGCCTAACGGCGCGAAGCAAGAATATGATGTTGGTATCAGTGGTGCCGAAATTGCTTCATACATTTCAAATTCTTTGGCTAAACGCGCCGTCGCAGTAAAGATCGATGGTGTTCTTTCTGATCTCTCTGATCAGATTTTAGACGATTGTTCAATTGAGATTGTATGCCGGGACGACTATAGCGCACTTGAGCTCATTCGTCACGACTGCGCTCATGTGCTTGCTGAGGCGGTGCAGGAGTTGTTCCCCGGGACTCAGGTAACTATCGGTCCAGTTATCGAGAACGGCTTTTATTATGATTTTGCCCGTGAAGAGCCGTTTCGCCCCGATGACCTTCCGATTATTGAAAAGAAAATGGGTGAAATAATCGCCCGAAATGAACTGTTTGTGAAAGAAATATGGAGCCGTGAGCTCGTGAAAGACACGTTCCGTAAAATGGGCGAAGATTATAAAGTTGAACTAGTCGATGCAATACCAGAGGGCGATGATATTCGCATTTATCGCCAGGGAAAATGGTTTGATTTGTGCCGAGGGCCACACATGCCATCGACGGCTAAGATCGGCTCGGCATTCAAGCTGATGAAGATCGCGGGTGCTTATTGGCGCGGTGATCCGCGAAATCCAATGCTACAGAGGATTTATGGTACTGCTTGGGAAACTAACAAACATCTTTCCGCCTATCTTCATATGTTGGAAGAAGCGGAAAAACGGGATCATCGCCGGTTAGGTCGAGAGATGGATCTTTATCATTTTCAGGAAGAGGGGCCTGGTTCGGTGTTCTGGCATGCTAAGGGTTGGACACTGTTTAGCGAACTTGTCTCTTATATGCGTCGGCGTGGTCAGGATGCCTCATATCTGGAAGTTAACACGCCGGACATGCTCGATCGGTCGTTGTGGGAGACCTCGGGACATTGGGAGAAGTTCGGCGAGAATATGTATACTAGCCAAACACCAGATAAACGCATTTTTGCTCTTAAACCTATGAATTGTCCCGGCCATGTCCAAGTGTACAAGAATGGGCTGAAGAGTTATCGCGACCTGCCGGTGAAA
Source organism: Alphaproteobacteria bacterium (assembly GCA_963582255.1). Classification (GTDB taxonomy): domain Bacteria; phylum Pseudomonadota; class Alphaproteobacteria; order Rhizobiales; family TMED25; genus CAUZRD01. Next base: position 7,769 of record CAUZRD010000031.1, on the reverse strand, counting down.
CTTGCTGAGTTTGGCAAAGTCCATCGCTATGAGCCTTCGGGAGCGTTGCATGGTTTATTACGGGTGCGCCATTTTACTCAGGACGATGCCCATATTTTTATCTCAGATGATCAGATTACGAAAGAATGCATAGAGGTCCACGACCTGATTTTGTCTATCTATCGTGATTTTGGGTTTAAAGATGTGAGGGTAAAGTTCTCGGACCGCCCTGATGTGCGGGTTGGTGATGATGACGTGTGGGACCGGGCGGAAACTGCACTGAAAGACGCAGTTGCCAGTGCCGGCCAAGAGTTTGAGCTAAATCCAGGAGAGGGAGCATTTTACGGGCCAAAACTTGAATATGTATTGCGAGATGCTATCGGCCGGGATTGGCAATGTGGCACCTTGCAAGTTGATCTCAACCTTCCTGGGCGGTTGGGTGCATTCTATATTGGTTCTGACGGTGAAAAATATACGCCGGTGATGCTGCACCGGGCAATTTTTGGTTCTTTGGAGAGGTTTATCGGCATATTAATTGAAAATCATGCTGGCCATTTGCCGCTTTGGATCACGCCAGTTCAGGTGGTGGTGGCGACAATCACATCTGAAGCCAATAGCTATGCCGATCGTGTCGCGGCAGCGTGCTCTGCAGCCGGATTGCGGGTTGAGTGTGATTTGCGTAACGAAAAAATCAATTACAAAGTACGTGAGCACAGCCATGCCAAGGTCCCGGCCATGCTTGTGGTTGGTGCGCGAGAAGAAGGTGAACAGAGTGTTTCTGTACGGCGGTTGGGCTCGAAGTCACAGACATCGCTTGGCGTAGGCGAGGCGGTCGAGGCTTTGCGTAAAGAAGCAATGCCCCCTGACCTTGCCCGGCGCATGACGATCTACGAGGAAGGAATGTAATCAAGATTATACTGACTAATTTTGGACCAACTACCATACAGAGGGATGTATGGAATTACGTAATATAAGTATTGGCTATCTAGGTTTATTTAGGGATAATAAAAGTTGTTGTTTCACTTCCATCGATGACTGTTAGATTGGCCTTAGCTGTGGCAACCCCAAATCGTCCGATCACTTGATATAGCCCTGGAGCAAGGTAAAGTTGATTGCTGGTACCGGTCGGTCGCAGTAACTTATTGTTGCGCAATGATCTTATTGCGACACTGGCTCCGATCACCGATTTTTCTCCCTTTTTATCAAGCACCTCAATTTTCGCTAACCCAACCTTAAATTCAAATTCAGCTTTGTCTGTTTTTCCAGAACTTAAAGTTATAATAGTCTCGGCAATCGCGTTGCCTGGCTCGATGATTCCTCTAAGAAGATACTTTCCTATAGGTAGTGTGAGGGAAGATCTTGAAAGAGGAGTTAAGTCTGTTTTAGGTCCTGATGGCATGCCGTTAGCAGACAGTGGGATTGCAGAGAATACAACATTGGCATCGCTTAGCAGGCGCCCTTTTTCCTTGATGATAATATCGACATTAGCTGGTGCGAGCACAAGCTGTATTTTTTCAGAAAAACCGGCTCTGAGTGTGATTGATTTGCGTGCAATGAGGCCATCACGTTCTGCCTCGACAATGAATTCACCAGCAGGAAGATATAAAATCGGGAGTGCGGCATAAATCTCCGTGAGAGGGTTGATTCCACTATCATTTTTAGTATTGAAAATCCGGTAGTGTGCTGGCGCACCGGCCCCTAGCCCAGCACCCTGATCTGGGCTTATGGAATCAAGAGTAAGGCGTGATGCATCTAGGGATAGATTGACGCTTGTCAGCCGGTTGGCAAAAACCTGTACGGTTTGTGATTTGAAGGCCAGACCAAACTGTGCAGAGATTTTGTATTCTCCGGGGGAGACGGCAAATATCCCGTACTGGCCAGTACGAGATATTTTGGGCTTATCTCGGATGGCGTGGTTAATAAAAAATTCTGCATTTGATAGTGGCTCAGTCCCTTCAGCAGCCCGTGCCTCGGCGATGATATGCCCAATTTCTAGATCAATCGTTGTGTGCTCAATGGCGCCTGCTGAAATCCTAATCCTTTTTTTCCCAGAGATCGCATTAAGGGTTGCCTCTATATAAAACTCGCCTACCGGTAATAGGGCTTCGATACGTTGACCGGAGCCGTGGAATATAGGTCGACCTTTTGAATTCGTCGATGACCATATTAAGATATTAGTATTTTCAAGCGCTAATTTTGTCCCACCGGAATTCACCGTTAGATCAAGCTTGCCAGCATTAAAGTTTATTTTTACCACGGTGACTTTACCGGCCTCTACGGAAAAATTTTGTGTTGCGTTGAGCTGTCCGGCAACCACTTTGGCTCTATATTCTCCTGGCGGGAGATCAAGAGCTGGTCTGGGTGTCTTTTCCTTGAGTATGATGCCGGAATGATCGAGCCGCCGGATAGACCACTCCAATCCGTCTGCTAGCGCTGGTGTGCCATTGGCGAGATGGGCAGTCAGATGAACCCCATTTTTTAGATCCACATGGGAAAGAGGTTTGATCCTTGGCGAAGGTGCATTAGTTGCCGCTATCAAGATAAACGGCGTATGGCTAGAGGAGGTCGAACTGAGGGAATTAAATCCAATCTCACGTGTATCGGCGAGGGCTGTTACGGTGCTGGCTATCAGCATTAGCGATAGCCAGCATAGGCTCATCAATTCATTCGCTGTACAAAACCAGCGCATTAGCTTCTCCTGTCGGGGATGCAATCATAAGTTTAGTAACAAGTACGAGCCCCGCAATCGCTTTTAGTCATAGTTTTTCGGGAAATACGATTATACTATTGTCCCATACACAAAACACAACGTTTCTCATGGGTTTTTGATAAATGGATGCGATCCTTGACTTTTTGATGACCCGCCGCTCGGTTTCTGTAAAAGATCTAATCTCTCCGGGACCAGATGCAAATCAACTGACTAACCTTTTGAAAATTGGAGCCAGGGTTCCAGATCATGGCAGGCTTGTGCCATGGCGTTTCATTATTATTGAGGGCAACGCACTAAGTAAGCTCGGAGAATGCCTAGCGCGAATTGTTGAAGCTGAGAAGCTTGATATTAATTCATCTAAACTTGTCTTGGAGCGGGAGCGTTTTTCCCGTGTTCCGCTTGTTATATGTGTTGTATCACGCGCTGAGGACCATCCAAAAATACCGAAGTGGGAACAGGTTCTGAGTGTAGGTGCAGTCTGCATGCAATTATTAAGCGCGGCGACCGCGATGGGATTTGGCGCGCAGTGGCTGACGGAGTGGTGCGCCTACAATGACGATGTAGGTCAAGCTCTTGGTTTGGAAGAGCATGAAAAAATTGCTGGTTTCATATATATTGGGACGTCCAGACAGGAACGAACAGAAAGAGTGAGGCCAGATCTTGACCAGATTATCACAAGCTGGCAGCAGGATTGATAAAGCCAGGGAGTGGCAACATGTTCTATGACGGATTGAGAAATGATCATGAATTATCCCATGATCCTCTCAAGCAATTGGTGGCGCCGAGGCCGATTGGCTGGATTTCAAGCTGCACTAGGGAAGGAGTTGTTAATCTTGCCCCTTACAGCTATTTCAATCTGGTGGGCGACAAGCCTGGGATTGTGATGTTCTCCTCAGTTGCTCGCAAAGATACGCTGACCAATGTAGAAAACACAGGCGAATTTGTTTGCAATCTCGCCACTTGGGAATTGCGAGAGGCTGTTAACAAATCATCTGCACCCGTTGGACCAAATGTTGATGAGTTCGAGTTAGCGGGACTGACACCGGTAAAGTCGCAAAAGATTGCTCCGCCACGGGTTGGCGAATCTCCGGTCGCTTTAGAATGCACTTATATTAAAACGATCAATTTACCGGATGGGATGGGGGGTATCCATCTCTCGCAGGTCTGTTTTGGCCTCGTTGTAGGGGTGTATATTGATGATAGCGTAATAGTTAATAGTCTGGTGGATGTGAAGCTTTTGAGGCCGATCTCCAGGCTTGGGTATATGGATTATGCCGTTATAGAGACGGTCTTCGCGATGCCACGTCCAGAAGTCTAGCTCGGTTTGTAAGCTGATAGATCAGGCAGAAAATTGATATTTGCCAATGTAAAAATTGTCCACCTTATTTCATTTTTATACCTAGCTTTCTGTTTAAAAACTGTTATTTTTTGTAGTCAGTAATTTTTGCTATCGTTAACTAATGATTCAGCTCAGCAAGCGAAGGCTTGTGCTAATACACATTGAATATGCGTAAATTGTTGCGGGAGTCATATGATGCCAGCTCTGTCCAAATTGGCCGTGGTTGTTGGGGTTGAAGCGCCATTGCGCTCTGAGCTTGGGCGTTGGCTTGCCGGTTGCGGTATTGATAGTGTTTATTTGACCTCAGAATCAGAGTTGACAATAGTTTGCGCTGACGTTGATCCAGACCTGATTATTTTAGCCGATGGATGTGGTTTGCGGCGTCTACTTGACGGTGTTGCTGAGGCTAAGATTTTATGCCGCTCCAAAAATACTAGGGTTATGGTATGTATCCATCAGGGTGACGCAAAGGTTTTGAGCGCGGCGGTTTCTGTGGGCGCTGATGAATGCTTGGTCGCGCCGTTTGATGCAGACCTGTTAAAGTTCAAGCTTGAACAGACCGGTGTTCTGTCGGCGGGTTGATAACTGCCCGCAGAATAATTCATGTTCATACCTTCGATATGAATAATGATTGGTCCAGGGGGCTATTGCCTTCTCTTGAAAGGCTATGACTTTTAAATATTTCAATTCGTGACTCTAGCTCAGGAATTGTTCACTCAGGATACGCTCATCAAGATTGTGATCAGGATCAAATAGAAGTGTGAGCGTTTTGTCGGTTGCGATTCCAACATCCACACTTGCAATCTTGGCCACCTCGGTATGATCAGCTGTGGCATGAGTTACTCGCGATGATGCCTCCAGTACATCGATGCGAAGGTGTGCATCGTAGTGAACCAGCGCGCCGCGCCAGCGGCGGGGTCTGAATGGGCTGATTGGGGTTAGGGCTAGGAGCTGAGCACTGAGCGGTAAAATAGGACCGTGAGCTGATAAATTATAGGCGGTGCTGCCTGCCGGGGTTGCAACAAGGGCGCCATCACACACTAGTTCTTCCATGCGGATGCGACCATCGACGGTAATTTGTAGCTTGGCGGCCTGATAGGTAGTTCTGAACAGAGAAACCTCGTTGATGGCTAGTTCAGTCCATTTAGTGCCTGAGATATCGATAGCTTCCATGCGGAGTGGATGTATGTTGGTTGTTACAGCCGCAGCGATGCGTCCTAGTAAATCATCTTCTCGATATTCGTTCATCAAAAAGCCGACCGAACCACGGTTCATACCGAAGATCGGGATTGTTCGATCCATGAGCTGGTGTAGTGAGCGAAGCATTAGTCCATCGCCGCCTAGTGCAACAACAACGTCGGATGTTTCTATGTCCTGCTCGCCATAGCGTTTTTCAAGAGCTGATTTAGCTGTTTGTGCTTCTGGTGAGGGGCCGGCGAAGAAACAAATGCGGTTCATCATTATTTCTTGGTATTATCTTGGTTCATTTATACCGTCTTGGGCGATTGGCTGTTAGCTAGTTTACTTAATAACCATCGGTTGTAACGGCTTTACTGGTTTATTAACGCTTGTGCAATCGGGTGTTCGTAATTACCGGTAGTTGACAGATTGATCTGAGGCCGCCCATCGTTCGTAATATCAATGAACATTACGAAAAAAGACAAGAATAAACAATGAGATCGAAGGTTGGTATTATTGGTTGCGGTCGGCAGGCGCCGAAGCATATTTGTGGACTGCGTGCATGGGGTGATGTGGACATAGTGGTAACCGACCAAGCGTTGGAGCGCGCTGAGGCACTCAGCCATTCGGCCCATGTTCAAATTGCTAAGAATCCACAAGAGCTATTTGCAGACAGCGAGATTACGGCAATTTCAATTTGCACTCCACCTGCGTCTCACGTTGAGTTGATCAATGCTGCTATTTCTGCGGGGAAACATTTCTTGTGTGAAAAGCCTCTTTCAACTGATCTACAAGAATCGCGAGATCTGCTGGCGCGCCTTAGTACCTCCGGCCTTGTAGGGATGGTTGGCTATATCTATCGCTTCTCTCCAGCATTTACATTAGCAGCCTCGATTCTTGATGGGGTACGAGAGAGCGGCCGATCTCGCGTTCTTGGTAAAATCTCGAATGCATTGTTCCGGCTTGGCGGGCCGGGATCGCATGATGTGTGGCAGCACCGAAGGGAAAGTCAGGGCGGTGCGATCAATGAGATGCTAGTCCATATGCTTGATTTGGCACTGTGGTATTTCGGATCGGTCCAATCGGCTGAGTTGCTCTGCTCCGATATTATTCAGCCCGATAGACTGATTGATGGGGTGACGGTTGAGGCGGATGCCGAAGATTTTGTTATGGCGCGTTTTGTATCGCAAAGCGGGGTACATTTTGTGATCGAGGCTGATCTTACAACCCCTATATTTGTGCAATATGCTGAGATCCATGGAAAAAATGGTAGCTTTATGGGTTCTATTCAGTCCGAAATGCCAACCTTCATAAACTGCCTTTCTGCCTCTTCAGATTTCAATGTTGGTAGAACTGATTTTCAGTTTGAACCGCAAAACCTGTTTGCCGGGCAAATGGGCCTGTTCATGGATTGCGTGGTGAACAATAAGCCTTTGCCATATTGCTCACTGCGCGAATCAATTGAACTATTAGAGACTATCCAGCGTTTGCGTAAGTAGATGTAAGCTAAAAGCTCTTGGCATTTGGCATATTTATATGAATAAATATGTAATCGTTTTGCTAGGTGAATGTGCGTATCTAAATAATTATTGCAGAGTAACTGAAGCCTCGAGTGTTTCTTGAAGATGACCTCAAACAATAGATGCAGAGATTATGAGTGAGCTGAGTTCTAGCGGATTGACAACTACGATGAGTGAAGCTCTGTTTTTTTTAAGGCGAAGTTTGCGTCATCCGCTACAGATATGTTCCATCTTTCCATCAAGCCCGGGTGTCGGGGAAGCTATGGCACGTGCGATTGCTAGCCGGCCTGCGGTGGGAGTGGTTGAGCTGGGTGGCGGGACTGGAGCAGTTACGCGCGCACTTCTGGACCGTGGAATTACATCTTCAGATCTATCGAGCGTTGAAATTGATACCGAACTTTGTGAGCTTTTGTATAAACGCTACCCTTCTATCGAGGTTCTGAATGTACCAGCGCAGAATTTGTCGCGTATCTGGCGCGAGCAATCGCGAGCGCAAGTTGGCGGAGTTGTATCGACACTGCCTTTAAAGATATTTGATGAGGATATGGTGAGGGCGGTTGTCAGTAGCGTATTCGACATTCTTAAGCCTGGTGGGAGATTTGTTCAGTTTACTTATAGGTTTGTTTCACCAATTGATAAAAAAATCGTCGATCAGATGGGACTGATTGCAAGTCGGAACAAAATTGTCTGGCAGAACCTTCCTCCAGCCTCGATCTGGATCTATTCGCGGGCGCCCTAGCCTGATCAATGGTAACAATCCTGGCAGGAATATTGTAATCTTATTGAAGATTTGTAGGACAGCGGCAGTTCTCTATGCGATATTGTATTTTGCTTATATAATGGAGCTGAGTTCACAAACACAATTAGGGGGGGAATGATGAATAAGAAAAAACTTGGTTTTGCAGCTTCCGCAATGTCAGCGGTCATGGTCCTTGGACTAGTCGCCGCCGGCCTATTTGTTAGTATCGGCGGTGCCATAGCTAAAGAGATTACCATCCGTATCGGATCAGGTCATCCTCCGACGGTGGTTTATGCTGGATTG
>CAUZRD010000030.1:0-16076 GCA_963582255.1 Alphaproteobacteria bacterium | reverse complement strand
TTGAGGGAGCCGCCGTGGCAGGCGTGAAAGAAGGAGGAATAGCTCTTGCAAGCAACGCCTTCGGATCAAACTGGACAGGGGAATTTACCCTTGAGGAACGGATGAACTGGCTAGATCGCATGTATCGGTTGTGGGAAGCTGCAGGTATCGCGGTAAGCCGAGTTTATTTTGCCGATGCGATGAGCTGGAATATGCCGCACCAAGTTGAAGAAGTAATCATCGCAGTTAAAGAACGCTGGCCAGAGATCACTGACTTCAGTCTGCATCTTCACAACGGAAGGGGGACAGCGCTCGCATCAGTTTATGCCGCATTACGGGTGCTGGAAGTCACAGATACTCTTCGTCTCCAGACCTCGATCGGTGGCATGGCGGGCTGTCCATATTGCGGCAATGGTCGAGCAGCATCGATGATCGCAACAGAGGATCTAATGCACATGCTTGAAGAGATGGGCATCCCAACCGGCGTTGATCTTTACAAGTTGATTGAGGTTGTGTGGCTCGCCGAGAAGATAGTCGGCCATCCGCTCTATGGTTTTGTTTCCAAGGCAGGACCATGTCCACGCGGAGAACGGCTCTATCCAATGGATATGCCACGGGTCGAAACTCTCGAACAGGCCAAGCATTTTCTTCAAGGACCGCAGGCCTATGAGGGTGCGCCGTCTCCGTGGAAAGAGCCTATCAAGAGTTTTCAGCGGCCAGATTCTCTTAACAACCCATCAGATCATTTAGGCATTTCTGCCGACAAATCTATATCATGACCGGGCCTCTATATGGGCTGAAAATTCTCGAGGTCGGCAACCTGATTGCCGGGCCATTTTGCGGCATGTTACTAGCTGATATGGGTGCTGACGTAATAAAAGTCGAGCGCCCTGGTGCAGGCGACATGACGCGTGGCATGCCGCCATTTGTAAATGGCGAGAGCGCAAGCTTCGCCGCACTCAACCGAAACAAGCGCAGTATGGTGGTCGATCTCAAACAATCTGAAGGCCGCAACATTTTACTCAAGCTTGCTGAAACCAGCGCTGGCTTTCTTGAAAACAACCGACCCGGCGCACTTAAATCATTGGGACTCGGAGCGGAGCACGTTCGCAAGGTGAATCCAAATATTGTCTACACCTCGGTTTCCGGGTTTGGCCAGACAGGTCCCAAAAGCCGACGATCAGGTGTGAACCTCACAATGGAGGCATTCTCGGGCGCACTTTACGTCACAGGAGATCCGGATGGCATGCCAATGAGGCCTGGGATTCAGACCGCCGACATGTTCGGCGCGCTATTTGCAACCTACGCCATGCTATCAGGACTGATTGGTAGCTTAAATAATAAGGGGGGCCGCACGGTAGATGTGGCGCTTGCCGAGGCATCCATTGCGGTAGCTGCATGGGAAACTGCTGGCTTTCTCGCAACCGGCAAGGTCCCCAAACGACTTGGCCACAAGCACCGAACAAATGCGCCCTACCAACTATTTGAAACAGCCGACGGACGCCATATCGCAGTGACTGCAGCTCGAGATGGATTTTTTGCTGATTTTATGAAGGTTCTGGGACTTGAACATCATCTCGAAGATTCACGCTTTTCCTCCTATCTCGCACGGAAGCAGAATGAGAATGATCTAATCGCTCTAGTGGCACCTATCATCCTCACCTGGAAGGCTGAAGAACTCGAGGATGCATGGGCTTCCAGGGGCATTCCCTGCTCGCCAGTCAATAATTATGATCAGGTGTTCAGTGATCCGCAAATCGTAGCGCGAGATATGGTGGTCGAGGTTGATCATCCAGTAGCAGGCAAACAAAAGTCACTGCGCAATCCGGTGCTCATGGATTGTGACGGCCCAAGTATTTCAAGGCCTGCACCATTGTTAGGTGAGCACACAGGACAAATCTTGGTCGATCTGGGTTACAGTCAGGAAAGTATAGATGATCTCGCCCGCAGTGGTGTTGTAACCCTATAAAAAAGCTTGCGAACTACGTGTGCGGAGCCATCCACACCAAGAATTAGTGACCAACATAGGGCCCGACAATTTCGATATCGATGTTCTCGGGCCCACGAATGTATGAGATGATCCTGCCACCCATACCGCGCGGTGCCGGTTCTACCGAAAACTCCGCCCCACGGGCTTTGAGCCATTTAGCTGCTTCGTAGACATCGTCAACGCCAACACCAAAGTGATCAAGACCCTGAACCGTATCTGGCGCAACGGCGTCAGGATTTTCATCAGCCCTGATACCACGCACGAATATCCTCATTGAACCTAAGCGGAGAACAGCGCTCGCTGAACCATTAAAATCTTGATTGTAAGAAATACGTTCTGCATCAAAGATGCGATTGAAGAAACTTGCCATACCATCAACATCACGGCAAACTAGATGCACGTGATCAAAGCTAAACTCCATTTTATATCCCTTACTTTCGTCGTCAGATTTACCAGATTAAAGCCTAATGAGAAAACCTGGGATGCTCGCCTCCCTCACAGTTCACATCATAGGTATTGTCAAAGCCCCCCTCATTTCCGAGACTACAATGCCGCAGATCACCATGTGGGCTTTCACTTACAAGTTACTTACGCATGCAACTTTACGGGCATCCCACACATGCAGCCGAATTAGTGATCTTTTCATACGGGATTTCAAGCATCACCATACTCTCCCAATTTTATCCAAAATATATTAGTTCTAAAATTTGATCATTGCGAACAAGACATGCAAATAATCCAATCTGTCCGAGGTGACCTATGCGCTCGCGGCCTCTTAAACTGTCATTCCACATATGGTGCTCGTTTGTTTACCAAAAAAGATTTGTTAGCTCAATGTCACGCTACGCGAACGAGACCTGGCTTAACGCCCTTGCCACGCACTTCTGCTTCCTCCAAGTCAGCTGCATCAATAGCCCGGCCAAGAGCTATACGCAGCTCTTTAGCAGTATCGAGCGTCAGTTCGATGCCTGCGCGCGCACCTGGATCTAGGCTGGTATTAATAAAATCAAGTGTGATAACGTCAGCTAGTGGAGCATGGCGTGCATGGTCATAGGCGACCACCGCTTGCGTTAGCTGGAACCAATAATCCCCGCGCTTTGCCATACCCTCTACGGGGACAATCTCAACAATGGAAGTACACATATTCAGGGCCTCCTAGTTTGCCAGATGCTTGCCAAAAAACGCGAAAATTTTGCTCCAGCCGTCCATGGCTTGCTCGGGCCGGTATAGTGGCCGATGCCAATAGAAAATTCCGTGACCGGCATCGTCATATCGGTGAAATTCATAATCCTTTCCATATTTCTTAAGCTCTATCTCGTGCAGATTTACCTGCTCGGGACTCGGCGCGCGATCATCGTTGCCAAAGATGCCAATAAGAGGACAGGAGAGGCCCTTCGTCAGGTCGATCGGTGCAGTAGGCATCTTGTTATTTATTTCTTCCTTCCCCATCACAACCCGTCCGCCCCAGAGCTCAGCACAAGCGTCAACATCATTCCTCTGGGTGGCATAAAGAAAGGCGTGCCGACCTCCAGAGCAGGAGCCAAACAAGCCAACCTTTCCATTGTGCCCAGACTGCTCGCGCATCCATTTTACCGCAGCCTCGGTATCGCCAATCATCTGAGCATCGGGAATCCCCCCCTCAGCACGTACCTTGGCGGCAACGTCATCAGGATGACCTTCTCCCGAGCGCTCATACAGGTTGGCACAGATTGCGAGATAGCCATGATGCGCGAAGCGCCGCGCAGTTTCGATATAGAACTCGCTCCAACCGGGGAGATGATGTATCAGCACCACTCCTGGAAAGCTGCCTTCAGCCGAGGGCTTCGCCACATAGGCGGAAATAGGAGCATCTCCATCGCCTTTGAGTTTAACATTTTCGCAAATCATGGATTGGTAGAATGGCATCCGTGTTACTCCTCAGGGTCTAGCTTTAGTCGTTCGTTGGCTACCTAGTCGCACCCAAACACTCTCATCTCCCATCATCATCGCACAACCAAGATTCAGAAACTGCATTGCGCGCCCGATACATTGGATACTTGCTGTCGCTTGATGTTCGTGTCCTTGTTGACCAAATTTCCTAGTAGAGAGTTTCGCTAATCCGCTTCGGCATAGCCTGATCATAAGCTACTCCGTCGATAGAGCCCTTACTCAATTCAGCGAGCATCGTGCCGGTGCTTGGAAGTTCGGTACGATCAATTCGCTTTTCCGGATTCCAAAGATCCGAGCGGACTATCGCCTTCGAACACTGAAAAAAGGCAGTGTCGACATTGACCACAATCACCGAGCGCGGAAGTTTTCCGTTTATGACAAATCGGGCAAGTAAATCCGGGTTTACGGAGATCGAAGCCCTGCCGTTTACCCGCAACGATTCTCCAGCACCGGGAACCAGAAAAAATACAGCGACCTGAGGATTATCAATAATATTGCGCAAGCTATCGATCCGATTGTTACCAGGACGGTCAGGAATAAGGAGCGTTTTTTTGTCTTCTACGACGACAAACCCCGCAGCATCGCCCCGTGGAGATGTATCCAGTCCATCGCGACTACCTGTAGCAAGCACGATAAAGGGAGAAAGCGCGATAAACTTGCTGTAGACCGTGTGGATGAAATCAACCTCTTTCGCGAGCGACGGCTGCGAAGGCGCGCCATATAAATGCTCAAGTTCCGAGATATCTGCTACCAAATAGCTATCTTTTTGCTGTGACATAATATTTTTCCCATCTGAGCAGTCTGTCCAATGGCAAAGCAAACTTCGCCGCACTCGTTTCCCCCGACGGCGTGCCAACCCACTCGTGATCCACGAGGATTATTGCGGGGCCCAATCCGAGAAGAGTACGTATTTATCGACCTGTGTCCACCCAAACAGGTCGACTTAGGATTGCTCAGCCGCCTACCAGGTTTATAACAGAATGCGCTGTACCCAAACTCATGAATCAAGCATTATGTAGTGAATGAACCAGTGCATGGGCGAATTACACTTCAAATACTAACGCCGTCAGTTCGCCCTAATAACCGCGAAGGAAGCTTCAATGCGTACCCCTCCCCTCGACCGAGACCGTCAACAATGGATATTCGACTATTTAGTCAAGACTACCGGTCGCGTGTTTCACTGGGATGGTGAAGGTCGCCAGCTGCCAGCCAGCGTGAAAAGCCATGCTCAAATTTCCAAACACCTCGGCCGGATTGGACAGAGATTCGAGCGAGTCGCCCGCGAAGAAGAAGATTCAGGGCACCTTCAGACGGCTATGGAGCTTTACCATCGGGCTTCGGTTCAATTCTCGCGAGCCCAGCATCCGGTACTCGAGACCAATGATGAAAAGCGCTATTTGCACGGTCGCTGCATCGCCAATTACGAGAAAGTTGCTGAGTTTTGTTCCTATCCGCTTGAGCGAATAGAGGTCCCATTCGAGGGTGGCGAAATTCAGTGTTATTTCCACCTACTTCCGGGTCGGCCAAAGGCACCCACCGTTCTTTTCATCGGCGGCTGCGACGCGACAAAAGAGACTTACCCTGATCCAAAATATAACCACGCGCATGACCGTGGGATGCATCTTCTAACGATGGATGGACCAGGCCAGGGTACGAGCAACATCCGCGGCATCAAGCTGACAACTGACAACTACCAGCGCGCTGCACTCGCAGTGGTAGAATGGCTTTCCAACCGCGACGAAGTCGATGAGAACAAAATCGGCGTGTTCTCGCGTTCAATGGGCTGCCACTGGGGGTTAGAGGTCGCATGCAGTGGTCATCCGCTCGTTAAAGCGGTGGTAGGCCTGTGGGCATCTTATATAGACAAGTACTACATCATGGAAACGTTCTCGCCACGCTACAAGCAGCTATTCGGCTATTTGACAGGCGCAAAAAGCGAAGAAGAACTTAATGTCCTTCTTTCTGGTATGGCCGTAGAAGGTCGCGAAAGCAATATCAAGTGCCCCGTTCTTCTGACCGTCGGCGAATATGATGCCCGCTGTCCGATCGAACTCGTTCAGAACTTTTATAATAATATCACAGCACCCAAGGAGCTTTGGGTCTACGAGGACGCCTATCACAACACCACCATGTTTCCGGGTGACATGGTGCGATTGGATTGCCAATCTATGGGTATGGATTGGATGGTTGAGGCAATCGGCGGAAAATTTGAGGTAGGTTATAATCATAGTACTTTTCTACGTACCGGTGGTGGAGGGCCAAACGGTACGCAGGGGATAGGACAAGATCCGCAACACTGGTGGGAGTAGAATGAAGGTAGGCACCCCGCACCTTTTCATGACTTTTTGCTAGATAGATCGTATTGATACCTAGCCCCAGCAATCTCTGGCGTCATGACCTGCTGCCTGTTTCTTTGCTCTCGATGCTCTGCAATATTTTATTCCGCATTGAACCATTGCTTGCCGGTAGTGACGCCCTTTTCCTCCGTGCAAAAAGAACAGCCAAGGTGGGCTTGCCTTACGGCTTCAGACCTGCCGATTGTGATCGCTGATGGCTTTTAGAAATATCTCACCAAAGTCCTTAAGTTTCTTCGGACCGACACCGCTAACCAGCGCAAAATCATCAAGTGTTTTCAGACACAAATGGGCCATATCCTGTAGCGTTGCATCAGAAAAGATGACGTAGGCAGGAACATTGCGGGCGCAAGCTAGTTCGCGGCGCAGTACCTTCAGGTGTGCGAACAGACTGGTATCTAAATCTTGAGCTACGCCGTTCGCAGAGCGTTCCCTTCGCGAGGCCTTCTCAGCTGTTTTGGACTTCACAATTTCGCGGAAATAGAAACTATCCGTACCCCCCCGAACTGCTTTCCCCCTTTCAGTCAACCTCAAGCCACCGAAACGTTCAATGTCTATCCAAAGATAACCGCCGGCGACGGCCTGACGAATGAAGGCCAACCAGTAACTCTTAGAACGATCCCGTCCGATGCCAAAAGTCGTTAGCCTATCGTGCTGGCGCGTTTGGATTCCTTCAGATGCCGAGCCTCGGAGAACATCGACAACATGCCCGCCACCAAATCTCTCGCCGGTATCCGTGATCACGGAAAGGAGTATCTTTGCGTCTGTCGTTCCATCGATTACCTTTGGTGGGTTGAGGCAAACATCGCAATTCCCACACGGCACAGACTTATCTCCGAAATAGGCAAGAAGTGAGATCCGACGGCACTGAGTTGCCTCGCAATAGGCGAGCAGCGAATCCAACCGCTTATGTTCACGGTTCTTGTGGCCATCGTCTCCTCCGTCCTGACTGATGAACTGGCGGCGCATACGGATGTCATCGAGGCCATAGAGAAGTTGGACCTCAGCTGGTTTTCCATCGCGCCCAGCGCGTCCGATTTCCTGATAGTAGGCTTCCATACTTCCCGGCAAATTTAGGTGAAAAACGAAGCGAACATCCGGCTTGTTGATGCCCATACCGAAGGCAATGGTTGCAACCATAACAACACCTTCCTCGGCCATAAAAATCTCTTGATTTTCCTTGCGCGTCTCTGCTGTCAGCCCTGCATGGTAGGCCAGAGCGCGGTAGCCCCGTTCCGAAAGAAAAGCAGCGACTTCTTCAGTCAGTCGGCGGGATAGACAATATACGATACCCGCTTGATTGCGGCGCGGTTCCAAAAACTCAATGATTTGTTGGTGCCATTTGGTTTTGGCTTCAACACCAAGCCAAAGATTTGGCCGATCAAAGCCGTGAACAACGGTGTCTCCAAGTCCTCGGAAGAGCTTAGTCGTAATGTCTCGTCGCGTGGCTATGTCGGCAGTCGCAGTGAAGGCGGCCAGCGTCGCGTTTGGGAACCTGTCATTAAGCGCCGACAGCGCCTCGTATTCAGGACGAAAACTAACCCCCCATTTAGAGATGCAATGGGCCTCGTCGACAACGAACATCGCCGGGTCAAGTTTTTCTAGTTGAAGAAGCATCCGCTCCGTCATGAGCCGCTCAGGTGAAAGATAGAGCAGCTTCACCGTGCCATCTCGAACCCGAAGCCAATCTTCGACGTTTTGGGCACGAGAGCGGTTGGAGTGAATGCAGACAGCATTGATTCCATTGGCTTGTAGACCCGCAACTTGATCGTCCATCAGTGCCACAAGCGGTGAGACAACTACCGTAACCCGGTCGAAAACCAGAGCTGGCAGCTGGTAGCATAGTGACTTGCCTGAGCCAGTCGGCATGACGCAAAGAGTATGAATGCCGCTGAGAAGGCGATCGATGATCTCCTCCTGACCCAACCGAAAAGCCGGAAATCCGAAGATCAAATTAAGCAGATGCTTCGGCGCGTTCTTCACGTGGTGCCCAACAGCAATACCCCGATGGTTAAGATTCTACGGCCGCAGTTGTTATTACCCCGAAAATAACTAACCCGTGAGAGTATAACCAAATGACTGGTAAAAAAAAATCCAGAATATCCCCACAACAGATTGCATCGACCACGGCTCCTCAAACTCAGTTCTCATCAGAAAATTCCAGTGGTTTCAAGGGCAGTTAGCAGCTCACTCATGCTTGTAACAAAGGGCCGTAAGCATCGCCTCCCTGATTAGAGAAGCCATGGCCCAGTATCATCGAGCCCAAGATCATATCCATTAATTGTGACTTCTCCGACAGCTTATCTTCCGAATCGATGTTAAGAGGTGAAGTAGGCTTTATCATAGCCTATATCTCAGATGATTATTACATAAGCCGGTCCCCAAGTCCCACGCGTACGAGTGTTGAAAAAACTCATTATAACCCTCCTTTCGCGTGCCTGATTCTTGGAGAACGTGCACCCGCTAATGGACGGCAACAATGTCACTGGTCACTTCCTTCAATTTGCCAAGAGATGAAGCGCGATGTCCTGCGCCGTCGCCTGATCCGCTCTTGCTTACATGGCGCCGGGCCAGTCCGGGATCCGGCACATGCAGGAAAATCTCCTAGCGGGGTTTGAGTCTTCCGGCTTCAATTTCCTTGTGAACTTCGTTCAGGAACGGAACTGCATGGCTGAACACGGAGGCGCCGCCGAAGAGCGATCCGACGTAGTAGGCATCCACCAGCTCCTCAAACGTCGCACCCTCTTCGATCGCACGGTTCACATGCTCCTGCACGGTGAAGTAGCGCCTGCATGAAAGCACAACTGCAATCAAGATCTCGCGGTACTTGGTTTGGAGCGCAGGGCTCTGCGGCACGAAAGCGAGTTGGCTCAATTCGCGCCTGCATGCTTGATATTCAGGGAAGTTTTTGTCTAACCAAGGCCAGTCACCCGAGACGGACAGGCCCCTCTTGGTGCGGGCAGCACTGGGGTTGGACGGCAGTTCGAGTGCCTGCTCACCCAGTTCCTCCACGAGCTCGGTAAGATAGGGCAACCCAAATGCCAGGCATCGTTGTCCACCAGGTGTACTGATTACCATCAATGCCTCGGTGAGCTCGCGAATTGTCGCTCCAGCTGCAAGCGCGCGCCGCATGTGGGTCGAGATGTTGGGGTAGCCCATATGGGCCAGCACCACGACAGCCATAATCTCGCGGATACGCACCGGCAGCCCGACGTGATCAGGGTTGTTGATCGATGCGGCAGCGAGGCAGATAGCATCGGTAAGTTTTTCATGTCCAGCCTTCACAAACTCAGGTAGCTCGAATGCATCGCTCATAGCCGCTGCATCGCCTGCACTGTCCGCCATTTTCTGCATCCTCTGTCCTCACTCGCCACCGTTGACAACGGGTGCGAGTGCAATCGCTCCCGACGCCAACTCCTCCTGGATCTGCTTCAAATACTGAGTGGCGTGATGGAACACCGGAGCACCGGCGATCTGCGCACCGACCTGCATCGCCTCGATTATCTCCTCGAGCGTTGCGCCCTCCTGGACGGCTCGGCGAAGGTGGTGCGGAACGGTCGGATAGGCTCGGCATGCCAGCACCACGGCAACAACGATCTCGCGGAACTTGGGCTCCAGGGAGGCGTCCTGCGGCGTCAGCATCAGCCTATTCACGTCGCGGCGTAATTGCTGATAGTCGGGGTAGTTGTCCTCCATCCACTGCCACGTCCCATAAGTGGGATTGCGACCCGTCCGCGCCTTGACGGATTTTGCCGGACGCCGGCTCGCCTCCTCTCCAAGCTCTTCGATGAGCTTCTTTAAGGGCGTGATCGAATGATGAAGGCAAGGCTGCCCCCCAGGCGTGGAGGCGCACATGATCCCCTCGGTGATTTCGCGAACCGTTGACCCGGCCTGCAGAGCCCGGCGCATGTGGGTCTCGATAGTCGGATCGTCGCGATAAGCGAGGACGCTGACGGCAACAATCTCCTTGATGCGCAATGGTAGGGCTCCATCAGCTGAGAACACGACCTCGGCCATCCTGGCCCGCGCCTCGGCGAATTCTGGATATCCTGCCTTCAACCACTCTGGTGTCGCAAACACATCGTTGACGAACAGTTCATCAGCCTTCACGTCATTCATTCCAGTTCTCCATCATTTTCCTATTTCCAAGTAAGGATTCAATCCGATCACGTTGATCAGGCGAGCTCTTTTGCCGAAGAAGCGAACAGGCGCTCGGAATTATCCGACAGAATAGAAATCTTTTCTTCACTGCTCAGGTTGGGCGTGTTTCTTATCCAGTTTACCGGATCGGGCTGGCCCATATCGGCTGGATAGTCTGAGCCTGACAGAACACGGTCCACTCTTATACGATCAACAATAAGGTGTATTATCGATCGATGGTAGCTGAAAATCGAGCAGCTGACAGCTGTCATGCTGCAGCAGAATTATCCTTACAAGTGTAGAACGAGCCTGAGCGAAGTTGCTTGCAAAAAAATCGGCATGGCAGATGATAGAAATGGTGCAGGAAAATCTGACCGATCACACCATCGCCAACTACTGGGGAGGCGCAGTCAAGCCAATCGGCGACAATACATAGTTACACGGCGCGGGGTTGCCTTTCCTGATTGAGTTTACCAAAATAGGCCAAGTTTTGCCGAACTGACTTCATCCAGACTTTGAGCGAACCGTTCCGCTGAATGATATCCCCACCTTCGAAACGCTCAATGAAGACGAGAGGCTGTCCATTTCCCCAGGGGCATTCGGACCGGCTGATCCGTGCTCTCAAAGTCTAGAAAACTGCGGCCTAAATGGCCGCCCAACAAAGAGGATAACTCATGAGTGTAATGGAGATCGTCCGCACGACCTCGGTGGAAGGCAAGTCCGATAAACTACGCGCTGTCCTCGAGGAGGCGATGCCCAAGTTCGCAGAAACAGCGGGTTGCCTTGGCGCAAGGGCAATGCAGGCTATTGAGTCTGAAAACCCCAACGTCTTCATGCTTTTGATCGAATGGGATTCAGTTGAAGTCCATCTCGCCTGGCGCGACTCGAATCTCGAATCTCGCCTCTGGTTCATGAAAAATGTCAGGCCACTTATGGATGGAAACAATCTCACCGGCCACTATTTGCAGTTTGTTGAAGCTTGAGCGTGGACGATCGTCAACAGTATATCCCGAAAGGAAAGGAAAGGCCGTCGGCCGGCAGAGTAGTGCGGCCACGACCGGCGCCGGTCGGCCGAAAAACAGTCCAAGCCGAGGGCGGACAGAATAACCCGAGAAAGTCGTGCTCCAGCTGGCGATCTGGTCCCGCAGTTTCGCGGGAAAACGACGGCTTCTAAATTTCCTAGTTTCGAACTCCTCCTGGCAGGACGGAGAATTGACCAAAATTACGCCAACCCTTTAATCTGATAGCGGAAACGACGGCCATCGACGCAAAAAGAAAGGCCGCCGGAGACATCTACAACGAACTTTCTGTGAATTGGCTGGGGAACCTGGATTCGAACCAGGACCGACGGTGTCAGAGACCGTTGTTCTACCGTTAAACTATTCCCCAATGCGGCAATTTATCCGACAACACAAATAAGACGGCAAACCACTGATTGACAAGCCCTGAACCGCAAGCATGCGCATGTTTCATTTATTCACTGAGAATACAGCACGAAGGGCGATCACCGAATGCTCCTACTATATGCATCTATCCGAATGGACGCATATATGAAGTGGCTTGCTCGGTATTCGTAATCATCTGCAATAATGCAGCTTGTCCGTCTTCGGTAGCGCGTTTAGCACGCAACAGCGCCGGACCAATTTGGGCCGGATCTTCCACTACCTCCGACCAACCTCCAAGGGCCCGTGCAATTTCCGCGTAGTCTCCACCAACATCGCGAGTACCAAATTTGCTATGGCTCGTAGCCATATGCTCAGTTTCAACCGACATGGTGGAATTCTTGAATACTATTGTGCAGATAGGCAGATCAGCACGCACAGCGGTTTCAAAATCAAGCCCAGTCATGCCAAAAGCGGCATCACCCATAAAGTTAACGCAGAATTTTTCAGGCGCTGCCAACTTTGCCCCAATCGCGAGTCCTAGCCCGGTGCCCAATTGATGGGATTTTCCCCAGCCCAAATAACTACGTGGTGTATCAGACTGGTAAAACGGCATAATCTCATAACGTGGATTTCCAGCATCGTGAGTGACGATTGCATCGGCCGGATCAATTGTATGCATGAAATCCCAGATAACACGATATGGATTGATCGGCACCTCGTTTGAGGTAAGCTTGGATTGCCAAGTTGTCATCCATTCCTCACGTATCTCAGAGATCTTTTGGGCAACCCCACGTTCCTGCCCCGGCGCACTGCTGCCGCGAATATCGGTGCAGCAGGAAATCAGCTGCGCCAGCACAAGTTTTGCATCACCCAACAAACCATGATCAACCTGGTAACTCTTATTAAGATCAATAGGATCGTTAGTCGCATGAATGATGATTTTCCCGGGCGGAACAGTCGTAACCATCGGATGACGGGTGAGGCTAGTTCCGATTGCAAGAACAACATCGGCATCGCGCAAATACTCAAAAACCGGCCCACTCATGACACCAGAGCCACTTCCAAGGGCTAGCGGATGATGCGCTTCCGAAATAGCGCTCTTGCCCTCCATAGTGGTCATCACCGGAATTTCGCAAAGCTCGGCAAGCGAGGCCAACTCATCACACGCTTCGGCATAAAGAACGCCCGCACCGGCAATGATAATCGGCCGCTCTGCATCCATAAGTACCTTGGCGGCTCTATCAATATCTGTCTCGTTGGCCATCGAGCGCACCTTTCCCACAGGGCGATAGGCATCCACCAGCTCCATATCTATCTCTTCGTCGGCAAGATCAACTGGAATTTCCACCATTGCAGGCCCAGGACGGCCAAGTCTAGTCGCGGAAATGGCTCTACGCATAGCATCGACGGTTCGCGTTGCCGTTTGAATTCTCTCAACCGATTTAGTGACCGTGTCATATGTCCGTTCAGACGAAAACATCGGAAACACGCGATCACGGTCGCGCGGATGGCCAAGAGGCAAGAGCAACATCGGCGTGGAATCTGAGTAGGCAGTTGCAATGCCCGGAAAAGCGTTTTCAGCACCCGGACCATATTGCATGGCAAAAACGGAAAGCTTATTACCGTTTGAAACACGCGCAAAGCCATCGGCAATACCAACTCCCACCCTCTCCTGTCGGCAGACAATCGGGCGAATATTGGCACCAGCCGCTGCCTCGGTAAGAGGTGTTGTGGGATAGCAATTAATGTGCTGCACGCCCTCCCGCTTCAATATCTCAACGATCGCATCAGATACACGCATATCATCCTCACCCATCTTTGCCGCCCCCCCAGTTTCGATATAATCCGGGGGGGGGCTTTAAATTGACTGCGATAGACTAGCGCATCGCGCGCCAGAGCTGCACCGGTCTTTAAAAGTTAATTTTAGCTATCTGAAAAGCTGACTTCTGACCAAAAGAGGTGATTTCTTGCACCATTCATGGTGCTGGTATCAAACACCCCCCTGCCAAACCCCCGACATAGTCTCGTTCTTAAACAAGAACATGAGTGCACCAAAGGCCGAGACGCGAGAAAATATCCCGGGCCAACATGGCTTTCAGGCCTCAAGCTTCTAATCTTCGATAGATATCTTTGGTTGATTACCGCCCAGATAGAATGCAGGGCACTGGCAGACCAAACAAACGGGAATTTCGATGTCCTAGGCCAAGCGGTTGTGCAATGGGCTTTAACAGACCCGGCTCACAAGTAGTGTGCGATCCGTGAAACAGAACACTGACGTCACTTTGATCGACAAAAGTATCGGCCAATGCATGTGTTGAGCTAAACCCAATCGCCAAGCCGACCCCAAAAATAACAGCGCCTATAATCCGTTTCATCCTATTTTCCTTGCTCAAAAATTTAATTTTATATTTGCACGCCCAATCCCGAACGTCACCAACCGATTAACACTGATTAATATTGATTAACAACTTTGTGCGGAGAACGTCGAATTGGCAATTTTAAAGTATTTTCCATTATGCCCTCGACTACCTTGAGCTATGTTGCCTGCACTTAAAACACATTATTTTTTGGATAAGAGGGATAAATTGCGAGGTTTTCCAGAAAATACTTTATGGCATCTTAGAAATTTTTTTAAAGAATTGCTCAGATTATAATAGCCATATCTGGAATTCATCTCTCCCTCATCACCGCGCTCTCATGCCACTTGCGTAAGATCAAATGCGAAACCAAAGATAAAATTAAAAATATAGCGATGCCCGTTAATGAGATCAAAATCAGCGCAGCGAACAAACGTGGGATATTCAACCGATAGCCCGATTCAAGAATCCTAAACGCAAGCCCTGCTCCCGATCCAGCTGAACCTGCAGTAAACTCTGCTACTATTGCCCCTATCAAGGATAGACCACCAGCGATCCGCAATCCCGCCAGAAAATGTGGAAGCGCAGTAGGCACTTGCAGGAACAACAAACGCTGCCAACGCTTGGCAGCATAGAGTTGAAACAAGTCCTGAAGATTATGGTCGGATGAATTTAGCCCGAGTGTAGTGTTCGATAAGATCGGAAAAAACGCCACGATCCATGCACAGATCAAAAGGGCAACCGTGGTCGATTCTACGTAGATGAGAATCAACGGAGCTATCGCGATGATCGGCGTTACCTGGAGCACAACTGCAAATGGAAACAATGAAAATTCCATCCATTTGGACAGTGTAAATAAGATTGCCAGCGCAACTCCACCGAGAGTTGCAATCGCAAGAGCTCCAAGTGTGATCTGCAACGTATTACTTAGTGAATGCGACAGTAGCGTCCAGTCCTTGATCAAGGTCTCCAGCACAAGTCCCGGCCCTGGCAAAATGTAGTGTGGTATCTGATTCCACACTACAATTCTGTCCCACATGAATATAGCTATGATAAATATAACCGCCGGAAGCAGATAGCGGATAATCTTATCGCCAGAAACATTCCATAGCAGTGCACCGTTGTGTTTACCCTGGCGCGACGTACTCACATTCGCGCTATCATCATTATCTAAGGACGGGGTCATTATCTCCGTTCCTCCGGGCCTAACGCTCGTGTGAGCGCTCTGGATGTCTCCCGGCACAAATTGGAATATTTAGCCGAAGTGCGGTAATCATCGCCGCGAGGGTAGCCGGTATCATTCGATATTTCTCCAACGATCCGCCCTGGCTGACTAGCCATGATCAATATCCGGCCAGACATATAGACTGACTCAAACACCGAGTGAGTAACAAACACCACAGTCCAGCCGAATTCATACCAAAGATTCAAAAAATCGTTGTTGAGGCGAAAACGTGTTATCTCATCTAGTGCCGCGAATGGTTCATCCATGAGCAGCACCTTTGGCTTGGTAACCAGCGCGCGAGCGATCGATACCCGCATTTTCATACCACCCGATAGCGCGCGCGGATAAACAGCGGCAACATCATCAAGCCCAACAAGCCGCAGCGCGTTCTCCACCTCGCTGGCAGCCTCGCGCGCCCCCACACCCTTTATTCTAAGCGGAAGGAAAACATTTCCGAAAACTGTGGCCCACGGCATCAAAGTAGGTTCTTGAAAAACGTAGCCGACACTATGATCGGCAACGCCTGACATTACGGGTGAGACAACCGTGCCACAGCTCGGCTGAACCAAGCCCGAAACGATACGCAAAATAGTTGTTTTACCACATCCAGACGAGCCTAGAATACTAACAAATTCTCCCCTCCGCACCCCGACATTCAGCCCCTCAAGCGCCGTAGTGCCGTTCGAAAACGTCTTACCTACATCTCTAAGCGCAATC
>CAUZRD010000029.1:0-16380 GCA_963582255.1 Alphaproteobacteria bacterium | reverse complement strand
TAAATTTTTGCACGATCGATATAGTGTAGAACAATTTGAGCACATGTGATCTGACCAGATTGAATGGCAGTCTGCATTTCTTCAATAGTCGCTTCCTCAAGCGAGAACATCCCGTCGCTCATATTTCATTATTCCCATTATTAAGATATGATTAGGAACTATTTAGCGGCTACGGGACGCTCAATCGAGGGTGGCGAATAAATTTCTACCGCTGGCGCAGCGCCGACAAACTTTTCCACCTCAACCAGAGCTGTATGTGCAGATGAACCCTGCCCAAGCGATGACGTTCCTTTATCCAACGTCAACACATTGGGATTTCCCGCCCGATCAAGATCTCCAGCAGGATTTGGATCATACCAGGCACCAGTTGCAAGCTCCGCACAACCAAGTCGGATATCTTCGCTAACAACGGCACCGGCAAGACATGCGCCTCTACTATTAAAAAGGCGCACAAGATCACCATCTTTAATGTTGCGTTCTAACGCATCAATCGGATTAAGCCGCACTGGCTCGCGACCTGCGACCTTACTTTCTTGGCTAACACTTCCACAATCAAGCTGACTGTGCAGGCGGGTAGTGGGCTGATTGGATACCAGATGCAGCGGGTATTTCTCAGCAAGCTCTGAGCCCAACCATTCAATCGGCTCAAACCAGGCAGCATGCCCCATGCAATCCGTCAGTCCAAAGCCATCAATTTTTTGTGAAAAAATCTCAATCTTACCTGACGGCGTGCCCAAGGGATAAGCATTTGGATCATTTCGAAATTCCTCAAACATCACCAATTCTTTGCCACGCACTGGCAAATCAATTAGGTCTTGATCCCAAAAATCTTGAAATGATGGCAACTCGATGTCTACGCGCGAAATCTGTTCGCGAAATGAATCATACATATGCTCCAACCATTCCATCTCAGTTCGACCTTCAGTGTAACGATCCGCAAATCCAAGTCGTTTAGAGAGATCGGATAAAATATCATAATCGCATCGTGACTGGCCGACGTTAGACGCAACCTTCTTCATTGCCACCAACTTCACGTCAGCTGATGAATGCCCTATATCATTACGCTCGAGAGACGTGTTGGCCGGTAGCACTATATCGGCATGGCGAGCGGTCGCCGTCCACCATGGCTCGTGAACTACTATCGTCTCAGGCATCTGAAATGCCTCAGCAAGGCGGTTGATATCTTGATGATGATGAAATGGATTGCCACCACACCAATAAACTAGCTTGATATCAGGGTAGATATACTCACCACCGTTATAGCAGAATGATGAACCAGGATTGAGAAGAAGGTCAGCAATTCTAGCCACCGGGATAAAACTTTTGATTGGATTCATGCCTGTCGGCAAGGTAGGACTAGGTAACCGTCGGATTGGATTACCGAGATGACCAACCGCCCCATAACCATAACCAACGCCGCCGCCTGGCAAACCTATTTGTCCGATCATTGCTCCAAGCGTAGCTAGCATCCAATAAGTCTGTTCGCCATGATCACCGCGCTGAATGGACCAGCTTGCCGTCAATAATGTCCGCTTTGTTGCCATTTTCCGAGCAAGAGAGCGAATGACATCAGAATCAATATCACAAATCTTTCCAGCCCAGTCAGCATCCTTTATAATGCCGTCAGTCCGTCCTAAAATATAATTTTCGAACTTGTCAAATCCAGTTGTGTAACTATCGAGAAATGCACGATCGTGTAGATTCTCTAAAATTAGGGTATGCGCGAGGCCGATCATAAAGGCAGTATCAGTATTAGGCCTCGGAGCTAACCACTCAGCATCCAGAGCCGATGCCGCATCATTTCGCACCGGACTGATGTTTACAAACTCAACACCAGACGATTTACATTCATTCAGCCAACCCTTAGTGTCATGAGAGCAAATTCCACCATTACTGACTTGTGCGTTTTTGAGCGGAATACCACCAAACATCACCAAAAGTTCACTATTACGCGCGATAACTGACCAGGATGTCATTCCAGCGCAAAGTTGAAAAAACTCCTGACCGAAAACATGCGGAATGATGACCTGCGCAGCCCCTGTGGAATACGTGGTAACACCGTCGGTAAAGCCGCCGAATTCGCTCATAAACCGGCGTAATTGGCTTTTGGCATGATGAAACCGTCCAGTGCTTGACCAGCCATAATTACCCGCAAATATCGCATCATAACCGTGATCGCCTGACACCCGCGCCAACTCTTCAGATATCAGATCCAGCGCTTTATCCCAACTAACCGGAACAAACGGATCACGACCCCTGGCTCCGCCAGCTTTGCCCGGGCCATTTTCAAGCCACCCCCGACGCACCATCGGTTCTCGCACCCGAACTTTATGATCAAACGCACTGAGTAAACCTTTTCCAATCGGCGATGGATTAGGATCATCACTCAATGGATCAATTCCGGTTAGGCCGGTTTCATCACTGGTGATTTCATAAGCGCCCCAATGGAATGATGACACAGTGCGCATAGGATGTTTCCTCAAGTAATTTTCATTATCATAAAGAGGTTATCTATGAGTATCTCGGCAAGTAATTTCCTGCCACTTTCCCGACAAAATTCCCATTTTCAAACAATATGCGTCCGCGTAACATTGTCATAGTTGGCCAGCATCCAAGCTCCAAACCTTCCCAAGGCGTAAATTGTGAGGCGGTATGAAGCTCATCCAAAGTCACAGTATGTCGTTTTTTTACATCAACAAAAACAAGATCGGCGTCCGATCCGACGGCAATCGTTCCTTTCCGTGGATAGAGCCTCATGGCCTTTGCTGGGTTAAGTGCACATACTTCAGCAATTTGTACTGGTGAGAAACCTCGTTCCATCCCTTCGTTCAGCACAACAGGGAACATGCAATTATGACTTGGAAAGCCAAGTCCTTGACGCTCCCTAGTCGGCTCTGGGCGATAAATTGGATTAGGTTTCCCATCTGGAAAATTCTTGCGAGGGCTGATGACTCCATCGGTTCCGATGCATGTAATATCGCCACCGGCAATGCCGTTCCATAATGCGTCCGCATCTTCCCGAAATCCAAGTTGCGGAATTATACAAGTCGCTAGATGACCCAATTTTTCTCCAATCTCAGGCCACGTGAGGCTCAACCAGGCGGCACAGGTTTCCCCATGAACATTGAGTCCTAATTGGGTGCGATAGTGATGGATGAGATCAACGGAATCACGATAAGTGACATGTGCAATAATCAATTCAGGTAGCTTAACCTCCGCAGCAAGTGCCAGCACCTGCTGCAGATCAACACTTTCCACAATGCCTGGAAATGAAGCTTTCTGACCAAAAGGTCCAGCTAGCGTGGAATCAGTTTTAGCTCGCTCTTCGATTTCCTGTGACACCTGATGCCATAGAGCAGCATTGACGCAATTGGCATAGACCAGCACATCCTCCTCGCGGCACATATTAAACAGCTGCCACTGCTCAGCCGGAATCAGAGCCGCCGATCCCTCAAGGCCAGTCCAGAATTTGAACGATGAAATACCGTATTCGCGGTGATAATGAGGGATTTCGCTAATCTGCTGTGCATTTTCCATCAATAAATGGAACGCAAAGTCATTTGCTGAGTACTTTTGAGATTTTTCTATAACTTCCGGAAACAACTTTGAATAAGATGCGCGCCACATATGATGAAGCATGTCCGAATTCTTTAGAAAAAGCTCCTTATCTCCAATGTGTTCTTTCCAGCCTTCCATATTCTTCACACACCGATCCAACAGGATGACCGATGTTGTGACTCCAAGTGAGCTCATGCATTTTGATTCACTAGCCATTTCATCATAAAATTCGTTGAAGTGGCCATAATGCATGTGGATATCCACGCATCCTGGAAAGACATATTGTCCTTTGGCATCAATTACTTTAGGTGCGCTACCAACGTCCCTGCCAATCGCGGTTATTATTTCGCCGGTGATCGCCAAATCAGCATCAAGAATGCCATACTCTGGAATCACCAATCGGGCATTGGTAATTATGACGTCAGAACTCATGGTTTATCTCCCGGTGATATCTAAGTCGAGCCCACGGCTCTAGCTAAGGTGCATTATGTCCCTACAATTTCCCATCAGGAGCACGTAGTATATATACCGATAAATTCAAAACCATATAAATTGCTATAGACTATAATATCATTTCCTGAGTTACCTTGTTCCAATCGCTGGGATAGCATCGACAATACAACCATCCAATCCCATTAAAGAGGAAAGAGATAGCATGTTCTCTAACTTTAGCATCATGTATTATGTCTGGATTATAGTCGGCATATTTGCTGGAATTTTTGTTTATCGTCGGTATATTCGCGACCCCAAATAGAACCGTTTGTCACAAAATCTCGGGCAAAATCTCTCCCCTGCCAAGAAGTACGTATCTATTTCAAAGCTTTCTCCGAGACAGCAAATTCACCTTCAATAACGGATGCCAGTTCCTTGCGTGTCTGCTCACCTATGATTTTAGCTACCGCCCGACCATCATCGCCGGCAACCTGGCACCAGGCCGCAATGGCCAGCCCTTCCTTCAACTCGATCGGCTCTTTGGCCCACAATGTCTCATCCACATTCATCGTGTAGATCCTTTTGGAGCTCACCTCTGTATGAGTAACTAGCCCCGCCTCACCTTGGTCTTTAATGAGTATCTGAAAGGTATTCTTAGCAACGGTGCATAGTCTTGCCTTGGCCAAGGACGGATTGTCCTCTTGTCCAGGAATATAGTTATATATGCTAGAAACAATCGAGAGCCCCAGCAAGACAGTGAGTAAGACAAGGACCCAACGCATACCTATCCTACTCTGTAGTTTTGCTGGCAAATAGGTGGCAACCAAAAGCACACATTATGGTCAAAATTCAGACCTCACGAGACGCATCAATTGCTTCGTTGACCCTCGGCATGACTTCTTCTGCCATCAACACCATTGAGCGGCGTGCAAGATCGGGATCAACCCAGTCAACTCCGCCATAGACCAACTCGCCAAAATCACCAATTTCCTCGCGGAACTCTAAGATCTGATCAACAACCTTATTGACAGATCCCTGGATGATCAACTTATCGCAGACATCATCCAAGCTCACATCATCATCATGCTGTGACTGATCCGATTTAAACACACCATACCGTCCACCTTTTTTAAGTTTAGAGCCAAGGTTATGATAAAATGCGACATAAGGGCTATCGGCATCCTCTCGGGCATAACGCTCGGCCACCTTATCGTCATCGGCGACAAATATTGTACGCGCTACCCGCCAGTCAGACGCATCAGCCTCTTCTTGGACATTGGATTTGCCTTGCACATAGTTTGGCCAGTGTGTTTTTACCCATTTAGGAAGCAAAAAATGAGCTGAAATCGGATGGAAGTCACGCTCCCCCATGGCAATAACACCTTTGGAATATGGGGCAACGACTGTACCTACAATTTCCGGCCTTGGTTTTTGCAACGGTTTTTGTAGATAGCCAATACCAACCTCGGGAAATTGTTTTTCCACTGTTGATATCGGATAGCGATTATTCGGAAAACGAATGTCATAGGGAGGATCTGAGTTCCAGATCTCTAAGATCACATCAATTGCCTCAGCAAACATTTGGTTGCGATCCTGATCAAGAATGCCCAGCACTTCTGAGTCGCATGGCTGCGCACCCGCACTGATACCAAAGATAAACCGGCCATCAGCCAGGTGATCGAACATCGCCGTGTGCGACGCGGTCAATACAGGATGATAATAGGCAAGGTTTGATGTTCCCGTGCCCAACATGATCTGTTTTGTGTCAGGAATAAGTGTCGCCAGAAACACCAAACTACTGGTAATATTTTCCGCCTTATCAGTGAGATGTTCACCAATAAAAGCGTCATAAAAACCAAGTTGGTCAGCAAGAATAACAGCATCACGATCTTCTCGCAGAGTTTCTTTCCAATCACGATTTAAAGCATGACTGGGCATTGCAAAATAGCCAAGACGCATAAGCTTCCCCTAGGTAGGTTGCCCGACAAGAGTCGTTTAAAGAAACTGGGAACATCAACAACGCAATTCGTCAAGTCAAGGTTTTACTAAAACCGTACTGGCCGACGCTCCTCAGCTCTGCAATGATGTCTACTCAACAAGTAAATGGAGGACTGGACGTGAGTCGCAACGTCATGATTAGCTGTGCCCTTACCGGCGCGGCAGATAGTACAGGAATCAATCCAGCCGTACCCGTTAAACCAGCTGATATTGCCCGCGAAGCCGTTGAGGCGGCAGGTGCAGGAGCCTCAGTTGTTCATATTCATGTTCGTGATCCAAAAACCGGGAAAGCGAGCATGGATAACGGACTTTATCGCGAAGTGGTTGACCGCATACGCCAAACCGGTATCGATGTATTGATCAACCTTACCACCGGACCAGGAGCACGCATCGCCATCGGCGCAGATGACCCCCTAGACCTCGGCCCCGCAACAACCCTCACCAAACCGGAGAACCGGGTAGCTCATGTTCAAGAACTAAAGCCAGATATCTGCAGCCTTGACATCGGTAGCTTTAACTTTGGTCCCAATATCTTCGTCAACACCCCCAAGCATGTAACAGCAATGGCAAATCTGATCAGAGATGCTGGTGTCAAACCTGAGCTTGAAGTTTTTGATTTAGGAGGTCTGCGTCAGGCGCGTGCTCTAGTTGAAGGCGGACATGTCAACTCACCCTATTTATTCCAGTTATGCCTAGGCATCCCGTGGGCAGCTGATGCAAGTGCCGAAATCATGACCACCATGCGCAACCAACTTCCAAGCGAAGCAATCTGGTCAGCCTTTGGTATTTCTCGGCATAACTTTCCAATGATGGCAGAAGCAGTAATTCTAGGTGGTCATGTGCGAGTGGGTCTCGAAGATAACCTCTATCTATCTAAAGGCGTACTTGCACCAGGCAATGCGGCGTTGGTCGAACGAGCTGTCACTATCATTGAATCGTTGGGAGAATCAGTGGCTACACCTAGTGAGGCGCGCAAGCTATTAAATATATAGAGCCTTGTGTGCCGGCGGTAACCGCTTTCTGCTTCCACTCGATTCGATTTGTTTAAAATACAGGCTATAGAAAAAACAAGCTGTCAGATGCCTAACATCTGACAGCTTTCAAATCTCGCGGCAAGGTGACGCTTGGTGAGCGGAACGCGATCAACTACATGAAAGAGAAGTTCCAATTAGACTCCACGATATGATCAGGACCTATGGGATGAGCCTCAATACAAAACTTAAGATACGAATTAGAAAGCTGAAAGCGAACCACCAAATGGCTAACCTCAGCAGCTATGGTACTTTCACAGTAACAATGTGCCGCACTAAATATTCACTGGCAGGTATGCTTGACCTACCAGACTTCCAAATACTGAATATATCTGCTTGAGTAATAAAATTAATGGAATCGAAGGATAAAGCGATGCAACAGGCTACTTCAAAATCCATCAACACCCCTTTTGAAACAATTGAGGTTCATCCAATTTCAGGGTCTGTTGGCGCAATAGTCAATGGCGTTGATTTGAGTAAACTGACGGATGCTGAGTTCGACGAAATTGCCCAAGCATTACTAGCTCACCAAGTAATCTTTTTCCGCGATCAGGAACTTGAGCTCGACGCCTATCTAGATTTTGCCAAGAGATGGGGTAAAATTGCGCTCTATCCATATATGAAAGGCTTGGTGAGCCACCCTGAAATTCTTCAAATCGTGAAGAACCCGACCGATACTTACGCATTTGGGAATGCCTGGCATACTGACTCCAGCTTTCTTCCTATTCCGCCAAAATTGACGATGCTTCATGCACTCGAAGTTCCCGATACTGGCGGTGATACATTGTTTGCAAGTCTCTATCATGCCTATGACACGCTATCTGATGGAATGCGCGAATTACTTGATGGGTTACGGGTTCTCAATATCGGCGACCAGCCACTACAACGATTTTCTGAAGTTGAATCGATGTCTCAGCGCGACCCAGGTGAAGAGAAAGTACGTGCCCACCATCCGGTCATTCGTACTCATCCAGAAACCGGCCGAAAAGCTCTGTATATCGGCCACCACACGGTCGAGTTTGAAGGCATGACTAGTGATGAATCAGCACCGCTCATCAAATTCCTTATTGAACACGCAACACAACCGGAGTTCACCGGCCGCTTTTCCTGGGAGCCCAATTCAATGGCTATATGGGACAATCGCTGTGTGCTTCACTACGCGATTGATGACTATTTTGGTCAACAACGCCGTATGAACAGAATTATCATCGAAGGCGACGAGACACCATTTTAACCCCGTCTCTCCACTCCAATCTTAGTTCATAATCACAAAATTGATGGTCGTATGAAAAATAACAATAACAAAGTACGTGCGATGGTCTCGCCCGAGCAGTGGGGCGTCGTCAATCCAGTATCACGCACCATGCTGGAAAAGGAAGGCATTGAGCTCGTATGCAATACCCAAGGACGATTGTTAATTGAGCATGAGGTGATCGAACTAATCCAGGGGTGCAATGTCGCCATTTCCGGAGCCGAACCAATGACCGAAAAGGTCATCGATGCCGCCCCCGGTCTTCGTTTCATCTCCAAGGCCTCTGTTGGTCTCGACTCCACTGACCTTCTCTATGCCCGAGAACGAGGTATTCCGGTTTCATATGTCGGTGGCGCAAATGCGCAAGCGGTCACGGAGTTAACCATAAGCCATATCCTCACCCTGATTCGCGGTGTTCAGGAGGGCGATGCCAATCTTCGACAAGGAACCTGGAAAAGGGTTATGGGAAGATCTTTCGAAGAACTAACGATAGGTATCATTGGGATTGGCCGGATCGGCCGTCGTGTTGCTCGACACCTTACAGTTTTAGGTGCGACTGTCATTGCCAATGATCTTGATCCAGACGAAGAATTTGGGCGTGAAATCGGCTTGAAATGGGTAAGCAAGGAAGAGCTCTACGCGACTGCAGATGTCATCTGCCTCCACATTCCCAAAGCCCCCTCCACGCTCAATATAATTTCCTCCGAAACCATAGCCCAGATGAAGGACGGCGCCTTTCTCATCAATACTGCTCGCGGCGGATTGGTCGATGAGCCAGCCCTTGCCGACGCGCTAAGATCTGGAAAACTAGCTGGTGCTGGTCTCGACTGTTTTTCAAACGAGCCCTATCAG
Source organism: Alphaproteobacteria bacterium (assembly GCA_963582255.1). GTDB lineage: Bacteria > Pseudomonadota > Alphaproteobacteria > Rhizobiales > TMED25 > CAUZRD01. The sequence continues at coordinate 7,257 of CAUZRD010000029.1, read as the reverse complement.
GGTGATCTTTCAACGCTTGGCAATGTTATTTTGACCTGCCATATGGGAGCCAGCACCCGCTCATCACGCGCCCGAATGGAGCTCTGGGCCGCGGAAAATCTGTTGTGTTATCTGCGCGGAGACCCAGTTCCAGGCCTTGTGCCAGACAGTGAGTATGAATTGCAGGAAGCAATGGCGGCACTCAAATAGCCACAATGCTGATCTGCACCAACATCAGCGTCACTGCGAGGATAATCGCGGACGCGCAAGAAGGGGAATAAAAATGGCAAGAATTCTTTTTATTGGTGCCGGAGCTGTTGGCAGTTACATTGGTGGATGGCTCTCCCATACAGGACACGATGTGACGCTGGTGGAACATTGGGCCGAACAGGTGGAGAAAATTTCTAAAGATGGGGTGGAATTGACAGGGCCTCATGAAACCATCATCGCCCACCCCCGAATGGTGCACCTACACTCCGCTGAAAGTCTTGCTCGCGAGGAGCCTTTTGATATCGGCTTTATTGCTGTCAAAGCCTACGACACCAAATGGGCAGCCACATTCATTGATCCACTGGTGTCTCTAGACGGATTTATCGTCTCGGCACAGAACTGCTGGCCCGATCCGATAGTTGCCTCTGTCGTTGGTGCGGAGCGTTCTGTTGGTCTTGTGATGTCGGGAATTTCAGTTCAACTTTTTCAGGCCGGCACGGTCAATCGCCCAGGTACAACCCGCAAACGTGATACTGGCTATGTGGTCTTCCGCGCTGGCAACCACGATGGTAGTGATAGTCCACGTTTACAGACTATTATTGACATGCTTGATCCAATTGATGCCGGGCTTACGACTAATAATCTGTGGGGAGAGCGCTGGGCAAAAATGTGTCAGAACTGCATGAGCAATCCGGTCGCTGGTATCACCGGAATGGGTTCAGCCGAGCTTGCCGGTGACCCTCGGTGTCGCCAGCTTAATATCCACCTGGCCAAAGAAGCAGCAGGGATCGGACTTGCCCTCGGGCTTGATGTAGTAAAATTCGCAGCCCATGAGGCTACATTCTGGACGAGCGTCGAACAGCCAGAAAAATATGCTGAAGTAGACGGCATGATTGCACAGCTTTCCCAGGGCCCCAATCGCTTTCCCTCGATGGGTCAGGACGTCGCCAAAGAGCGGCAAAGCGAAATTAGATATATGAATGGACACGTCCAGTCCGTGGCAAGGGAAAATAGTATCAAGGTTCCGGTAACGGATGCCATCGTAGAAGCGATGCAAAAAATTGACGACGGCTCTTTCAAACCAGACCGCGCCAATGTTGATTGGGTATTAGAGAAGGCAGGGATACCCGCGCCGGACGTGCTATGATGGAATAGTCAAAGGCTTTGCTATTTAGTCATGGACCTCAGCCAAGTAAGATAGGCCAACATATGAGCATCACTCACCACAACTCAAAGCACGTTTATTCACGTGTGATGGAAGGTCAATCCCGCGGTCTTTTCCCTCATGCAGTTAGTGCCAATGAGGACCGTCTGGTCTTCCTCTCCGGTCAGCTAGCCTGGGACATTAATGGCAACACGGTTGGAAAGGGCAACATGCGAACACAGTTTCGTCAGGTAGGTGAAAATATTAAAGCGGTGCTTACCGAAGCTGGCGGCTCTTTAAGTGATATTATCAAGATAACTACATTGGTTACCAATATGGAGCAGTTCTTTCACTGCATCGACATTCGCGATGAATATTTTGGTCCTGGCTGGCCAGCATCAACCACATACGAAGTTAGCCGACTTGCCCATCCTGATATGCTGATCGAGGTGGAAGCAATCGCCGCAATCTCTAACTAGCCAGCAGCCGGCTTACAAAATGCCAATAGCGCGTTGATCAGTGAAGCCGGTTGAATGTTCCGGGTAATGCAGACCACCCGCGTGCGATGATCTTCATCTGGCCATTCCGCAAGTTGCACTGGCGGATGCACAACATGTTGGACGGCATGGATAACCACCGGTCCATTGCGGCCTGAAATGTTCAAAAATCCCTTCAGACGGAGCAAATCTGGACCGCGTAACGATGTTACCGTATCAATCCAGGAGGTAAAATCCTCCCACTCGATCGGCTCCTCAATCACGATAGATGCCGTTTTTATCCCACCTGTATGCTCTCCACCACCGTGAAAATGATCATTTTTGTTGTGATGATTGTGATTCTCATGTTGATGACGATTCGTGTCCAGATAGGCTAAAATATCACTATGGATGCGGCTAGGGGCATCGCCATGATCTTCTCCCACCAGCAATTTTGCGAGCTCTTCGCTTAGATCACCTTGGGTCACGTGGAATAGTTTAACACCAGGATTAAGTTGAAATATTCGCTCTTCAAGAGCGGAAACCTCCTCCTTATCCACCAGATCAGTTTTGGTAAGAAGAGCAATATCAGCAACAGCTATTTGCTTTCGTGCCTCACCAAAATCATTAAGACTACCACCCCCGTTCAGCGCATCGAGAGTTACCGCAACCCGTCCCAAATGAAACCTCTTCAACAGACGTGGCTCAATCATCAATGTGTGCAAAATGGGTGCCGGATCGGCCAAACCTGTTGTCTCGAGAACAACCCGTGAAAACGACGGTATCAAGCCTTCGCTCACGCGCATTTCAAGCAACTCAAGTGTGTCAACAAGATCACCGCGGACTTCACAGCACACACAGCCATTTTCCAAAAGCACCATCTGATCGATAGCGGATGAAATTAACTGATGATCAATACCAACTTCACCAAATTCATTGACAATCACCGCCGTGTCGGCCAGCTCGGGTCGGCTGACCAGGGCATTCAACAGGGTCGATTTACCACTACCAAGAAAACCAGTGATAACATTAACTACGATATTGGATGTTGGCATGATCACACGTCAATTTTCTATTTGGATGAAAACTTAGTTTTATTGAGGACTGACTGTCAAAATAGGGGAACAAAGTAGAAAATAAATAAATAAAACATCACACTGTTTTGCGGCCTTTATTATTTGTTCCTTTGTCGTCTTCAGTGCCTCTTTTAAAATGCACTACTGCCTACCATTATTACATTGATGCGTCACCCTAACCTTCTTCATTAGCCTCCAACAATCCCTAGAGAACTGCAGAACCGCACCATCTTAATACAATCGATATCTTGCTTATGATCTAAAACGGAGACTAACTTCTAAAATAGTTACGGCATCTATCATACAACAAACATGCGTAAATTCTCCTCAACTGCCATTGCCTTCTAGGCGGTAGTGGTGTTGGTTTATTGAGTCAGCGTGCTTTACAATGAGCACTTCGCTTTCACATATTAATTAATGAGAGGTTTTCCCATGGATCAACCAAGTGCTCTAAATATGCGTCTACTCTCCCAAGATACCCTATTTAATCACGGGAACATGGGCGAAGGAATATCTCTACAGGTAGCAAAAGATGGTAGACGCGTACTTTGGATTGCACATGAATGCGCACCGAAAAACTTTACAGCCGTAGATGTTAGCGATCCGCGCAATCCAAAGCCCTTTCTACAGACAGAACTCGTAAGCGACAAGATACGCTCAAACTCGCTGGAAGTTTGCGGGGATATTCTATGTGTTGCCTATCAGACCTATAAAGCGGGAGATAGCCCTGCGGGCTTTGAGCTATTCGACATTTCAACCCCGGATGAACCAAAATCAATCAGCATGTGGGATGCATCTGGCCCATATTCGCGCGGCGCACATCAAGTTTGGTTTGTTGACGGCGAATTTGTCTACACCGCGTGTGGCGGACCTGATTTCCAACCTAAAAACGAGCGCGATGATCAACCATTTGTCGTTGTCGACGTACGCAACCCGTCAAAGCCAGTGGAGGTTGCCAGATGGTGGTTGCCGGGCACATCGATTACTGATTCTGAGCCTGAACCTCCACGTCATCCCGTATTTAATTCTGGTTGGCGTTGCCACAACACCAACGTCTATCCTGAGCGCCCAGATCGCGCCTATCTTGGCTATATAGATGGCGGTGTGATCATTTTAGATATTGCAGATCTTTCTGATATTAAAATGGTCTCTCATTTTAATCCGAACCCACCGATGCCCGGCATGACCCACACCGTTCTGCCCTTATTTGATCGCGAGCTTCTGATAGTTGCGGATGAATCAACCAAGGATCTGTCCGCAGATTGGCCAAAACGGGTATGGGTATATGATGCTCGTGTCGAAGAAAACCTCGTGCCAATCTCCACCCTCCCCCTTCCGCCAGTTGAAGAGTTTGGACCTCGCGGTGGGCGTTATGGTGCTCATAATGTGCATGAGAACCGCCCTGGGCCATCGTTTAAATCAGAAGAAATTATTATCGGTGCATATTTTGGCGGCGGCGTGCGAGTGCACGACATCTCCAATCCATTTGAACCAAAGGAAATTGCCTATTACGTTCCCGAAACTCCAAATGGATCACGGGCTGGTAACGTTCAGATCAATGATATCCATGTCGACGAGAATGGCATTGTTTATGCCATCGACCGCTTCTCCGGTGGTCTGTACATACTTGAAATGGACATCTAACACTTCAAAATCGAGCGCACAAAAAAGGCCGCAGCTAAACAAGCTGCGGCCTTATTCTATTAATCAACAATGGTAACGCTTTATTTTGCTTCCAAAGCTTCAATAGCCGCCCGCAACTCTGCAAGTTCACCCTTAGTGGTGTTATAGCCAAAAGCTGGGTGGGGATGTTCTGGGACACGCCCAATTAAACCTTCGAGTTTTTCTTGACCTGCTTCCACATCAGATCTTAGCTCACTGATTGTACGCTGAGTAAGATCATAGCCAAAGGCTGGATGGGGGTGCTCTGGTATCCGACCGACAAACCCTTCCAAATCTCCAACACGAGAACCCTGATCATCTACTGAATCATAGATACCAAGAACAAGTTCACAAAATTCTTCATTGGTTGGACCAAATTTGTCGCAGACCGCTTCAATATCACCGCGATCCGGGAGTTCGGATGCGATTGCAGGCTGCACAAACAGTGCTCCCGCACCAATGGCAACGGCGATAGCAAGTTTACGCATGATAGACTTCCCCCTTTAGGTTATTTAAATCTAGTTTGGACTGTCTGGCAGTTTCAATCAATTACGTATGACATAATACAATAGATTACTGTAGCACGACAGGCACAGTAGACTTCAACTACGCATGCTACCTTCGCGCTGAATTCTCTATTGTTCAAGCTTTTTCAACGACCTGTAGTGTCGTCGAACCTTTAAAAGGTCCACTTGGGAGCACTTCATCCTGCCAGAAATTCTGGAACTTTTCGCCGAGCCGACCGAGTAATGGCTCTCCGTTCACAAGATCCGATTTTGACAATATGACCAGATCAATATCTGCACGAGACAATGCATCGCGCACGCTCCGCTGTTTTTTTAGCAATGTTGATCCGGTATCAATAACAACAGCAACCAACCGTTTTCCATTCCAAAATGCAAAATCAACACGTGCAAGATCGTTGTTCTCAATCGTATAAAAGCCTGTTGGCTGAGACAAATGGAGATGAGCTCTCGGTAACGGCATCATCGCTGAAAATATCCAGTGTCGAGGCTCGAACAGGCCAGGAAAGTTCTTTGATCGTTTAGTCAGCTCATTGCTCGCAGCATCTATCTCCGCCTCAACCTCATCAAAATATCGATTCAGAAACAATCGACCAGGAACATTCCACTCACCACACACACGCATGAGGTTAGATTTTAGAAGATCGAACTGAACATCAAGCCCGGAAAGATCTTCAAGTCGACGCTCAAGAATGAATTGAACTGGACCATTATTCAGTCTGACTGGACATCTGTTACTGCGGCATATGAGTGCATGTGGAGCAGATGTTGAGATCTCTACACCGCGCAAAGAAAAACCAGCAAGCGTGAAATGCCGAGCATGGAAAGTGTCCGAGCCAAACGGGATCAATAACAGATCGGACTGATTGATAATCATGATGCACTCGCCTTATTCAGCATAGTTCCAGGTTATTTTTCTCGCTTAACCAACGCTAACTCTTCCATAACCTGACAGATCGCAGCAGTATCCTTATCTGCAAGTCCACGTGCCATCGCCGCCGAATAAAGTTGTGCTGCAGACGCAAACAATGGTACCGGACAATCCATCGAGCGGGCAAAATCTGAGATTATCGAAACATCTTTTTGCCAAGTTGAAACTTTCATGGTCGCAGGCTCATATTTACCATCAACCATCATCGGCCCACGAACGTCAAACATGCGCGATCCGCCCGCGCCCCCGGCAATAACATCCATAATATCTTGCGGATCAAGCCCAGCCTTCATGCCAAGAACAAAAGCCTCGGCTGTCGATGCATTGTGAACTGAGACTAGGAGATTGGCTACAAACTTCATCCTCGAGCCGTTGCCAAACGCACCTACATAGTGGTTTGCACTACAAAACCCATCTAGAACAGTAGACACCCTTTTATAATCTTCGCGAACTCCACTGGCATATGCACTAAGATCTTTAACCGTTGCCTGTGATCCTGTTCCAGAAAGAGGACAATCGAGGGCAGAATTGGACGACATTGTGAGCGCATCAAGCGCTACCTGCTTAGCGGGTATCGGCAAAGTTGAACATTCAATCAACACAAGTTTGGTCACACCTGAAGCAACAATACCGAGAGGGCCAGATACAATATCCTCCAGCGCTTTAACGCTTGGAAGAAGAGAAATGATGACATCAGTTTCTTTAGCCATACCAGCAACGCCAGGCACAATTCTTCCTCCGGCGCATTCAAATTCCTTGCGCCGTTTTTCATCCGGATCATAGCCAATTAACTCAAATCCAGCCTTCATCAGATTGGGCGCGATAGCTGATCCCATAATCCCCAACCCGGCAATCCCCACTCTTTTTCCGCTCAACACTTCACTCCTGTATGATTAGATTCCAGATGTGCCCGCACAGCATATATTTCAAATTTGTTCAGCCAGAACAGGCATATATAATCGCAATAAAAAAACAGAACAGCAAAGCAAAACACTGTCTAACCACCTTTTAATGTACCAATATTTCGAGTTGGAACAAAATCTTTCATAAATAGTTCTATGAAGTGGGCCATGCCCACCTTTCAAGCTATCTCTGGCTTGCCTAAATATTTAGCCCTGAGCTCATATTTTTAATGTGAGTATCGCAAAAAATAAACGCGTTCAGAATCTCCTACCGTGGACTTCAAGATCTAGAGTTTACTAGCCCCCCGCCCTCAACTCTCCAAGCTGACTTCGCAACGTTGGGACGGCAAGAT
>CAUZRD010000028.1:0-16578 GCA_963582255.1 Alphaproteobacteria bacterium | reverse complement strand
AAATTTCGGTACCCCGTGAGGTTGAGTGGCAAGCGTTTAATGATGCAGCAGCGTTCCAAGCTTGCGTCAGTGTAGTCGAAGAGTGCATCAATGTTGATGATAATGTATTCCCAACATTGTTCAGATTAAGGTTGGGAGGATATGTGCTAAATTCAAAGGCCGGATCAATTTACTGATATCGATACTTCCAATGGTTATACAATTAGTGGGGAGAGCTTGGGAGGAGCTGTGGGATTTGCCAAAGGTGGAGACCAATGATCTCTTCGTGATTACGGAAATATCGGTTCAACCCTGCTCTATAATGTGGATGTCAAGGTTGGCGAAAAAATTGCCCGGATCGCCCAGAGACTGGTTCAGGGAACGTCCAACAAAATGGCCGATGAGTTATGCAAATTTCCTAACCCGTTTGGCAAGGGTGCTGGAGAAGATAAACTAGATCGCTTGAAGCTGATGAAGTGGTATCGACCGATGTTCCTGTACCCTAAAGCAGTGCGATGTTTTTGGCCTGCCAACACGTGCTGCCTATCTTGTGGTTGGCTTATTGATTGCAGTGGTATTTATAATTATTAGCCGATAGGACACTACTATTGGGACCTGCAAAAACCTCATCGCCTATTTTGGGTCTGGCAGGATATGGAAATATCTGATCCGAGCAGCGTAACTCAAATAACAGAACGCTGACATAAAACATGCGCATATGCGTTGGCATGACCGGGGATACAAGCCATGCCTACCGTTTTTGATGGTCAACGATATCACCATGATTGGTGCTAGTTCTTACATGTTTATAGTGAGTGGTATGAAAGACGACTTGTCTGGAAATTTTTGGGCTAAAGTGTTCAAAGACATTAGCATTGATGCTTGCAATCGCGAATAGCGATATTCATGCAAGTGCAGACTACCGCCGATCTTACTTATCGGAGGGATGGCCCAGTGTGAGGTGTCGGCGATCTGGTACAAATAAATTTTTACAGATAATGTCGCCCGGGCAACAAGGAGTTAACTGAATGCAGGAACATGGTGATGAGCTCTTGTCGTTGGCGGCGAGCTGGAAGGACGATGGTCTAGCTGTTGCGATTGCGACTGTTGTTGAGACTTGGGGCTCGGCGCCGCGGCCGACGGGTAGCCGCCTAGTGATTGATGGGGATGGTCATTTTGAAGGATCAGTCTCTGGTGGATGTGTTGAAGGTGCGGTTGTAACAGAGGCGATTGACGTCATCGAAAATGGTACGCCGCGGTTACTTGAATTTGGTGTTGCCGATGAGACTGCCTGGGAAGTAGGACTAGCATGCGGCGGGCGGATAAAGGTATTCGTCGAGCGGCTTGATGAGCTCCCATGAAACTTCACACCGTCCAACAATTGATTGAAGACCTGGCGACGCGTCGTCCTGTTATTCTATCAACCAATCTTAGCAATGGTGATCAGCAGCTTTTGTATGAAGGTGATATAGATGCAAGTGATCTGCTATATGAAGCTGTGCGGGATGCGTTTGCGACCGATCGTAGCCGGTTAGTCGAGACGCCAGATGGAGAGATATTTCTTAATGTAAACAATCCGTCACTCAAGATGGTGATCACAGGTGCGGTCCACATTTCGCAAATGCTGGTGCCAATCGCCAAGCTTGCTGGTTTTGCTGTTACGGTTATTGATCCGCGTGGCGGATTCGCCACTTCAGACCGTTTCCCGGATGTAGATCTTCAGGTGGAATGGCCCGATGATGTGCTCAGCGAAATTGATCTTGATCGGCGTACCGCTTTTGTTGCTCTAACCCATGATCCTAAGATTGATGATCCTGCTCTTAAGGCCGCACTGAACGGGAAATGTTTCTATGTTGGAGCGCTTGGCTCACGGCGGACGCATCGCGCACGGGTGGAGCGGTTGGCCTCAGAGGGCGTCGATCGTCAGAATTTGGAGAGGATATCCGGACCAATTGGACTTGATATTGGTGCGCGTAGTCCAACTGAGATAGCTATCGCAATCATGGCTGAAATCATCCACTCTTTGCGCCACGGATTGCTTGGTCGAGCATGAGGTTCGGTGATGTACCATCTGCCGAGGCGGAGGGGTTGATACTTGCTCATTCTCTCAATGTTGGAGATGGCCGGATTAGAAAAGGGACTGTTCTTGGTCAACGAGATATCGAGCGACTTGAGGATGCTAAGATAGATACCATTGCGGCAGTGCGGCTTGATGATGGTGATGTTGGTGAAAACGAGGCTGCACAAAGTTTATCGATAGCGCTAGCAGGACATAATATAAAGGCAACACCTGCATCTACTGGCCGATCAAATCTGATTTCGATCTGCCGCGGGCTACTGACAATTGATGAGGACCGGGTTAATGCATTTAATGCCGTTCATGAATCCCTTACCCTCTCTACCATCCGGCCGTTCTCGTTCCTTGAGGAAGGTGAATTGGCGGCGACCATCAAGATCATTCCCTTTGCCGTTAGGCGTGATATTCTAGATCGTGCGGCTCAGCATTCTGGTAAGAGCGCGCCGATATGCCTCCATCCATTCCGTCCTGCCACCATTGGGTTAATTCAAACCGAAATTGCCAAAGCAAAACCAAAAATCGCAAATAAGACTGTGCAGGTCACGCGCGCGCGGGTGGAGGGGCTAGGCTCAGAGCTACGGCGGGAAATTCGCTGTCGACACGATTCCCGAACTATTGCAGAGACACTGTCCTTTCTAATTGATGATGGTTGTGATCCGATTATTATCATTGGCGCCTCGGCTGTTGCTGACCGCAGTGACGTTGTGCCTATGGGAATTATTCATGCTGGTGGTAATATAGTTCACTTCGGTATGCCGGTTGATCCTGGAAATATTCTGCTTCTCGGTCAAATAGGTAAGGTACACGTCATTGTTGCGCCAGGATCAGCCCGCAGCCCTATTCTTCATGGATTTGATTGGGTTCTACAGCGCATTCTAGCTGGCATTGATGTCGGGCCCGATGAGTTTTCTCGTATGGGAGTGGGCGGTCTTTTAAAAGAGATTTCTACACGGCCTCAACTGCGCATTTCCGCAGGGCGAACAAACAACGAGGGGCAACGAAAAGTCTGTTCGATTATATTGGCAGCAGGCAGGTCAACCCGTATGGGCGAGATCAATAAGATGACGCTTGAGATAGGCGGAAAGGCCATGGTCGTTCGTGCAGTTGAAGCAGCGCTCGGATCGCGGTCAGATGAGAGTTTGGTGGTAACCGGACATGATGGTGAGGCCATATCAGAGCTCATTTCAGGCTACGACCTTCCGGCTATTGTTAATCCTAATTTTTCCAATGGCCTGTCGACGTCGGTCAAAGTAGGTGTCGGGCAGATTAGTGATGTATGTGATGGAGCAATATTTTTGCTTGGCGATATGCCAGGCATCGAGAGCAATCATATAGATAGATTGATCGATGCTTTTGAGCGAAGTGAACATAAGGCAATCTGCGTTTCAACCCATGATGGCAAGCGCGGGAACCCGATTTTGTGGCCGCGGCGATATTTTGCGGAGTTACTTGCGCTTAAGGGTGATATTGGTGGGCGTAATCTCATCGGTAGATATCAAGATGCAGTAATTGAGGTTGAACAAGGGCCGGTCGCCAGTCTTGATATTGATACCCCTGAAGCATTTGAAGCTCTTGTCAACAACCCGGCGTGGCAGAAACAAACGTGATTGCACTGTGGTATGAGCTTGGCTACATCATCCCCATATTTATACCGATTGTGATGGCTATCAGTTTTATCGCGTTGCGCCTGAAGACTCAATATGAAGTCCCACGCCACCTAGTCGATTGAAAGACAAATGGATACCCGTTTTGATCTTCTGGTGGGATGCGTTGTGCAGCAAATTTTGCTGTCGGTTGTTTCTGTTGCTTCGGCATTGCCTGGGATACTGATCTTGAGGCCAATATCACGGCTTTTATTTATCTGGGCGTGCGCAAAATCGCCATCCCATCGCGCTGACCTGATGAAGTAAATATACTATTATGTGAGTATCTGAATGAAGCAGATATTCACATTTGGGTAGCGCACGCGCATCAATGCTCGCTTGATGAAAACAAGCATGCCGATCCGGCCAAGATCATCTCCTTGCACTTAAGCTTGGCGCCTGCGCGCTGAACCAAGCCTGATGCCAAAGCTCTTTTGATGCTTGGTGGGCTGGCATACAATCAACGCTGTCCCCCTGCTTGAATCTGAGTTTAGCAACCCGGTGTCTTAATATTCTATCGACGACATGGGCGGCCCTTAATGCCTCGCCTCGCCTCGACGCTCGCCCGTCAAAGGATTGGGGAAACTTGTGGTGAGCCTATCTTTATTGAAGAAAGAGGACCTCCAGCGCTGGATCAGCACATCACTCCCTCTGCATCGAGCGCTATGGTGCGTATGGTGGCTGATCGAGGTTGGCAGGTGAGGAGGTAAAAATTTCACAACCTTTGTCTGTCACCCCAATCGTGTGTTCAAATTGGGCGGATAATGAGCGGTCTCTGGTGACTGCGGTCCATCCATCGGAGAGTATTTTAACTTGAGGGCGGCCGAGATTAATCATCGGTTCGATGGTAAAGATCATACCGGGTTTTAGTGGAATACCTTCTTCCGGATTTCCGTAGTGCAGGATGTTGGGGACATCGTGAAACAGTTTTGCCACCCCATGGCCGCAAAAATCGCGTACCACGCTCATACGGTTGGCCTCAGCGTGGGCCTGAATTGTCGAGCCAATATCTCCGGTGGTGGCACCAGGTCCCACGGCCTCAATGCCGAGCATCAAGCACTCATAAGTAATTGCCACCAGCCGTTCAGCGAGACGGGATACTGCGCCAACGGTATACATGCGGCTTGAATCGCCGTGCCAGCCATCGATGATTAATGTGACATCTATATTGAGAATGTCACCTTCTTTTATGATGCGATCGCCTGGAATTCCATGGCAAACCACGTGGTTTAGAGAGATGCAACTGGCACGCGGATAACCGCGATAATAGACGGTGGCCGGAGTAGCTCCAAGCTTGAGCGCGTGGTTTAGGATGATGGCATCAATTTCGCGGGTGGAAATCCCAGGACAAATGTGTTCGGCAACGAGATCTAGAGTTTCGGCCGTTGCCCTACCTACACAGTGCATCGCCTTGAATGCTTCCTGTCCGAATAATTTGATTTCTCCGGTATTTCTGTTGGGCGCAATATCCGCATCCACATAGCCCATGAGGTCCTCATTTACTCGTTAATTATCGGCAGGCGTCGATCTAACTTGATGCCTGCCGGTGAGACTTTGCAACTATAGCAAAATGATTCAACTCCGGTGTTGCTTGCTGCGATAAACGCAGCGGAATATTTGGGGTCGATATCACCAGCCAACTTAAATTCTACCACGTCGGAGCGCTGAACAACATACAACATGACGGCTCGGGCTCCCTGAGCCACCATTGCCTCGAGTTCACCCAGATGGCGCGTCCCGCGAGCTGTAACAGAATCGGGGAACTCGGCAAGATTTTGATGACGTTTTAAGTGAACGTTCTTCACCTCCACGTAGGCTGGCTTTCGATACGTTGACTCAAGTAGAAAATCAACTCGGCTGCGTTCACCATAGCGCACCTCATGGCGAATGCTGTCGTATCCTTCAAGTTCCGGGATAGAATTGCATGCCAATGCTTCGCCGACGATGGCATTCGCCTTTGCGGCGTGAATGCCGACATAAATGATCTGGCTTCCTTCAGCCACTTCGGTCAGTTCCCAGCTAAATGGTAATTTTCGTCCGGGTTTCTTTGCCGGCATCACCCAGATTGCACAGCCGGGCTCAGCTAATCCGATCATCGCACCTGTGTTTGGGCAGTGCGCGGTGGTCTTCATCCCACCTATTTCTATATCAGCTAGGAAACGTTTGTAGCGGCGCAGTAAGGTGGCGCGGTGTAGTTGTTCAAGAAATTCCATAGTGAATGTGGTTAGGCGAGATAGAGTAAAAGTGCAACGTGGCACTGGACTGGTTAGAATGACTGGTATATCGCCAACCCCACCTAGTAAGGGGTGTTTAAGACTATGAGCGAAATTGTGACCGCCGGTGTCCTCGTGATCGGGGATGAAATTTTGTCTGGGCGTACCAAAGACAAGAATATTGGTTATATCACAGAATATCTGACCAATATCGGGATTGATGTTCGCGAAGCGCGTGTTATCCCTGACGATGAGGGGCGGATTGTTGGTGCTGTGAATGAAATGCGCCTAGCTTACAGCTACTTGTTGACTACTGGCGGAATAGGGCCAACACATGACGATATTACCGCCGATTGTGTGGCAAAAGCGTTCGGTGTTGGTATTTCTGAAAACGACGAAGCGCTGGCGATGCTTGCTTCGCGGTTTCCCCAATCTGAACTCACTGAAGCGCGCCGGCGTATGGCGCGCATTCCTCATGGTGCGTTGCTGATTGACAATCCGGTCTCTAAGGCACCTGGGATCGAGATTGACAATGTTTTTGTTATGGCTGGCGTCCCATCGATCATGCAGGCGATGCTCGATAGTGTGGCGAAGCGGCTTCGAACCGGTACTAAGCTGCATGTGATCACGATAGAAACCCGTATTCGTGAAGGTGAGATCGCATCACCTTTGCGCAAAATTCAAGGCAATTATTCAGACGTTTCGATTGGGAGCTACCCCTATTATTCCGATGATGGTTTTGGTGCCAATGTGGTATGTCGCGGGCTAGATCCTTCACGAGTTGAGGCTGCGGGCGCAGATATAATTGAGGCTCTGACACCCCTCGGCTTTGTAAAACGCGTGCCGGCTGAATAGACGTGATGAAGCAAATAATGCAGGAAACATCCTCGCAGCAAAAACACTTTCCGGTATCGTGGAATCAGCTCCACCGTGGTTCGCGAGCTCTGGCTTGGCGACTGGCCGATAGGGGAGAATGGTCGGCGATTGTGTGCGTAACGAGGGGTGACCTGGTGCAATGTGCAATTGTTGCGCGTGAACTTAATATTCGCCTGATTGAGACGGTATGCATCACCTCCTATGCTAACCAGGTCCAAGGTCGTCTGGACGTGATCAAGAGGATTTCCGATGATTTTCTGATGGGAAATGGCGGTAAGAGTAAAGATGTACTCTGTATTGATGATCTGGTTGATACCGGTGCAACCGCAAAGAAGGTTCGTGAAATGTTGCCACGCGCGCATTATGCAACTGTCTATGCTAAACCTGAGGGGCGGGCGCTGGTTGATACATTCGTGACGGAGGTTAGTCAGGATACGTGGGTATTTTTTCTCTGGGATATGGGGCTTTAATTCGTACCGCCTATCAATTCTGAAGGCGCGTAATAACCTTAAGCGGACGTGGTGGAACTGGTAGACACACGAGACTTAAAATCTCGAGAGGGGTAACCCTCGTGCGGGTTCGAGTCCCGCCGTCCGCACCAAAAATTTAATATGTTAATTGGTTAGTCTAACTTGTTCCTACGTTTTGATCTCGAAAGTTGATAAGATATAATATCCAATATATTTGCTTGCTGTTTAAAATTAGAGTATAAGGATTATGTTAAACTACATTATGCATGGTTGGTTCTCTTGAAAATTGTAACGCGAGCTTCTCTCAATAAGGCTATAAGGCGTATTGATCGTTGCCAACAAGTGTCCATTTTGGGCTGATAATCTGCGGTAGCTGATCTATGCAAGTTTCCAAAACATGTAAATGCCATCGTCAGCGGCTCGCAGGCCGTATTTTCTATGATGGTTGATGAAGGACTTTTCTTGAAAAATTTTAATAACCTCGGCCTGGCCGAGCCGATTCTTCGGGCTGTATCTGCCGAAGGGTATACCGTCCCCACCCCTATTCAGGTTCAGGCAATTCCGGCCATGTTATCTGGCCGTGACCTCATTGGAATTGCGCAGACCGGAACTGGGAAAACTGCGGCTTTCGTGCTGCCGATGTTGCAGCACATCAATGGGCAGCGCAATAAACCCAAGCCTAAAAGTTGTGGTGCACTTATTCTTACGCCTACTCGTGAGCTGGCATTGCAGATTGTCGAGAACATTCGCACCTACGGCCGCTATATGAAGGTATCGGTTGCTATCGTTGTTGGGGGTGTCAAGCCTGGCCCGCAGATTCGGGCGCTTGTGCCGGGCGTAGATATTGTCGTTGCCACGCCTGGTCGGCTGATGGACCATATGAATACTGACGTGATCCGTCTCGATCAGACAACAGCGGTTGTACTGGACGAAGCGGACCAGATGCTTGATCTTGGTTTTATGCCTGCCATCCGGAAGATTCTTGGTAATTTGCCCATAAAGAGGCAAACTGTTTTGATGTCGGCAACCATGCCGAAGCAGATTCGTTCGCTCGCACGGCAATTTCAGCGGGAGGCAATCGAGATTGCTGTTGCTAGTATGTCGCGGCCGATTGAGCTTATTACCCAGAGTGTTGTTTTCACAGATGCGGGGGTGAAACGAGATGTGTTGGTAAACATTCTTTCGCGTCAGGACGTGGAGCGAACGATTGTTTTTACGCGAACGAAGCGGGGCGCGGAAAAGGTCAAAAAATATTTACAAGCGGCAGGTCTCAACGCCGATGCTATTCATGGTGATAAAAATCAGACCCAGCGCAATCGCTCTCTTGGTGCATTCAGGTCCGGACATACAGCTATTCTAGTTGCCACCGATGTTGCTGCGCGCGGCATTGATGTCGATGGGGTGTCCCACGTAGTTAATTTTGAACTTCCCAATGTTCCCGAGGCGTACATTCATAGAATTGGTCGTACTGGTCGTGCAGGGCGAGGTGGTGTTGCCATCTCGATGTGTGACCGGACGGAACGTAGCGCGTTGCATGATATCGAGCGTTTGATCGGTAGTCGACTCGCAATCGAGCCGGTGCCAGCGAAGTATTGTACTCAGGAATATCGTTCGGAATCGGATGGTAGTTTTGAAACGGAGGTGCCGACGGTAAGCAACGGGGTTAGCTCAGGAAAAACAAAGCCTCGGTCCAAAAATTTTCGTGGATCGAGGTCACGAAATAGTAAGGCGGGACGCCAAGCGGCGCGGCCGTCACACGTAAAGCTACGCGAGGGTAGGCAGGATGTGCCCTCGGTGGATCGTACTCCCATGCTTGGTAATGTGGAGTCGGTGGGTACTATGTCTCCTGCGACTACGTAATTCTTGAAATCGTCAATAGTGATGATTTTTGATCAATCAGAAAAGGGATGATCATGGCAGTAGGTACAGTTAAGTGGTTCAACGCAACTAAGGGTTTTGGATTTATTGAGCCTGATGAAGGCGGCAACGACGTGTTTGTGCACATTAGTGCGGTTGAGCAAGCCGGCATGCATGGCCTTAACGAAGGTGATAAAATTGGCTATGAAATTGAAGTAGATTCCAAGCGCGGGAAGTCCTCAGCGGTTAATTTAAAGGCGCAGTAGGACATCTAATCTGCTCTGGTGGGTTCTGGTTTTTGTAGACCGGTAAGCTTTAGTTTAGTTGTTTTTGGTTAAGTTTTTTTGCGGCTCCGCAGATGCAGCTGCATCTACGTTAAATATTAACGTCGTTGCAGCTGACGTCGCGGAACCGTAGAAAATTCCTTATTTCTGAATAACCGCTCATACAGCGATTGTTTGGGCGATGGCGTTTGCCAAATCCTCAACGATAGTTAATTTTTTCCAATGGCGGCTTTGGTTGGGTTACTCCGACCCGCTGCCATTGGTGATGCTTAAAACCAGAAGGCTGAAGCGCTGGTGGTTGCTGGATATTTTGTTTCGACTTGATTTCTTCTTTATATTTTTTAGATTTAAACCATATGCAGTAGGTGTACTAGTTTATTATGTTATCCGTGGAAGTCTTTGAATCTATACCATTAGATGTCTAATGATTTCGAATATTCTTGGCTCTGTTTGTTGGTCTAAAGCATAATCTCAAAGAGAGTATCTATCGTATCTTAACTCTCTAGATTGTCCGTTGGGGCGAATCTTGTGATGCTCAATTTTTAGAAAAAATGGTGCGTATCCTTAGCTGAGTCTTTTTGCAACACAAGAGAACCGAATCTTATTTGGAAAACTCTCTATTGCTTGTCTTTATCGTGCTAGATGAGAGGATAAGACCCTTCAACATAACAAAATGACCAACAATACCTCATCAGTCATCGAGCTAAGTTCTGCCGAACGGGTCTGTTTAGGATTTTGCGTTAGAGTTTGGAGGCAAGTCTAGGAATTGTGGCCATCCTTATCAAGGATGCGTAAAACTACCTGAATGCGATCAAAAAACTGCATTCCCAACTGCAACCATATTAATATAAGTTTGATTTAGTTCTCAGTCTATTTGATTGTGATCATCATTCA
The DNA here is from genome assembly GCA_963582255.1 of Alphaproteobacteria bacterium. GTDB lineage: Bacteria > Pseudomonadota > Alphaproteobacteria > Rhizobiales > TMED25 > CAUZRD01. The sequence continues at coordinate 6,285 of CAUZRD010000028.1, read as the reverse complement.
TTGCTCAAATACTTATTTTAATATGTATAATTGTAGCTAAACACGCGAATATATGACACCTAGAAAATGTCTAAATTTTTGCTAAATTAGTAAATTAGACTTTCTGAAACCTTGCTGTTTTGACCTTATTATTTTGTTATTAGGTTACCTGTGTGCCGATATAAGTGTTAGTTTTTCTACCCACTATTCTTTGGTTTATCGTGCTCTATCAGCTCAATGTATCAAATATATGAGTGTTGAGTGGAGGTGTTGATGCCAGTGACTTTTGCCACACCGCTACGCAATCGGACCTACGTACTTCTTTTTTCCTCCCAAGTGATATCCCTTCTTGGAACTGGGATTTCGACAGTTGCCTTGGCGCTTCTTGCTTATGAGCTATCCGGTGGGAATGCTGGTATTGTGCTTGGAACGGCATTGGCTTTGAAAATGATTTCTTATGTGATTGTCGCGCCTGTTGCGGGAGCCTTTTCTCATCACATTAGTAGACGTAAGTTGTTGATTGGTCTTGATGTTATTAGAGCTTTATCGGTATTATTGCTACCTTTTGTGAGTGAGATCTGGCACATTTATGTGTTGATACTTATTATTAGCTCGGCCTCTGCAGCCTTTACCCCGGTATTTCAAGCGACGATTCCTGATCTGTTCCCAGATGAGAAGGTCTATACTCGAGCGCTTTCGCTTTCACGTCTTGCTTATGACATTGAAAAACTTCTCAGTCCGTCAATCGCGGCCTTCGTATTGCTGTTTGCCAGCTTCGATGCACTTTTTGCAGCGAATAGCATCGCGTTCTTGCTTTCAGCTGCCCTTATACTGGCCACGCGTCTTCCTAGGCAATCACCAAATAATCACAAGCGTGGTTTGCTAGGACAGTTAGGCTTTGGCATGATGAACTATCTCAAAACACCGCGTCTTCGCGCACTACTTGGGCTTTGTTTCTGTGTATCGGCAGCAGGAGCGATGATGATCGTCAATACCGTTGTTTATGTGCGCGAACACCTTTCATTAGATGAGAGAGATGTGGCGCTAGCCATGGTATGTGCCGGCATGGGATCAATCGTGGCAGCGATTTTGGTTCCCCGTTTGATTGAACGCTTTGGCGAACGCCGTCTTATGCTTCCCGCAGGATTTATTTTATCTGTGATGCTCGGATTAATTCTACTGGGACCCACTTTTTCTGGCCTTGCCTTATTATGGTTGATGATGGGGCTTTCATCTAGCCTTATCTTGACGCCATCAGGTCGACTCCTGCGCCGATCTGCTATATCTGGCGATTTGCCAGCCTTGTTCGCTGCCCAATTCTCGCTTTCTCATGCCTGCTGGCTGGTGACATATCCGTTGGCCGGCTTTCTAGGCGTGACGTACGGTTTGGAAGCTACTGCTGGTATTCTGGCGGGAATGGCGTTTGTGGGTGCGTTATCTGCGGTTTGGCTGTGGCCGCGATATGATCCTGAAATTATCATGCATGAACACCACCGCCTAACCCATGAGCATTTGCACGTGCATGATTTTCATCATAGCCATAGCCATAGCCATGAAGAATGGGAAGGGACTGAGCCGCATTCTCACCCTCATACCCATGCTCCCGTAAGACATGCGCATAGTTTTGCGATTGACATGCACCATCCTCATTGGCCGGAATCCGCTGGTTGAGGATGAGGAGTATGATTTTTAATCTCTATAAACGGCATTTTCGTGTTTTTTATTATTACTATTGATGTTCACACACCAATCTTTCAGCCAACGCTTCTATGAAGCTTTAGTAATTTATAAGTGCAGGCAGGTAGGGGCTGCTTGTTATCATCTTCCGCGATTTCACTCACCAATGTACCGTTTGTGATATTGCTCAGAATTCACAAAGCGGCATCGATGATTGGGGCAATGTGGCGCCTCTTTTAGAGGAGGTGGCCCTAGATCTTGAAGAAGGAAAGCGTGATTGCGAGCCGTTCTGATTGGCTAATATGGCTGCTCCATTACCTCGCGCCTATCAATGGGCTGCGGGCTCAGCCTATGTGAATTATCTTGATCTTGTAAGTAAAACTATCGGACCAAAGCTGACACCACCATGTGGGTGGGGCCGGTTCTCTATCAATGCACCTCAGATTCACTCTTAGAATGCAATGACGATATACTAGCTGAAAGCATAGATTGGGCATCGACTTTGAGGTGGAATTTGCCGTGGCAACCGACGGTTTGGTTATGAGAATTCTAGCAGAGGAAGCCAAAAACCACCCCGGGTATTTGGTAACACCGGGTTAGCTCGGATCTGCCTGGCATGGGCAAAAACTGCATTTGCCACTTTTGACTAGTTTGAACGGTGAGAAGTTTGGGCGGCCCAGACCGGAAACGATATGCGATTTTATTTACTACGGTGATTGCCCACGCAACCAAGACCCGGAGGATAGGTGCCGGTATTATTATCGAATTTGGACGGTTTCAAATCTAACACCTAATGGACGCTCAAATCTTATTAAAGATGTTGGTAATGGATATTCTTCTCTTGGAGAACTTCGCATGGTTGAGACCATTGCCAATGGTGTGCCAAAAACACCGTTCCTATCTTTTGGTGACAAGATACGTATCGAATGTTCGACGGGTTCGTGCAGTCAGTTTTTGGTGCGATTTGAGCGGACGGTAAAACATTATAGGCCGTCTGAGTAGCTTTCATGTTCGCTACGAACGCGGTGCTGGCACGCCCGGTCCAGCGCGATAAAGCCAATCATATTGTTTGAGAAAGAAATAGCCCGGCAGACATTTGAAGGCTACATCTCTAATATGGCGAGAAATATCACCGAAATGGTAAATTTCACCATTTCGCCGTGCAGTCTCGATGACTTTCGTTACCCGTTTAAACCTGGTTTCTTCAAATGAGCGAAACGAGGCCTCTATGTTGCCTGGTGCTTTTTCAATCATATTTGCGATTTGAACACCATCTTCGATGGCCATGCCTGCCGCCTGAGCTAAAAATGGCATCATCGGATGAGCAGCATCACCCAATAAGGTAACCAAGCCTTTTCCAGTTGTTATTGTGGGCGCGGTCTCAAACAAAGGCCAGCGCCTCCATGATGGAGCTAAACTGCATAGAGCTATCAAATTTGGGTGGACGTCTCTCAGCACATCGATAAGGTCATGGGCTTCAGCATCGTTATTCCAGCTTGATCCGCACAAATCTCCTTCGCTTATGATCACAATATTGTGCGTTCCAGCGCTATCTATCGGGTAGTGAACCGCATGGATACTCTTTCCAAGCCATAAGGTGACGTGGGGATCAGACAACCTCTTTGCGCCGATAACTGGTGGCACCAAAGTTCGCCAGGCAATACGTTTAGAATAGCGTAATTTGGTGTCCGATGAGAGCTGAGACCGAATGGTCGACCACAAGCCATCGGCGCCAATTAAACCTGCACCCTGATGTTTGATGCCTGACGAGATGGTTATCTCAACTCCCTTATCACTCAGTTCGTATTTCTTGAAGGTGCTATTGAAGCTAATCTTTACGTCATGGCGCGCTACATTCTCATAGAGGGTTTGCCAAAGAGCGGGACGGGGAAGGATGAAGAAGGGTGCTCCAAACCGATCTTTGGCATATCGCCCAAGGGGTATGTGGGAGAGTATCTTTGCGCTTTTTATCGAACGCACCTCGATTCGGCTTGGCTCAAGCGCGATTTCGCGCAACTCGTCTTCCAATCCAAGCTCAAAAAGCAAGCGAACAGCGTTGGGGCTGATTTGAATTCCAGCTCCGAGCTCTCGACCCTCGTTGCCCATCTCGAGAATGGTAACAGGTATATGTTTGCGGGCAAGAGCGAGGGCTGTCGTCAATCCGGCAATGCCGGCACCGACGATCAGGATTGGATGGCTCTCGGTTATTTGGACCGACATGTTTTCAGCACTCGGGCCCGCAGCCTTATATGGTCATAATCAGATGTTATCGGTAGCATCTAAAATACATTCGGGCGGATTTGACTGATCAGCATGTAATTCCGCACGGTATTGATAAAGAGTTGAGCAATAGGGACAAATAATTTTATCTTCATTTCCCATGTCGAGAAAAATATGAGGATGGTCGAATGGTGGTGAGGTTCCTGCGCATTTGAATTCATGAACGCCAATTTCGATTATCTTAACGCCGATGTCGTTTTTAAAATAGGGCACCGAAGAAGTTGCCATCTAAATTTTCTCCTTGGACAGATTAATCCAGTTTAATTATTTCGACCAATGCAGCTGAGTCGATATATGCAAAATATCGCTTTCACACCAACTGACGGGAATGCCGGATGATTGCAGATGATGCAACAATAAAACGGTTTGATTCAGATGGTGTTGAGATAGCCTATCGTTTGAGTGGTTTTGGTAAGCCTGTTCTACTGATTCACGGATTTGCGTCAAATCATCAGGCCAGCTGGGTTAATACGGGCTGGGTGAAACATCTGCTCTCCGAGGGGCGGCAGGTTATTGCGATCGATAATCGTGGTCATGGGAAGAGCGAAAAACTCTATGACAAAGATGTTTATGGGGCTCCTGATATGGCGCAGGATGCACGTCGGTTGTTAGATCATCTTGGCTTGGATAGCGCTGATGTCCTGGGCTATTCAATGGGCGCTCGTATTGCCGCATTTTTAGCCATTGAGCATGGCAGCCGGGTGCGTAGTGTGGTGTTTGGGGGGTTGGCCAAAGGCATGATCAGTGGCATCGGTATATCCGAGCCTATCGCCAAGGCGCTTGAGTCTCCGACTACGGCGTTGCTTAAGGATCCCAAACTAATTGCCTATCGTAGGTTTGCTGAAATGACTGGTAGTGATTTAAAAGCTCTCGCCGCGTGCATTCGGGGTGCACGTCGTAAAATTTCACCTGAAGAAATATCAAAAGTTAGCTGTCCGGCTCTAGTGGCCGCTGGGAGTAAGGATGATGTGGCTGGGTCAGTGATGTTTCTGGCCAATCTTATTCACGGGGCGCAGGCGTTTAAGATTGAAGGCAAGAACCATATGACAAGCATTGGTGCTCGTTCTTTTAAGAATGCGGTTTCTGTCTTTTTAAGAAATGTTGGCTAGTTAGTTGTTGCCAATACACCCGTTTGCTGTCGTATTCGTTCCTTGGTGAGGTTATATATCATGTCTAAAGTACGCTGTGTGTACTTACAGATTTTGGAGTGTTGTTATGTCTGAATATCGGAACGTAGACGACAAACAAACTCAGATCGCCGCGTGCGATCCAGTTTGGTCCAAGATACGAACTGAAGCTGAAGCGGCGGCGCTCAAAGAGCCAGCTTTAGCGGCATTCATCCACGCAACAATATTAGGTCATGAAAGTCTCGAGCGCAGCCTATCGCAGCGACTGGCACAATTGCTGGACAGTCAAGATCTTGATTCTGGTGTTATTCGTGAGGTCATCGATGAAGCCTATAGTGCTGATGTCAGTATTCGCGACGCGTTGCGGGTGGACATCTGCGCGGTGTTTGATCGAGATCCTGCTTGCTCTCGCTATATAGATCCAATTTTATTTTTCAAAGGTTTTCAGGCGCTGCAAACCTATCGTGTTTCACATTGGCTGTGGAAACGGGAGAGGTTCGATTTTGCTTACTATCTGCAAAGCCGAAGCTCAAAGATCTTTGGTGCCGACATTCATCCAGCTGCTCCTGTGGGCCGAGGTGTGTTCATCGATCATGCAAACGGGATCGTTATTGGTGAAACGGCGGTTGTGGAAGACGATGTTTCGATGTTGCATGGCGTTACGCTGGGCGGAACGGGTAAAAAAGGAGGTGACCGTCATCCGAAGGTGCGCAGTGGGGCTTTAATCGGGGCAGGCGCTAAAATTCTTGGTAACATTGAAGTCGGTACTTGCGCGCGCGTCGCGGCCGGTAGCGTAGTTTTAAAATCAGTGCCGGCGCGCACTACTGTAGCCGGTATTCCTGCGCGGGTCGTGGGTGAAGCAGGATGCTCTGAGCCGTCTCGGGCAATGGATCATTGCTTTCCAGGAACCTCTTTAAGAGATATCTAATATCTATTCGTGCCGAATTTTCTCGGTGATACTCCGGCTACTATAAATGTGTGGCCATGATTTATGGGAGATTATGTTGAAACAGGGTGAGTGTCTCAAGGTTGAGACGTATTTAAAAAAAACATTCTGCCTTGATAATGTTGAGGTGAGGCTGCGCCCACATAAAGATGATTCGGCAGACGTCTATCTGGGTAAAGAGTTCATCGGAGTATTATTTCGTGACGATGAAGATGGGGAACTTTCCTATTCGTTTCAGATGGCGATCCTTGAAATGGATTTGGAATAGAGATTAGC
>CAUZRD010000027.1:0-16914 GCA_963582255.1 Alphaproteobacteria bacterium | reverse complement strand
TCTAGACTCTGAGTTACTAGGATTTCGCTCAACTCCGGATCAGAACGATAGTTGGTAAGACGGTAGAGGTCGTCGTAAAATTCGTTGACGGTGTTGGAATCCCACTCCGTATCAGTCACTTCCTGGTCAGGTAGATCACATAATTTGGCGAGATCCTCACCTCCGTCATAAGCAAACCGCATGACGCCGCCGGCGAAGCGACTGTTACCACCAGATTCATCCTCTGGTGCAGATTCTAAAATTGTAACGCTCGCACCCTCATTGATCGCTGCGTTTGCTGCGCAAAGCGCGGCATTTCCTCTGCCAATGACGAGAACGTCACTCTGATGTGGTGTTTTTGACATTACTACACCCAACCTCGTGGTTCAGTTTCTGATGGGATAGCCCTTAAGATCTGTGCGGTAAGATTCCGTGTTTCGCTTTCGCCTAAACGAGATAGGGGGGGGCGAGGGCTACCAAGGTCACGATTCATAGCGCTGGATGCAGCCTTCAGAGCGGCCACCCCACCCGTCTTAACAATCTGATAAAGTTCGGCGACAGCTTCTTGCACTTTGCGTGCTTCAAACAAATGGTCTGCTCTGCAGGCATCATAAAGCTTACGCATCTGCAATGGAGTGATAGCAGCTAGTGTGGAGAGACAGGATGTTGCTCCAATGGCACTGGCAGAGACCAGAAACTCATTGCCTGATACGAGTTGGAATTCAGGCCGAAGCTTCGGAGCCTCGGTTACGAGTTCGAGCATAAACTGCCAATCAAGTCCGGAATCAATAACGCCAAGGAAGTTGGGCGCGCGGTCGATGAGTTTGAGAACTAAGTCCAAGTTGATCTTAACTCCAGACATATCGGCAGGGGCATTATGAACATAGAATGGAAGACTTGTAGCCGCTGCAATCTGTGTAAAATGCTCGATCAGCATGCTTTGGGGGGGTGTCCAGTAATAGGGCGTTGTCGCGACTATAGCTTGTGCACCTTTTTCGGCCGCGAATACGGCGCGGTCGGCGGCGATCTGAGTTCCTGCGTCGGTAACATGGGCTATCACTGGAGTGTTGCCGATATTCTCCAACGCGAATGCAATTAGCTTACGTTGCTCAGCGTCTGACATATTTACCGCCTCGCCAACGTGCATTGGAAGAGCAAGACAGTCAGCGCCATGGGAGACGTGAAAACTTAATAGACGGAGATAGTCGTCAAAGTTGATGCGACCATTGTCGGTGAACGGTGTGAGCGGCGCGTGGATAAGGCCGGGTTCAAATGTCATCATAAATTCCTTTTACCAACCATGGGGTTCACTATCCAAGATTCCCATCTCTTCTAGTTGAGTGCGAATATAGTCCTGCCGCTCGCGACTTGCTGTCGGTAGAGGTGCTCGGGTTGGCCCTACTGGTCGGCCCATTATGACCATTCCACCTTTAAGTGATGATGGGTATTGGTCTTTGAACAGATGCCATATACGCGTCATTTTCATTTGAATTTCGCGCGTTTTTGGCCAGTCGCCGACAACGCAGCTTTCCCACAACTGGGTACACAAATTCGGACAGATTGATCCGGCGGCTGAATAAGAGCCAACCCCTCCAAGTGGAACGGACGGAAGAAGAAATTCCACACCGGTAACGAGCGCAAAATCTGGTCGTATTGGGAGGGCAATGCGAGCAATCTCAGCAAATTTTTCCGAATTAAAACTAGCTTCCTTGACGCCAACAAAATTTGGCAGTTTTTCAATCAGGCGTGCCATTAACTCACCAGAAATCTCGACACCCGCCAAATAACTTGGTGAATTATAGGAAATGACCGAGATCCCAATCGATTGGCAGAGCTTGGTGAAATACTCTTCGATCGATTTGGTGGTGGGCGCCCACACATAAGGTGTGATAGCTAAAATACCATCGGCGCCAATCTCTTCTGCGTGGCGGGCCAGGGCTAATGTGTCTTCGACCGCCAGTGAGCTGACGTGTATAGTAACCGGGACGCGTCCATTGACGACTTTGACCGCGACTTCTGCAAAGAGCTTTCGTTCCTCAAATGTAAGGCTTAAGGATTCAGCTTTATGGTGTGGCCATGAGATCGCAGTTGCACCGGTATTAACATGAAAATCTAACACCTTCTCAAAGGTCGATAGATCAAGGGAAAAATCATCGTTCAGCGGCGTTACCGTGCTTTGCATTACGCCTTTAAATGTTGCTGGCATTGTCTATCCGTATGTTTTTGAGACTATCTTATAAGTGCGTCTATATGATGAGTTCAATCTGTGTCTCTCTGCTGTACCCACCTAAATGGTAATCAAAGAAAAAACTAAATATTTTTAAACTAAAGATTGATTTTACTTGTTACTGTAACAGAATACATAAATGGAGAGATACCGTGAAGCAAATCAATGTGGGGGTTATAGGTACTGGCTGGGTTGGAGGTATTAGGGCCAATGCATGTGCACGCAATGCTATTATCAAAGATTTGCATGTTGCTGAAATTGATGAGGCACGTCGTAATGAGATGGCTGCTGCAATTAATGCAACCTCCGCGATTAGTGACTGGCGGAGATTAATCGATGATGACAGCGTCGATGCTCTAATCATTTCAATGACTCCGGAAACTGCTCGGTTTCCGATGGTGATGGCTGCACTTGAAGCAGGAAAGAGTGTGTTTGTCGAAAAGCCTATCGCGCCAACTATCGAAGAGGCGGGCCAGGCGCTGGCTTTAGCTCGCAAGAAGGGCCTCAAACTCACGGTTGGTTATTCGCGCCGCTTTGATCCTCGATATGCCTATATAAACAAAGCTCTGAAAGGCGGATTGGTGGGGGAGCCGGTGACCTGCCTTGTTTCTCGCCATTCAACTCGCGAGCTAGGTGAAAAAATTACTGGTAGGTCAAAAATGTCTCCAGCTTCCATTGGTGGCAGCCATGATCTCGATTTTGTCTTGTGGTGCATGCAGCCAAGAAAACCCATCCGGGTTTATTCTCAGACTGCCGGTAAATTATTTTCACAGAAAAGCGAGACACAGGATCATCAGTGGACCCTAGTGACCATGGATGATGGCACAACAATAACAGTTGGCATTGGATGGATATTGCCGATTGGATACCCTAACTATGTTCAGGCGTGGATAGAAGTGGTCGGAACGGAAGGTGCGCTTACCATTGATGACACTCACCGGGAGGTGCAGCTCAATACCACGGAGCATGGCATTCGTTATCCGCTGTCAAGTATGCCGGGAGAACAGGTTGATCATGTTTTCGCCGGCTCAATGTATGATGAGACTCATCATTTTCTGGATGCGGTCGCCCACGATCGCCCGGTGATGGTCAGCGCTGAGGAGGCTATGTTGGTGATGGAAGTATGCGCCGCTGCAGATCTTTCGGTTGAGCGAGGTGAACCGATATCTCTCCCTCGCAACGATTTGTCTCCATCAATGTAACCGTGATGTCTCAAATATAAAGTATGTATGGGCTTTTGCTTTGCCCGTATGTGTGGAGAGATACATCTCATCACAACTGTACTCTGTAGTGTGTGGTCGATATTGTGCCCCGATTAGGCGTTTGAATTTTATCTTCACAATTTAGCCAAGCAAAAGCCTGCTGGTTAATGCTAGTTCTTGGACTAAAATCCTACGTGCAGATTTAAAATGTGGTAACGCCACCATTTTTTTGTCTTGGAGAAAGATATGACTTTGCGAAAACCAGCAACGACGAACGAACCTGTCCACGAGCTAATCGCAGAAAGGTGGAGCCCGCGCTCTTTCCTCGACACTCCGATTGACGATTCGCTTTTGATCAGCCTATTTGAAGCTGCTCGCTGGGCACCATCGTGCAATAACACGCAGCCTTGGCGATTTATTGTGGCCACGAAAAGTAACTCCGATGACTATGAACGAGCATTTAGTTGTCTGAATGAGCGTAATCAAGGTTGGGCTGGAAGTGGGTATGTTCTGGGCTTTGTCTGCGCCCATAACGCGATGATGCCAAACGGAAATTCAAGTCCAACGCTTCAATATGATACTGGGATGGCGATGGGACAGCTGTTGCTTCAGGCCACCGCGCATGGCTTGCATGTGCATCAAATGGCTGGCATTTTGTTCGACAAAGTTAAAGAAATCTATGGCGTACCGGAAGACACAAAAATTTTATGCGGTTTTGTGATCGGATATCAAGGAGAGCCTGGTGCTCTTCCTGAAGTGTTAGCAGAGCGCGAGATTGGAGAGCGTGTCCGTGAGGACCTTGCCAATCTGGTTTTTGGCCGAAAATACGGTGAGACATTGTCAATCGTGAGCTAGTAAGCTCAAGGATCTAGAAACGGAGTTCTCATGAAAGAGACTGGAATTGCCGTCATTGGCGCTGGTGGAATTGGTACATTGCGTGCTCATTCCTGTCATCAGATTCCGCAAGTCAACCATCTGACTGTTTGCGATATAGTTCCAGAACGGCTTGAAAAACTTGCAAAATCAGTCGAGGCTGATACCGCAACCGATGATTATAGAACGGCGATTGAGGACGATCGAATTGGGGCGGTTATCATTGCGACAGATGAAGAACATCACCATGGTCCAGCAGCATTGGCCGCGGAACTTGGCAAGTCAGTCCTAATCGAAAAACCGTTTGTTCTCAGTCTGGATGACGCTGATGATATTTTGGCCAAAGCGGATGTATCGGGCGCTGATGTATTCATTGGCTACACCCAACGTTTTCGACGAAAATTTCTTCTCGCAAAGGAAGCTGCTGCGCAAGGGCAACTTGGCGATATTGTGATGGCTCTAGGTAAAATCTATGTTACTCGCGCCGTGGGTGAAGCTGTTGCCTCGCGCTCACAGAACACTACCCCGTCAATTAATACGCTAACTTATCTGGTAGATCTCATCTTATGGTACTTGGAGGGCAAGAAGCCAGTGGAAGTCTACGCTAAGTCTGCAAGCAAGGTTTTTAAACCATATAACCGCGATGATTTTTTGTGGATGATTGTTACCTTTGATGATGGTTCGGTCGCAACTCTTGGTACGAGCTGGCTACAGCCTCGACATTGGCCAGCCTATACCGCGACGATAGAAGTAGATCTTCAGGGAACAACCGGGTCGCTGAATGTGGATGATGCACACCGCGATGTAATTTTAGTTCCAGGTGAGTCCATCCCCTGCCCCTATACTCCGCAATATGAGGTGGGCGTGGCCTTCCTAGGTTCGGCCATGCCTGGTGATTTTGTGCTTGGTGAATTCTTTGGGCCGATGAAAGATGAGACAGACGCCTTTGTGCGTCATGTGCTCGGCATGGGCGGCGTAGCACTTGCGCCTGGACATCATGGCCGTGCTGTTCTTGCATTAACAATGGCAGCTGATCGTTCGGCCCGAGAGGGCGTGCCAGTCAAACTTTAAGTAGACTAAAGTGGGGCATGTTTAAGGTGCTGGTTACTTCGGCATATGAGAGCTCAATACACGACTTTTCGTGCCGCCTAATTATAAATTTTATAGTGATTTAAATAGCCTTTTCTCGTAAATTATTGGCTGGTAGGTGCAGGGATAATGGATCAGTTTGTACCCATAGATGGTAAGGGGTGTCTCGACGTTGATCCTACAGAGTTGGATCCGAAGAGTTGTTACAAGCTGGTTTCAGGGCTGGTGGTGCCGCGACCGATCGCGCTTACAACTACTAAATCGGTTAAAGGTGTTGTCAATGCTGCCCCATTTTCATTTTTTAATCTTTATTCCGAAGATCCGGTGGTTGTCGTGTTGGGTCTAAGTGATAATCCAGATGGCTCCACCAAGGATACTCTTAATAATATGCGCGAGACCGGTGAGTTCGTAGTTCATGTTGTAACTGAAGATATTGCCGAGAAGATGAATGTATGCTCAACTGAATTTCCTCCAGATATCAGCGAGATCGATATCGCTAATTTTTCTCTGACTCCGTCTAGGGTGGTTAGTCCGCCCACTATCGCTGAAGCTGCGATGGCGATTGAATGTAAGGTCATGTCAATTACGCCGGTCAGCACGCAGCGCGTGTTGATCATCGGTGAGGGTGTGCGGGTGCGCGCTAGACCCGGGATTGTGGATAAAGAACGTATGTATGTGGATCTCGCTGCCTACCGCCCGATTGCCAGGTTGTTTGGAAATTTATATGCCTATCTCGGAGACAGTTTTGAGCTACGACGCCTGTCTTTTGAGGAATGGAGAAAACAAAATAAAGACTAATTAATATTGCTGAGGATGTTAATTGGGCTTGGTAGATAGATATCTGGACGGGGTTTTATTGTTATGAATTTCTCTTTTACTTCTGATCAAGAAGAAATGCGTGCTCATGCGCGTGATCTTTTGGAAAACATCTGTCCACCCGACTACGTTGAGCGTTGCGATGCACAAGCAACGCCACCGCGCGCGGCATTTGAAGCGCTTGCTAAACAGGGTTGGCTTGGTTTGATTGTACCGGAACAATATGGTGGTACTGGCGGATCAGCAGTTGATGTTGCCATTTTTCTGGAAGAGGTCGGACGCCAGTCTGAAGAATTGGCCATGTGGGTATTTCGCAACATGACCTATGGTGGGTTTGCCGTTATGACTCATGGTACGCAGGAGCAAAAGGAGTATCTTCTTCCTAAAGTTGCAAAAGGTGAGTTGTCTTTTGCCTTCGGGTTAACCGAACCATCGTCTGGTTCGGATGCTGCCTCGCTTGTCACAAGGGCTGATGCCAGCAGTAATGACAGTTACGTCATCAACGGCCAGAAAATCTTCACTTCGGGAATGGATATTGCCAATTATTGTCTACTTGTTACCCGGACGTCGAAGCGCGATAAAAAGCAAGATGGGATCACTCTGTTCCTCGTCGACACTAAGTTGCCCGGAATTGAGGTTCAAAAAATAGATACTCTAGGTCATCGAGCGATCGGCACGACACAGGTTTTTTATAATAATGTTGAAGTTCCAGCTGACATGATGGTCGGTGAGGTCGATCAGGGCTGGAAGACAGCAGATTCGTGCTTGTGGTACGAACGGTTGTGTCTGTCAGCAGCACGTACAGGGGCGGCAACAGCTGCATTTGAGTTAGCGCTAGATTATGCCAAGACGCGTGAGCAGTTTGGCCGGCCGATTGGTAAATTTCAGGCTATTAGCCATAAGTTGGCCGATATGAAGGTGATGCTCGATATATCTAGGCTTCTGTTTTACCGGTTTGCTTGGGCTGTGGATGAGGGGCAGGCGACGCGACATGATGCGGCGATTTTGAAGTTGCATACTAGCGAAGCCTATAAGGCAATATCAGACATGGCTTTGCAGATTTTTGGCGGTTACGGGTATTGCATGGAATATCCGCTACAGCGTTTTTTTCGCGATTCACGACTTGCAGTTATCGGTGCGGGCTCGTCGGAAATCCAACGTAATATCATAGCAAAATCACTCGGGCTTTAGGGCGCACAACATGAGTTTTCCTCTGGAACGGGTTAGAATTTTAGAACTTGGTCAGATTATCGCCGGCACCTATGGAGGTCAGGTGCTCTCTGATCTGGGTGCGGAAGTGATTAAGATCGAAACACCAGAAGGTGATTTGGGCCGCATTCCTTCGGTTGCTCCTCTGAATGGCGAAAGCGCTCTGTTTCTCACACTTAATCGTAACAAGAAAAGCATCGTCATCAATCTAAAAACAGATGAGGGTCGCCAGCTGTTTTACGATCTAGTTAAACAAAGCGATGTGGTGGTTGATAATTTTAGGCCCGGCGTGTTGGAGCGGCTAAAGATCGATTATAATACCCTGATCAAGATTAAACCGGATCTGATCCAATGCTCCATCACGGGCTATGGTGAGACCGGTGAATATAAAGATTACCCGGCGCTAGATATCATCATTCAGGCAATGGCTGGATATATGGCAATCACCGGCGAGAAGGACCGCCCGCCCGTGCGTACGGGTATTCCGATTGCGGATCTCTGTGGTGGAATTTTTTCAGCAAAAGCCATTCTGGCTGCACTGTTTGACCGCGAGCGCTCAGGTGAGGGAAGACGTATCGAACTATCCATGTTCGACGGCATGCTTTCTCTCCTCATATATATTGGTACGATGTGGCTTTCAAAGGGCGAACTCCCAGAGCCGCCAGGCTCTGGGCATATGTATTCAGTGCCTTGGCAGGCCTTTTTATGCGAAGATGGCTATGTAGTGGTTGCAACCCGGCAAGAAGCGTTCTGGCATAAGTTCTGTGCTGCAATTGGCGCTAGTGATGTGGTGGATGATCCACGTTTTATTACAAATCCAGAGCGGGTTAAAAACCGTGATGATTTGGTGCCAATTTTGGAAGCTATCCTTGCCGGTGATACTGTTAAAAATTGGATGGAGAAATTCAATGCTAATGGAGTTCCTGCTGCGCCAGTAAATAATCTTGACGGCGCATTTTCATCTCCACCTGTTGCTGAGCGCAATATGATCGTCGAATATGACCATCCCGATGCTGGTAAGGTTCGTCTGCCCGGGAACCCGATCAAGATGTCTGGGATGGATGGCGTGATTTCTAATCCGGCACCTCAACTTGGTGAGCATACAAATCTTGTTCTTGAAACGCTTCTCGGGCTGGATGAGTCACAGATTGTTAGGCTGCGTGACACCGGCGTGGTGAAATAATATCAGGAGAAATAGATGCGAGGACTTTACTGGGAAGAATGGGAGTTAGGCGCGGAATTTGAGAGCCCGGCACGAACGGTTACTGAAGCTGATATAGTTAACTTTGCTGGAATTTCTGGCGACTACAATCCTTTGCACATCAACGAAGAATTCTGTCGGCAGACTCAATTCGGTGCACGTATTGCTCATGGGCCGTTGGTCTATGCCATCGCTGCTGGCCTACTATTCCAGCTGCATCTTTATGATGATACATTGGTTGCGTTTCTTGGGTTTGATAGTTTAAAATTTACCAAGCCTGTGAAAATTGGAGATACTGTTCATGCGCGCATTAAGGTCTCTGAAAAGCGAGAAACATCTAAGCCAGATCGTGGCGTCATGAAGCGCGAACTTTATGTTATCAATCAGCATGGAGAAGTTGTGCAGGAAGCTGTGCAGGCATTTCTGCTAAAGCGCAACCCGGGATAGAGTGGAATCCTCCCTCACAAAACCAATTACCTGTTTATGAGTCGGGCGATTGTGATCAATAAATTATTAATTGGTGGGTTCGCCCCAGCTGACTTTGGTGAGTTCAGCAAAAACAACTTGGGTATTGCAGCTAGAACAAATGGCGTGCGGCATATTAGATTGTACTCTCATATATCAACATTGATATTAATAATCCGATGAGTATGATTAGTCTTGTTTGGATAATTGGAGATGGGTTGTGAGAGCCGGTGCACTCATTTTATTAGCGGCAGTTTTGTGGTGTATCGTGCCATTATCAGCGCGCGCACAAGACACTCAAGTAGTTGAAGCGAGTGCGTCTTCTGCCACGTTGACTGGAGTTGCTCGGTCTGTACGACGTGGCGCTTGGGTTGCGGTAAAAAAGCCACGAGCACAAGACACTCAAGTAGTTGAAGCACAAGACACTCAAGTGGTTGAAGAGAGCCCGCCTTCTGCCACGTTAACCGGTGTTGCTCGGGCTGCACGACGTGGCTCTTGGGTTGCGGTGAAAAAGCCACGAGCACAAGACACTCAAGTAGTTGAAGCACAAGACACTCAAGTGGTTGAAGCGACTCCGCCTTCTGCCACGTTGACCGGTGTTGCTCGGGCTGCACGACGTGGCTCTTGGGTTGCGTTAAAAAAGTCGCGTGCACAAGACACTCAAGTAGTTGAAGAACAAGACACTCAAGTGGTTGAAGCGACTCCGCCTTCTGCCACGTTGACCGGTGTTGCTCGGGCTGCACGACGTGGTGCTTGGGTTGCGGTAAAAAAGTCACGCGTGCAAGCAGATCAAAAAGTTCGTGTTCCTTTGCTTGGACCCGGCTCAGCGATTTCTGCGCAATTTTACCGTCAGTCGGTCAGTTATGAAACAGAATATAAGCCCGGCACGATCGTGATCGATACCGCCAAACGCTACCTTTATCATGTCGAGGAGGGTGGAACTGCGACCCGCTATGGTGTTGGGGTCGGACGGCAGGGTTTTTCGTGGAAGGGCGTAGCCTATATTGGTGCTAAGCGTGAATGGCCACTCTGGACTCCTCCGCCAGAAATGCGTGAGCGTGAGCCTTGGCTTCCCCTTCAAATGCCGGGTGGGGTTGAAAATCCACTTGGAGCGCGAGCGATGTATCTTTATCGCGACGGTGCGGATACCCTTTACCGAATTCATGGTACAAACCAGCCAAGTACCATTGGTCAGGCCATGTCTAGCGGTTGCATTCGTATGCTTAATTCCGATGTCGAATATCTTTACGAGCGTGTGCAACGGGGTGACAAAGTGGTGGTGATTTGATCTGGGGCTGTTCCTATCTAGATTGGTCAATAAGATTCCTACTGGAAGACCATGCAGCTGTCTTGCCGTGTAGTTTATTTGCTACCAATAGCTAAGGTTTGCCAACCGACATTTCTTGGACATAATGACCGCCCTTATTGTCAGTTACATGTTTCTTGAGTGCATAGCGGTTGGCACTCAGCATATCTTACTTGAAATCTTTTTAGCTGACGGTAGTCTGTAGGTGGCAGCTGTGTGCGATTTAGATATAAAATGGGCTCAATTACTTTTTCTAGCTAATAAGCGAACTAGATAGCGCGAATACGAAACCAGTTGCCTCATAAGCGGGCGTCTCGTTAAACCATAAAATTATATTTTGCAGACTGCCTGTAATCGCCCAAAAGCAATATCACACTTGTTCAATGATTCTCATCTGGTTATTACGGTCTATTGTTTGGGTTCTAATCATTATTTATAAGCCAATCATATTCCAATGAACAAACAAAGATGTCGGGTGAGTGGGATGTTCCTTCCAGTAGGTTATGCACCATGAACATTGAGACTAGTTTTGATATTCAGGTTAGCATTGAACATGCCTTGGTAGTCCTCACTGATGTTCCGATGATAGCACCCTGCATCCCAGGTGTGACATTGACCGAAGATTGCGGCGATAGGTTGTATAAAGGGGTGGCCCGGGTGCGTCTTGGGCCAGTGGCACTTAAATTTAGTGGTAAAGCACGCATTGTTGACATCGATAGGCAGTTAAATACTGTTCAGATGGAGGCCGACGGCGCCGATGAAAAAGGTCGGGGGAGGGCGGGCGCAAAAATCATCTTCAAACTATCACCTAACGATGTGGGAACTCGAGTTTATGTGTTGTCAGATATCACTTTGTCTGGGCAGATTGCCCAGTATGGCCGGGCGAGTGGATTGATCAATGAAGTGGCAAACCAAATCATTTTAGAATTTACTAAAAATCTGGAAGCGAAGCTAGGTCAAGTTAATTTAGCCGGCTCTGGTAACCACTGGAATTTTAGCAGCGGAAATGTTGTCGCTGTGGAAGAGCCCATTTCGGAATCGACTGCTGGGTTTTTTTCGGAAACAGTTGTTACTCAGAGTACATTTAAGCCGGCAGAAATTTCAGGTTTTAGAGTTTTGTTTCGTGCCCTGCGTAAGATGATCGTCCGGTTTTTCCGCCAGGAATCTTAAGCGATGAAGTCCGCACAGTTTGATTATCATAAACCGAAAAATCTTAATGAGGCCATTGCTCTTCTGGGCAGGCTAGAAGACGCTAAGCTCCTGGCGGGGGGACAATCTCTGGTGCCGATGATGAATATGCGTTTCGTCCAGCCTGCTCATGTGATTGATGTGAATGGCATTGCCGGGTTGACGCAGATGAGTGCCGATGTTTCCTCGGTAACGATTGGAGCTATGGTTCGTCAGGCAGAACTACTCCGTTCAAAAGTAATAGCCCGAGACCTTCCGGTGATGGCCGAGGCATTGAGGTGTGTCGGTCACTTTCAAACCAGGAGTCGCGGTACGATTGGTGGAAGTCTATGTCATCTAGATCCATCGGCTGAACTTGCGGTTGTTGCCGCTCTTTATGACGCAGAGATCAGCGTACAGGGGCCTGGGGGCGAGCGCGTTATTGCGTTTCCGCAGTGGCCTTTGGCTTATATGATGCCGAGTGTTAGGCCAGATGAAATAGCAACTAAGATTTCGTTCCCACTGTGGTCTGATCCTCCTGGATACAGCTTTGTTGAATTTGCTCGCCGCCATGGAGATTTTGCGATTGTCGCTGCCGCGTGCCTGATAAACCTTGATTCTTCGGGAATAATCACAAAATGCTCATTAAGCATTGGCGGAGCTGATCAGATTGTCCATCGTCTTGGCAATGTGGAAACCTCAATTATCGGTCATTTAGCGAATGAGGAAATATTTGAGTTCGCAGGTGATCTTGCCGGGAACATGGATACGATGGATGATGCTTACGTTTCGGGCGCTTATCGTAAGAGACTCGTTCGTGTTCTTTGCAGGAGGGTGCTCAAAAAAGCGGTGGAGCGGACAAAATCCGGAGGCCAGGCATGAGCGAGAAGAAATCCATTACCATCAAAGTTAATGGTATTTCGCATTCTCTTGAGGTGGAGCCGCGTATGCATCTTGGTGATATGTTGCGGCTGGAACTCAATCTAACAGGAACTCATCTTGGTTGTGAGCATGGAGTTTGTGGGGCTTGTACCTTGATTTTTAATGGTGAGGCGGTGCGTTCCTGTCTGATGCTGGCGGTTCAGGCTGATGGCGCCGAAATCACGACGATTGAAGGAATGGCATTGCCAGATGGCACGCTTCATCCCTTGCAGTTGGCTTTTCACGAACATCATGGGCTCCAATGCGGCTTTTGTACACCTGGCATGATCATGTCTCTAGTGGCCTATCTGCAAGATAATCCGAGTGCAGACGAAGCCAATATCCGAGAAGCGCTTTCTGGTAATATCTGTCGATGCACGGGTTATCAGGCAATTGTTAAATCAGCTCTTTCAGCGGCCGAAGTCATGCGTGGGGAGACGGGCTGATGGGCGTACGCTATTTCGGAGCCTCAATCCTTAGAGCAGAGGATAAAACTCTCCTGACAGGCCAAGGAAATTATGTCGATGACATCACACGTCCGGGACTTCTGCATGCCGCTTTTGTGCGCGCGGAACATGCTCATGCGTTAATCCTTGGTATTGATGCAACTTTAGCTCAGGCAGTACCAGGCGTTGTTGCTATCATTACCAATGATAATTTACCTGATGTCTTGAAAGACAAGCGGATGGCGCAGCCTTATCCTTCGCCAGTACTTAAGCAAGGAATTTGCTGTCATATTTTGGCTGCTAATGAGGTGAATTATGTAGGTCAGACAGTTGCTGTGGTGATTGCAGAAAGTCGCCATTTGGCCGAGGATGCAGCCGCCCTTATAGCGGTTAACTATCAGGTTCTTGATGCTGTGATTGATTGCCAGGTCGCCTATAAAGAGGGTGCGCCGTTGGCGCATTGCTCAGCGCCAGATAATATCGTAGCAACCTTGAAGGCGAAGTTTGGTGATGTGGATGTGGCATTTGCTAACGCCGCGCATGTTGTTTCTATTTCAGATCATCATCATCGAGGTGGTTGTCATGCCATGGAGACGCGCGGTGTCATTGCCGAGGATGATCCATCGTGCGGTGAAATAACTCTGTGGAGCGCTACCCAGTGTCCTTATCTGGTGCGTCGGCTTGTCGCCCAACATCTAGATATACCTGAATCCTCACTGAGGGTGATTGCACCAGATGTTGGTGGCGGTTTTGGTCCTAAAGCCAGTGTTTATCCTGAAGAAGTGGTTGTGTGCATTGCCTCAAGGATGCTGTCGCGACCAATAAAGTGGATTGAAGACCGGCGCGAACATTTTACTGCAACCCAGACCCAGCGGGATCAGTTTTGGAATCTTGAAGCGGCGGTTGATAAAATAGGAAAAGTGCTTGGCGTACGCGGTACTATCATACACGACAATGGTGCATTCGTACCCTATGGGCTACTTTTGCCAATGACGACGCTTGGACCCTTGCCAGGTCCATATTCAATCAGAAATATTGATGTCACGCTTGAGGCGGTGTTCACTAATACAACACCTAATTCTCCGGTGCGCGGGGCAGGACGGCCAAACGCCGCCTATGCAATGGAGCGTGTTATGCAGGCCGTTTCACGGTCTCTTGGTCTTGATCCAGTGGAAGTAAGGGCTATTAACCTCGTTCGAAAAGATGCTTTTCCATATGAAACTGGTGCGCTTAATCGAGTCGGAAAGCCTGTTGTCTATGACAGTGGTGACTATCATGGGTGTCTAGACAAGGCGGTCAATCTTGCCGACTACAAGAATTTTGTGACACGTCAGGATGCTGCTCGTAAGGATGGGCGTTATTTGGGCATCGGTGTTGCTGCTTGTGTAGAAGATACTGGTATAGGTCCTTACGAAGGTGCGACGGTCAGGGTTGATTCATCAGGCAAGGTCATGGTTGAGACCGGCGCAGCGAGCCAGGGGCAGGGGCACAAGACGGTGATTAAACAGATTGCTGCCGATGCACTTGGCGTAACCTTTGAAGATGTTCGGGTTCAGACCGGTGATACAGGGCGGTTTGCACAAGGTGTTGGTGCGATTGGCAGCCGTATTGCTGTCACGGTTGGATCCTCGGTGCATCTGGCTGCAACTCAGGTTGGAACGACTGCGCTTGCGCTTGCGTCTGAGGTGCTAGATCAGCCGCAAGAGGAGCTTGAACTTTCCGATGGCGCGGTGCGGGGTAAGGGCGATCACAATGTGTTCATCTCACTTGGCGATCTAGCCACACGGCTTGCTCCTATGGCTGGAGGCTCCGTACCGTTGAGTTTTAATGCCTCACTCGAGGCGACTTCATATGCGACTGCCAAGGGACAGCCATATGCTAATGGCACAAATATTGCCGAGGTTGAAGTTGATATCGGGACAGGTGAAGTGAGGGTATTAAGATATTCTGTTGCCCATGATTGTGGCAATATGATTAATCCGATGATAGTTGATGGCCAGATTGTTGGTGGGGTGGTTCACGGCATAGGAAACGCACTTTTTGAAGAGATGATTTATGATCCATCTGGGCAGCCGTTGACGACCAATTATAGCGAGTATCTCTTGCCTCTTTCCAGTGAAATGCCGGAAGTAAACATTGTTCATCAGGAAACGCCGTCCCCTCTCAATGAACTTGGCATCAAGGGTGCGGGCGAAGGCGGGGCTATTCCGGCGACCGCTGCTGTTGTCGCAGCTATTGAGAATGCACTTGAGCCGTTCGGCGTTGTAATTGAGCGATACCCTGTTTCTCCGGAGCGGTTGTGCGCGTTGATAGTTGCCGGTGAAAACGTAGTTTAAATAGGGTTCAATCATGGCATTGATCGATGTAAACGGCCGCAATGTCGAGTATTTTCAGGAGGGCTGTGGTTCGGATTTGCTGCTGCTCCACACTTTGCTCGGAGATGTCAGCGTTTATGACACCATTTTGCCACGCCTTGCGAAGCAGCGGCGGGTAACCCGACTGTCGTTCCCAGGCTTTGGTAATTCAGCTCCGGGCTGTAAATCAGTCGATGAGCTTGCCGATTGGACGGCAAGAGCAATTCAGAAACTCAGGTTACCGGCATCTTGTGATGTTTTTGCCAATGGTGCGGGAGGGTTTGTTTCAGTTGGGCTGGCAATACGACATGGTGAGCTGTTTAACCGACTGGTGGTGGCAGATGCTGGAGCGACCTTCCCTAAAGAGGCAAAAGTGCCATTGCACGGTATGTCACAAAAGGTACGTGCGGGAGGTATGCAGTCTATTTTGGATATTGCGGTCGCGCGTATGTTTCCACCCTCTTATGCTGTGTCTCATGGTGATGTTATTGATGAGAGGAAGCGTCGCCTTTTAACCGTCGATCCGGATGCATTTGCTGATACATGCCTTGCGCTTGCCGCGCTAGACTATCGCCCTAATCTTGTTCAAATTTCTACGAACGTGCTGGTTGTTGTTGGTAGTGAAGATAAAACGACGCCTCCATCTTTGAGCCGAGAGTTAGCTCATGGAATCGCCAATTCTCTATATGAAGAACTTATTGGTGTCGGACATTGTCCGCAAATCCAGGATCCCGATCAGCTATTTGAAAAAATTGGCGGGTTTCTGGATCTAAGCTGAAAACAAAAACTCGAGTCCAAAGGGAAACTGGTCATGAGCGGGTATAAATCTGAAATTCGTGATGGGATGTGTATCGACTGGGATGTTCCGATAGAAATGAGTGATGGCGTTGTTTTGCGCTGCGATGTTTATCGACCGATCAAGGAAGGACAGTACGGCGTAATAATGACCTATGGTCCCTATGGAAAGTATCTCCATTTTGAGGACCTTTATACCGATCAGTGGGAGCGAATGTGCGTGAATCATCCAGATATTCCCTCAGGTTCAACCAACAAATATCAGAATTGGGAAGTTGCCGATCCAGAGCGCTGGGTTCCAGATGATTATGCGATTGTACGTATCGACTCGCGAGGTGCCGGTCGTTCTCCTGGCTTTTTGGATATTTGGTCGGCGCAAGAGGCGAAGGACTTTGCCCAATGCATTGAATGGGCAGGGGTTCAGTCGTGGTCAAACGGTAAAGTTGGGTTGAATGGTATCTCTTATTACGCGATGAATCAGTGGCAAGTCGCAGCGCTGAAGCCCAAGTATCTTGCCGCAATCTGTACTTGGGAAGGTGCGGCCGACTACTACCGCGATCTTTCTCATCATGGCGGCATCTTATGTACGTTCGGTAGAGCTTGGTTTCCAAACCAGGTGGTGACGGTTCAAAACGGTGTAGGCAAAGAGGGCTATCGTAGCCGTATAAATGGAGATTTGGTTTCCGGACCTGGAACATTATCTCCTGAGGAACTTGGAGCCAATCGGAGCGATTTTTATCAGGATTGTCGGGAAAACCCACTAGCTACGGATGAGTATTGGAGTAGTCGCCTGCCGGATTGGTCGCAGATCGAGACGCCTCTACTATCTTCGGCAAATTGGGGTGGGCAGGGCTTACATCCGCG
>CAUZRD010000026.1:0-17377 GCA_963582255.1 Alphaproteobacteria bacterium | reverse complement strand
AGGATCTAACCGAGATCTTGATCAGCAATTGTCCTCCAAAGTTGACAGTGCGTGGGCGGATTATCCAGATCGGTTTGTGGGAAGCAACTAAAACTTACCAGAGTTAGGTTGCCAAATTTCGATAAAATCAACCGCAGACACCCTCTCGACCAAGTCGTTTATAGCGCGTATCTTCTGATAAATGGATAACAAAAATAATTGGATTGAGCCGAGGGTTAAGCAATGCGATTACTAACGTTTGAAATTCAAACCCCAATCGGTCGATTCGAACGACTTGGCGCGCTAGCGCATGGGACCATCGTCGATCTCACATCAGCATCTGTGGCTCATCTAGCCGAAAGTCTGGACCTCAACGCGGCACAGCGCACCGCTTCAGCCATCACACCACCTGATATGATAGGGTTTCTGGAAGGTGGGGCACAATCCCTGGCGCTAGCCGAGACCGCCCTTGAAGCTGTCGGAAAACGGCTCAAAGACGAGAGCCAACCGCTCGGACCTGATGGTGAGCAACTGACTTTCGAAGAAGACAAGATCCGCTTTCTGGCGCCGGTACCTCGTCCTCCAATGATCCGCGACGGCATTCTTATCCTTGATCACTACAAAGTAGGCATGGAGCGTCTGCTAAAATTTGCAGACAAAGAACAAGTTCTGGAAGCGGCTAAAACAACACCTATCTACTGGAAGCCAAGCCGTACCGCGGTAGCTGGCCATCGCGAACCAATCCGCTGGCCGCATTATTCTGAAATCCTAGATTATGAATTCGAGCTCGGTATGTATATCGGAAAGCGTGGAAAAAATATCTCCACCGAGAACGCTTGGGACCACGTTGCCGGCTATACGGTGTTCAACGATCTCGGTCTGCGCGATGTACAGCCAGGCGAGATGAGCCTTCGTATGGGACCCGCCAAGGCCAAGGACTTCGAGACCTCGAAGGTCATGGGGCCATATCTAGTGACTGCTGATGAACTACCTAATATTGAGAGCTTGCGGCTTACAACCAAGATTAATGGTGAGATCTGGTTTGACGGTGCCATTGAAGGTTGGGCCTTCACTTTTGCCGACCTGATCGCCCATGTATCGCGTGAGGAAACACTCCAGGTTGGTGATTTTTTTGGGTCTGGCCCACCGGCCTATAGCTGCGGATTTGAAATTGACCGCTGGATAAAACCTGGAGACCAGGTCTCATGCGAGATCGAAGGGGTGGGCGTATTGTCTAACCGAATTGTGCGCGAACAGGCAAAATCGTGATTGGGAGGATCAACACGTGAATTTGGGTATGAATTTCGAGAATCAGTCGGTGATAGTCACCGGGGGTGCAACCGGCATCGGCGAGGCATGCAGTCATCTTTTTGCGCAAAGCGGCGCCGATGTGACCGTGATGGATATCAATCCCGAGGGTGCAGAGAGGGTCGCAAATGACATTACCACCAAGGGCGGCAGGGCAAAAGTTTCGATTGTGGATCTTACCGACTTCAACTCAACCAAAGAAGCGATAGACGTTATTAATTCCCGCGTCGGAAAAATTGACGTGATGGTGCACAGCGCCGGTGGTTTCCCCCGCTACATCAATCTCATGGACTGCCCTGTCGATGCTTGGGAGAGTGTGGTTGATTCGAATCTAAAATCACTATTTTACCTTCTGAAAGCAGCAACTCCCCATATGATTGAAAAGGAATATGGCCGCATCGTCGCGCTTTCAAGCATGGCGGTGCGCGGTGCGCGCATTGTTTCCGGCCCCCATTATGCAGCGGCCAAGGCAGGTGAGATCGGACTCATTCAACAGGCGGCCCGCGCGCTTGGGCCTCATGGCATCACCGCTAATATTGTAGCACCAGGCGCGGTCATGACACCACGCACCAATGCCATGCGCACGCCCGAGGCGGAAAAACTCATCCAAGAATCAGCCCCAGTAAGAAGGTTATCTCAGCCAGAGGAAATCGCCTGGCCAATCCTATTTTTGTGTAGCCGAGAGTCGAGCTACATCACCGGTGCAACGCTCGACGTCAATGGCGGCGCTGCAATGGTTTAATGCGATTTTACCACTATCAGTATACCACCCACTAAATCGTCCACATCAATGATACTTTCATGATCAACCGGTTTAGAAAGTGACCCTGAACAACCTGGCCGAGGTTGAGGCCAGAGGAACAACAATCAGATAGAAAATGCCTAGGGAGGGACACATGGAAAAATTGATAATTACCAATTGCGCAGCCGACACCTCGATGCATGAGGGGGTGCCAGCGATATACCATGATTCAAGTAGACTAGCTGCCGACGTCGCCAAAGCCCAAGCCGAAGGCGCCGCAATTGCACATATTCATGCGCCACCAAATGATCCAGATGCCTGGGCCAATCACTCCAAGGCCATTCGTGATCAATGCGACATAATGCTGCAATACGGAATTTCAACCCAGACCGTCGAGCAGCGTAAATCTGTCATTGTCAATCATCCTGAAACTATCTCTGTTGCTCTCGGTGCGCATAACCTGTGCTTCATCGGTCGAGATTTGATGATGACCCATCCGCGCGAAGAACTCGCCGAGCTCATGCGCATGTGCAATGACAATGGGGTAAAGCCGGAATTTGAGGTGTTTGGGCTGGGCGAGCTGTGGATGCTTAACGACCTTGCCGACAAAGGATTGGTCGAACCACCTTTCCTCATGACAATATTTTTCGGTCGCCCAGGCGGCTCGTGGACTCCAGCAACAGCACAGGAATTTCTACATCGCACCAACGAACTTCCGGAGGACTCGTGTTACGTCACAAGCGTCACCGGTCCGAACCATCTCCTTCTGCATTCAATGGCGGTGATGAGCGGTGGTCATGTACGAGTTGGCAGAGAAGACGAGCCCTATTTAAGCCCCAGCGTACTTGGAGAAAACGATGCGCATGTAACACGTATCGCGCGCATCAGCAGCGATTATGGCCGGCAGATTGCCAGCGTAGCCGAGGCAAGGAAAATGCTAAAAATTCCGAGCTAGCACCTAAATATTACATTAATAGTAGGCACCATCATGTGATGAAACGGCTATCCGACAGGGATTTGGAGACGCGTTTGACCAAGCATGATTGGTGCCGCGCTGGATCACCACATCTCCACTTTTTAGATGTACAGCCTCTTCATCCAGAACGAGAGTGACCTGGCCCTCCAGAACGAAGCAAAAATCCATGGATTGGGTTTTCTGCATAAAGGGATGAGGTGCGTCCAAACTAAATGTGGACGCACCTGGGGAACCCATGGCACGGAAATAAGCCTCAACCTCCACCTTACCTACCTTTCCTGACCAATTTTCGTCAGGCGGAATTGTATAGATACGGCACAACGTGCCATTACTTGGCGGCTCAATGGTATGGGGGAAATGCAGACTTTCGCGCACAATGTTAGCGGGCGTTTTATTTGATACCCAGAGCCGCTCGGCGGCAAACCCTGGCCGGGCTGGATCAAGTCGGATATCTGGTGCGACCGTGTCGGCAAGCAGGGTTGAGCGGCCTGGCATATTATCCCCAGCAACAATTCTGCGCGAGCGCTTCACACCATCTGGAATCTCAAATGACAAATCAGGGGCGACCATGCTATCTGTGCCTTGGAGAAGTCCCGGTGCCCCATCAATAAAATGCGCATCCATCATATCAAAAGCCATGATACAGCCACGCGGAGACGACCAATTATGCCAGGAGCCTAGTTGAATCGCGATATCTCCAGGCTGCATCAACAATGGACCATCATCGAGAATCATCTCGCGTTCACCAGATAGCATTATACCAAAATCGAGAGACGCGGTCTTATGCATACCCGATGAGTAGGAATTTTTGGCGCCGCGATCCCAACTACGTCCACTAGGACGAGGGGTTGGTTCGTGAACCGGATGAATATCGGGATCCGTTGCTGGGTCATAATTATCGACTCTGGCCAACGTCTCCACCACACGCACATGTCCGCCGCTCTTTGGCCCAGGAAATTCATAGGGCGTATCACCCTCGTCGCGATCGCCATTCAGTGCCAGCTTCGGGCTGTCCCAGACCCAAATATTGGTGTTATTAGTGCGACTAGCCAGAGCCGCCTCATTGGCATTTGGAGCCGGACCATCCCATGTAACCTTGGAGCGACCTTGTGCATTAATGCCAGTAACGACACGGCGGATCGGTGTGATAGGAATGCTCATATAATTATCTCCCTACACGACAACAGCTGGAGGTGCTTCGGCATCAATGTCAGTAACCACATCGATGATGGTTGGTCGGCCTGAAGCAATCCCCTGCTCTATCGCCGGTGCAAGTTCTGACGGCTTTTCAACTCTGATGCCCAGTGCCCCAATACAGTTTGCTACATCGACGATGCGAACATCAGTCCAGACCCAAAGTTCACGCGCCTTTTCAGTCTGTTTGCCACCATAAACTTGATCATAACCGACCTTGGACTGATTGCCGGAGTGATTATTGTTAACCACAATGACCGCTGGGATATTCCAGCGCACAGCGGTTTCAATTTCACCTATGTGATACCAAAAACCACCATCACCAGTGAAACATACAACCGGACGGTCGGGAACACCACATTGCGCTCCAAGAGCGGCAGGAAAGGCCCATCCCAAATGTCCAGCACAGCGCACATAGCTTTGAGAGGGCGAGCGCAAATCATACATGCCACCCATCCACATTCCCGCATGGCCGGTATCAACGACGACGAAAGCGTCGTCAGGTAACGATTTGGACATTTCATGACACATACGCTCCGGGCGGATTGGTTCAGCATCGGAGGTAAGAAGAGGCTCATATTGGTTATACCAGGATTTGACATGGGCCTGTGCGCTACCAACCCAGCTCACCCGGCTAGCGGCGGTATCGCCGTTCGCTTCTTTCAGCATGCGCTCAAGAACAATGCGCGCATCGCCCAAAATAGCAACATCTGGAACATAATTTCGACCTAAAGACTCCGGATCAATATCAATCTGAATAGTCCTAGTACCGAGTTTAGGCACTTTCCAGAAATGCGTCGTCATCCCTCCGGTCTCAGTTCCGACATAGCAAACCAGATCCGCCTCTCCGACTACGCGATTAGCCGATCCGCGCGAATATGTGCCAACAACACCAACGCTCAAGGAGTGGGGTGCGGCAATAGTGTCTTTACCGTTGAGTGATGTCGCAACCGGGATTTGCAGTTTCTCGGCAAGCCTAACGAGTGCCTCGCCAGCTTCCGACCAGCGCACACCACCACCAGCAACGATAACCGGACGTGCTGCAGACTGCAGAGCTTCAACTGCCTTAGTGACACTATGCGCATCGGGTTCAGGTCGGAAAGGTGGCACGGAGCTGTAGAGAGGCTCGACCGTAGTATCCATTTCAGCCTCTTCCTGATCTATCTGTCCTTCATTCCCACGAAACTGGAGATGGACTGGACCGGGAGCGCCGGTAACGGCAGTACGAAAAGCCTGCCGCAGCATATCCGGAAAACGCTCGACCGAATCAACCGTGGCATTAAATTTAGTCACCCCCTCAAATGCGGGCACATCATCAACCTGCTGGTATACCTTGCGGAACTTGGTGTCAGGATCACGCCCACCAGTCATAGCAATCAGCGGTGAATGGGCAAGAAAGGCATCGCGGAGCCCAGCTGCAAGATTAAGTCCACCAACAGTTTGCGCCATGCATATCCCGGGCCGGCGAGAAGCGCGCGCGTATCCATCAGCCATGTAAGCTGCCGCCTTTTCACCGTGGGTACGGATACGACGGATTGATGTTGTTGCTTCAATCTCAACCATAGTCCGACGCAATATGGCGGGTACATGGAAAATATTCGTTACGCCATACGCTTCAAGCATTTGCGCCATCGCTTGGGCTCCGGTCATTTTTCGCATCAAGCTCTCCCTATCTGTAATTGGTAACTTTGCGCTGACTTATTCTGCAATCTTGCTCACACCAATACAATGTTTGTAAGCAGTAGGGTTTTCGCATTAGAATATCAAATCCATGCGGAGCAAAGATCAGCACCTCAAGATCGAGTGCATAAATCTCTTCGTAACCTTTGTACAGGAGAGACTCGATGGAAATCCGGCCCATAACACCCGTAATTGGCGCTGAGATCGTCGGAGCAGACCTCAATAATATAAGCAATGATCAGTTCGATCAGATCGACCGCGCATTTACGGAGCATCAGGTAATCTTTTTTCGCGATCAGCCAAAACTGGAACCCGCCGTCCAGGTCGCCTTCGGCAAAAGGTTCGGCGAATTACACTACCATCCTGCAGCTCCCCATCATGAAGCCTATCCAGAGATTTTCGTGATCCATGCCCATAAGGAGTCAAAGCATGCCGACGGAAATGGATGGCATACGGATGTTTCATGCGACGTAGAACCACCGCTTGGCACCTGTCTACAACTGCATCAGTTGCCGCCATCTGGAGGTGACACCATGTTCGCCAGCATGTACGCCGCGTTTGAGACCTTGTCCCTAACCATGCAGGAATTTCTTGCAAACCTGACGGCAAGGCATGAATCTGCTCATATCTACCGCGGTCGATATGAGGGTCGAGGAGTTAAAAATACAGAAACTAATTTCCCCTCTGCCGTGCATCCGGTAATTGCAACTCACCCCAAATCAGGACGTCAAGCACTCTACATCAATCCAAGCTTTACCACCGGTATAAACGGACTTGAAGATCAAGAAAGTACGGCGTTGCTGGAATTTCTATTCCGACATCAGCAACGACCTGAATTTCAAGTGCGGTTCAAATGGTCACAAAACGCGATCGCATTGTGGGATGACAGATGCACGCAGCATTTTGCTATCTGGGACTATTGGCCGCATGAACGGAAAGGCCACCGCGTTACTATCAAAGGTGCACGACCGGAATACCACGAGCGTACCACAGCGCGATCTAACCTCAGATTAGCCGCCAAACTTTCCTGAAAAAAACTTCGTCGGAGTTTACATAAACGAAAATCGGTAGGAACATGACTACCCCAGCTTCAACGCAAAGATACCCCTAAAACGGCAAGTGCCCGCAAATTATTCAACAACACCTGTATCAGGTCTACGAGATAGTGCTCAACTCGCCACGAATAACGTAGTGCAGGATTTTGGCGACCTGATCAGGCGTCTCAACAACAGCTAACGCAGTAGCATCAACTTCCTTTAATGCGTGCGTATAGGTAGCTTCATGCATTACAATGAGTGGTTTGTTGATGGCAGCGGCATACCCGGCATCAAATGCAGCATTCCACTGACGGTATTTGTCTCCAAAACGGACCACCACCACATCAGCTTTCTCTATTAATGTGCGAGTGCGAATGGCATTGATCTTCGCCCCCTTGTGATCGCGCCAGAAGGGTTTTTCTTCCTCGCCCAAAATTACTGCACCACAATCATCGCTATCTTCGTGGATAATAACCGGTGCATTAAAGATTACCGGTAGTTTTAACCCACGGCTCGCCTCTTCCACCATATCGCGCCAATTGGTGTGTATCTCACCGGAAAGATATATCGTCCATTCACTCATATTCATGCTCCCATCTTGGCTCATAGAATTGTACTAGCTATCAACCGTTGCCTTTACAGTTTTTTGCAAACCTCTAGCCAATTTTCAAAGCAACTCGTCCCGTCACCTCTCCGGTTTCAACCCGTTTATGAAGATCTTCTGCTTCTTCCATGGGCTTGACTTCGGTAACAAGGGGCCAAACTTCACCACGTGCCACGATATCAAGCGAATCTATCACCTCTTGCTTGGTTGCATAGCGACTGCCCATGATAATGGATTCATTGTTTAGAAGCTTGCTCGGCGTTGCTGTTATTGGCTCACCTGTGCCGCCAAGAGATACCAGTCGTCCACCGCGACCAAGAGCCTGAAATCCTGGATTAAGCGTTTGCGTCTTGGACACAAAGTCAATGACAACATCCACGCCCTTTCCGTGTGTAAGATCTAGAAGAGCCTCGGTAAGATCAACTTCAGCGGCATTGACCACCTCATCGGCACCTGCCTCGCGGCAAGTTGCAAATTTGTCAGCGACGACATCAACAGCTATCACGCGTGCGTGCGCCCATTTTGCCATCATTACCATATGAATGCCGAGCCCGCCTCCAGCACCGATTACCGCGACCGTATCCCATGGCGTTACTTCAGCACGGCGCAGCACTTTCACCGGAGTGGCAATAGCATCGCAAATAACACCCACTTCAGCCGGGTGCCCCTGCCAGTCGAGGCCATCTGGAATTTTGATAAAATTTTCTGCCGGAAGTTTCATCAACTCTGCATAACCTCCATCGACCGCGCGGCCCACATAGCCACCAAAATTTTCGCACAATGTTTCCCGGTTCATTCGGCACCAACGGCAATAGCCGCAGGTCAAATAAAAATACGCGGTGACAGGGTCCCCGACTTTCAAATTAGAAACACCTGGCCCCAGCGCTTCGATAACACCGGTAATTTCGTGGCCAATTATACGTGGATAGTCAACTTCAACACGGCCAGCACGCACATGCTGAATGGTTAATCCCGCTCCGCAAGTAATGACACGGACCACCGCTTCGCCTTGGCCCGGCATCGGATCAGGCAAATCTTTCAGAACAAATGGTTTACCCGGAGCTTCCAGAACAAGGGCTCTCATAGCGAGGTTCTCCTCATAATTTTGTATATGAACAGTCAATACCTAGAACAAGTTGGTCCAACTGATACCAGTCAATCAAGTGCTGGTGAAGTTTAGTAGGGGATGTACTAACCTCTCGCTAGAAAATACTGTTATAGCTACGAGAGATAATTGGAGCTGATTTATGATCAATGCTGTTGTTGTCGGCCTTGGCTGGTGGGGCCGACATATTATCGAGACCCTTAAAAACAGTGATCGCATCCAGGTAGTTGGCGCCACTGCGCGCAGACCCGATCAGCATCGTGATTTTACTAAGGAGGCAGGTATTGACCTGTTTGATAACTATACCGCCGCAATCAACGATCCTAGGATCGAAGCAGTGATCCTAGCAACACCTAACACTCAACATGCCGAACAGATCAGAGTAGCAGCAGAGGCGGGAAAGCAGATTTTCTGTGAAAAACCTCTGGCCCTTGAACGCAAGGCCGCCGAACAGATCATCGCTCATACAACCAAGGCTGGCATCATTTTGGGCATTGGCCATGAGAGGCGTTTTGAGCCAACCATGGAAGAAGTTACCAGGTTGGTACAATCGGAAGCATTCGGCACAGCCATGCATATTGAAGCAAATTGGTCGCACGATATCCTTTCTACTCTTGATAACGACAATTGGCGCGGATCTGTCGAGGAGGCACCGGCTGGTGCAATGACTGGTATGGGTGTTCATATGACGGATCTTTTTCTGTCATTATTCGGCCAGATCGAAGCAGTTGCTGCTCAATCAGCCTGGCGTGTACTTGATTTTCCAACCGGAGATGTCATTGCAGTACTGTTTCGATTTGCGAGCGGCGCCACCGGACAATTCACTGCCGTGACCAAAACACCGTATTATTGCCGGATGACCGTATTTGGCGAAAACATGTGGGTTGAGGCACGCGATACCAAGCATCCACAGTATGGCGGTGAAACTCATCTCATCAGCTGTTCTAGCGGGAGTGAGCCGGAAACGCGTATTTTGTCCGGCACCAATTCGGTCAAAGCTAATCTTCATGAATGGGCAGATGCAGTAAATGGCCGGACGTCTTATCGCTTCACTGACGAACAGAAAATCGGAAATGTGGCCGTATTAGAGGCGGTTTCGCGGGCAGCAAAATCTGGTGCGTGGGAGAAAGTCTGACAGGGCATTGCTGGCTAATGTAGCTCATTTTCTATGATTTAGAACACCAACCAAGCGAAGTTCCGCCTTCTTTTCGCAACTTCATTTTGTTCTTTCCCAATGTTCTATACTCAATATATCTGAGCATCGTCCGTCAAACTCCTAACTCTGTCGCATCATCAGCTTGCAAACCAAAACTGGTCCGGGCGGTAGATGCCAAACAGTGCCCCCGGCTCCCAAATATAGATGGCATCCTCAGGCACATTGCGCAGCAGCTTGGAGACCACAACAGGCTGGCGGACGCTCGATATCACACCAATAATGAATTGTTCGCGCGCATGAATATCCAGCATCTCTTTCCAGATTTCTGCCTGTTTATTCGCATTCATGGATCCCAGCCAGTCCTTATAGAGCATCATCAATTTTTTAACCGCTGGCAAATCTGGTGCGCTGCCAACCTGACCTTTCGTCTGATAGTACTGACCCCATTTTGACCAGCCGAAATTATCCTGCGAGGTTGGCGCCAACAAACGTGGGCTCATTGCCGGTGTTGGAGCACCTATATCCCACCCTCCCCATACGGTGATGAGATTTTTACCGGCATAAGAACGCTTGCGAAGCACTTCGCGCTGAAACGATTTAGTGAGCAGCTTAATCCCGATGCGCTTCCAGTTTTCTTTGATTAACTGAAGAATATTGGCTTCCTCCAATCGCTCGTCGGCTATCTCGACAACGATTTCTGCTCGGCGACCATCGGACAAGAAACGGTAACCATCATCGTCGCGCTTATCGAGACCGACTGAATCAAGCATCGCGTTGGCCTGATCTATATCCAGATCAGCCCACATTTTTGCATTCTCTTCTCTGAAGAGACTGGCGCCAGGCAGTACGGTATTATTCACTGGACGGCCAAGACCTAAAAACAACGTCTTGTTGATGTGATCTCGATCAATTGCCAATGATAGAGCTCGACGGAAATCCTGATTTTGCATCAGATTACGCCAGACTTCATCATTCGTCGTTAGATTAGGATAAAGTGCCATATGGGAGGACTTGCCGGTTTGCCACAGAAACGTGTGGTAATCGGACAGCACCTCACCCTGCTTCAAAATTGCGATGTTACCAAACCCTAGGCCGCGGGTTTGCAGATCAGTTTCTCCAGCCGCCGTCTTTTCCGGGATCAGCTTATTTGATGACACTGTTACCACTAATTCGCCGATATAGGGAAACTGGCGTCCTTTCTTGTCGACCCTGTGATAGTAAGGATTACGTTTAAACACGAAGCGTGTTTCCGGTGCCTCCGTTGTATTCATCCATGGCTGCAATGTCGGCAGATCAACATTGTCGTTCTCATACATATTGTCATACAGATTATGTAACTGTGCCCAATTGCGCACATTTTCCTTAGACAAAGCAGCCTGAATGGTGGCCGCATCGCCATATTTGGTATGAAATTTTTTTAAATAATGCGCAGGCCGGTAGATGAAGGGTGGGCGCGCCTGCGCCAGCAAGGGGAGAAATGTTGGATTGGGTTTTGACCAAGAGTACCGCACAGTCACTTCGTCGATAATCTCGACTTTAGGCCATTCACCTTCAATCATAAGTTCTGCAAGAGGTCCTGCCGGACTCAGCTCGGTGTTGTTCTCTAAATCTTCCCAGAAATAACGGAAGTCTTCAGAAGTAAAGGGATGGCCGTCAGACCATTTGTGCCCTTTGCGTAGATGAAGCGTGAAACTTCGCCCTTCCTCAACATCAATATCCCTCAAAATATCTGGAATAAGGGTGAGGTCAGGCTCGTAACCAACAAGACGGGCGTATCCGAAGACGGTTACAAAGTGAATGTCTTTTGCTCGGCCAACTAGAGTACGTAAACGCCCACCATATTTTCCAGGCTCCAGACCTTGCGATTCAAGGTCAACAATGAAGGGTATTTGCGGCAAACGTTCAGCCAACGAAGGAAAAGCACCTTCGTCTACCAAGCTTGCAATCTCGGGAGGTTCTTCCCCGCGAGCTAAGGATACCATGAATGACGTCAATATAATAACGGCAAAAACCACGACTACATTTTGGCTATGCCAAAATACATTTGTTATTTTAAATCGCATTTTATCCCTCAGCGGTCATCTGGCGCGATATAGCACAGTAATAGAGTTGGTTGCCGATCCGTCGTCTAAAAAATAAAATGAGGCTGGAAGAAAAGCTAAATTGTAGGCACAATTACAAATAAAGACAGAGGAGATAGATGTGAATATCAAAATTATAGCGATAGTCGGTGCGTGTTTAATTGCTGGTGCAGGTGCTTATGTAGTTTTCACAGGGGAAAACCAAGTTATCAGTATCGGCTCGTCAGGTGGGTCGGAGCTTAAAATTGAAGCTGCTGGCACAAACTGGGCTGGTTGGCCGGAAATAAGCATTCTGGTCAATGACAAAGAGGTCAAGAAAATCACGATCGAAACAGGGGACCGGACGATGTATGACATCAACGTTCCCTCAGACATTGGCACTATCACCAAAATTGAGGTGAAGCTACTTAATGAAACTGACTGTAAAGGTGGAGATTCATTACTAAACGCCAATGATTGTACTGATCGTTTAGTCATGTTGCGCGGTGCTTATCTGGACGAGAAGAAACTGGAAAATCCTCAAGCTAGTGGCCCCATGAATCTTTCATCTTTGTTACGAAGAGAAGAAGGTGGAATTTCGTGGCAGGTAAGCCAATAGCCAGCCTGGCATTTTGACCTGACTATTGCTCTGCACTGTGGCGCAGAGATGAGATGTTTTTGCGATATGACCCGCAGCCAAAAAACAAATAAGGCTGGAATAAGAGCTAAATTGTAGGCACAATTACAGATAAGGACAGGGGGCATAGATATGAATATCAAAATTATAGCAATAGTTGGTGTATGTTTGATAGCTGGTGCAGGTGCTTATGTAGTTTTCACAAAGGAAAACCAAGTTACAATTATCAACTCATCAGTTGGGCCAAAGCTTAAAATTGAAGCTGCTGGCATTCAATACGCCGGTTGGCCGGAAATGAGTATTCTGGTTAATGACAAGGAAATTAAGAAACTTGAAGTAGCAATAGCAGAACGGACAATGTTCGATATCAACGTTCCGTCAGACATTGGCAATATCACCAAAATTGAGGTGAGACTACTTAATGAAAGTGACTGCAAGCTGGTAGATTTAAATATAAACGTTAATGAGTGTACTGATCGTAAAATCATTGTACGTGGTGTTTATCTGGACGAGAAGAAACTGGAAAATCCGCAAGCTAGTGCTGGGAATCTTTCATCCTTATTGCAAAAAGGAGAAGGTGGAATTTCATGGCAGGTAAGCCAATAGCCTGCCTAGAGTTTTAGTATGACTATTGCTATGCCCCGCGGCGTAGAGATGAGATGTTTTTGCGATACGCCCCTCCACCAAAAAAATCAAAAGAGACTGGAAAAAACTAAACTATAGGCACTATTCTAAATAAGAACAGGGGAGATAGATGTGAATATAAAAATTATTGCGATAGTCGGTGCGTGTTTAATTGCTGGTGCAGGTGCTTATGTAGTTTTCACAGGGGAAAACCAAGTTATCAGTATCGGCTCTTCGGATGGGCCAAAGCTTAAAATTGAAGCTGCCGGTATGAAATGGTCTGGTTGGCCGGAAATAAGCATTCTGGCAAATGACAAAGAGATCAAGAAAATCAAGATCGAAACACAGGACCGGACGATGTATGACATCAACGTTCCCTCAGAAATTGGTGCTATAACCAAAATTGAGGTGAAGCTCCTCAATGAATATGACTGCAGGGGGATGGATTCGATGGAACATGAAAATGATTGTACTGATCGTTTAGTCATCTTGCGCGGTGCTTATCTGGACGGTAAAAAACTGGAAAATCCTCAAGCTAGTGGCCCCATGAATCTTTCATCTTTGTTACGAAGAGAAGAAGGTGGAATTTCGTGGCAGGTAAGCCAATAGCCAGCCTGGCGTTTTGACCTGACTATTGCTCTGCACTGTGGCGCAGAGCTGAGATGTTTTTGCGATAAGCACCACCGGAAAAGATCGCAGAGCCTGCAACCAAAACATCCGCGCCCGCGGCAACGCACGCTCGGGCTGTTTTCGGCGTAACACCACCATCAACTTGAAGCCGAATATCACGACCAGAAATGATGCCAGCAACATCACAAATCTTGTCCGCCATTGATGGAATAAAAGATTGGCCTCCAAAACCTGGATTAACGGTCATCACAAGAATTAGCTCAACATTATCAATGACATGAGAGACCATGCTCGCCGGAGTTCCCGGGTTAATAGCTACTCCAGCTTTCTTCCCCAAAGCCTTAATCACGCCCAATGTGCGGTGCAAATGAGGACCTGATTCGGCGTGCACAGTAATAATATCAGCACCAGCCTCGGCGAAGGCTTCCAGATATGGATCGGAAGGTGCTATCATCAAGTGGACATCAAGCGGCAGCGCGGTGACTGGGCGGAGGGCAGCAACGACAGCTGAGCCAATTGAAATATTTGGAACGAAATGTCCATCCATCACATCAACATGTATCCAATCCGTGCCGGCGGCTTCAAGCGCACGCACTTCATCGCCTAGTTTAGAAAAATCAGCGGATAATATCGACGAAGAAATTAGGGTGGCACTCATGTCAACGGCCTTTCCACGTTAGTTCTTTTTCTTGTTTCTACCGACCAATACCCAAGCCAACGGCATTACAGTCGCGGCAAGACCTATTTTAAACAAATCACCAATGACAAAAGGCAAAAAACCAAAGTTAATCGCCTTTTCCAAGCCAATAAGGGAAGCAAGATATGCAATACCTGGAATATAAATAATCACAGTACCAAGCACCATTGCCGTAAACATCAAAGCCCAGGATTGGCTCCATCCGCGCTCGGCAAGCCAGCCAACGGCAATTGCAGCCAATAGAAATCCAAGAAGATAGCCACCGGTAGGGCCAATCATATAGGCAAGGCCAATACCTTTTTCTGGCGTACCAGCAAATACCGGAAGACCCATCGCACCTTGTGCCAGATAAAGTACAACCGTCGCACCGCCAAGACGGACGCCATATGCGGTACCAATAACTAAAATAACAAAAGCCTGCATAGTCATTGGAACTGGATAAAATGGGATGTTTATCTTAGCAGAAATAGTGATAGCCAAAGTTCCAAGCACAGCCAGTGTGATCATCCACAGTGGTCTGGTGAACCGCTCATCTAAAATTACCTTTGCAAGCGGGTATGTCAGCACAGATGCCATAAACTCCCTCCATTTATTGAGTATCAGGTGTCTAAGGTAGCACGGCGGTCGTCAAGAGGCATACTCAATCTTCGATTTAGTGCTGCCCTGTGTCGCTTACTTTCTTTAAAAAATTAGGCAACAAAAAACCCCGCCGAAGCGGGGTTCTTTTATTGTGCTGCATCTGCGCCAAACCTGGCAATGTCCTACTCTCCCGCGCCTTAAGACGAAGTACCATCGGCGCACAGGGGATTAACGGCCGAGTTCGGAATGGGATCGGGTATGGGCCCCTTGCTATTGTCACCAGGCTTGGCGCAAACGCAGCCAATATGTGAAGAAGAAGAGCGAGATAATCTTATAGGTTTTGGTTTGAATCTCATTTGCCGAATTCCAACGAAGGAAAGCGAACATTGATAATGAGTGTGATCAAGCCAATCGAGCTATTAGTACCGGTAAGCTCCATGCATTGCTACACTTCCACACCCGGCCTATCAACGTGGTGGTCTTCCACGGCTCTCAAGGGAGAACTAGTTTTGAGGGGGGCTTCCCGCTTAGATGCTTTCAGCGGTTATCCCTTCCGCACATAGCTACCCTGCTGTGCCGCTGGCGCGACAACAGGTCCACCAGAGGTGCGTCCATCCCGGTCCTCTCGTACTAAGGACAGCTCCTCTCAATTCTCCAACACCCACGGCAGATAGGGACCGAACTGTCTCGCGACGTTCTAAACCCAGCTCACGTACCTCTTTAATTGGCGAACAGCCAAACCCTTGGGACCTGCTCCAGCCCCAGGATGAGATGAGCCGACATCGAGGTGCCAAACAACCCCGTCGATATGGACTCTTGGGGGTCATCAGCCTGTTATCCCCGGCGTACCTTTTATCCGTTGAGCGATGGCCCTTCCACACGGGACCACCGGATCACTATGACCGACTTTCGTCTCTGCTCGACTTGTCAGTCTCGCAGTCAGGCAGGCTTATGCCATTGCACTCAGCGACCGATTTCCGACCGGCCTGAGCCTACCATTGCGCGCCTCCGTTACTCTTTAGGAGGCGACCGCCCCAGTCAAACTACCCACCACACAGTGTCCCGGACCCGGATAACGGGCCGCGGTTAGATATCCATGACAGCAAGGGTGGTATTTCAAGGTTGACTCCACGCAGGCTGGCGCTTGCGCTTCAAAGTCTACCACCTATCCTACACATACCAACACAAATACCAATGTGAAGCTGCAGTAAAGGTGCACGGGGTCTTTCCGTCTGACCGCAGGTACCCCGCATCTTCACGGGGAGTTCAATTTCACTGAGTCTGCGTTGGAGACAGTGGGGAAGTCGTTACGCCATTCGTGCAGGTCGGAACTTACCCGACAAGGAATTTCGCTACCTTAGGACCGTTATAGTTACGGCCGCCGTTTACCAGGGCTTCAATTCGAAGCTTGCACCTCTCCTCTTAACCTTCTGGCACCGGGCAGGCGTCAGACCCTATACGTCGTCTTGCGACTTCGCAGAGCCCTGTGTTTTTAGTAAACAGTCGCCACCCCCTAGTCTGTGCCCCCGACTCTTGGTTGCCCAAAAGCCGGGCTCCCTTCTCGCGAACTTACGGGAGCAATTTGCCGAGTTCCTTCAACGCAGTTCTCTCAAGCGCCTTAGTATTCTCTACCTGTCCACCTGTGTCGGTTTGGGGTACGGTCTGATTGCGGGGGCTATTTCCTGGAACGCCTTCACTGCCAAATCAATCCAATAAGATCTGACAACTTACGGCATCCGTCACCACCCGCTGGCCGAGGAATATTAACCTCATTCCCATCGACTACGCCTTTCGGCCTCGCCTTAGGGGCCGGCTAACCCTGCGCAGATTAGCTTTACGCAGGAACCCTTGGACTTTCGGCGAGAGTGTTTTTCACACTCTTTATCGTTACTCATGTCAGCATTCGCACTTCCGATACCTCCAGGCGCCCTCACGGGTCGCCCTTCGCAGGCTTACGGAACGCTCCGCTACCGCGTGCAACCCCGAAGGGAATACACACCCGCAGCTTCGGTGTATGGCTTTAGCCCCGTTACATTTTCGGCGCAGAATTCCTTACTTAGACCAGTGAGCTATTACGCTTTCTTTAAAGGATGGCTGCTTCTAAGCCAACCTCCTGGTTGTTTTGGGATTTCCACATCCTTTCCCACTTAGCCATAACTTAGGGACCTTAGCTGGCGGTCAGGGCTGTTTCCCTTTCCACGGCGGACCTTAGCACCCGTCGTGTGTCTGCCAGATATTACTCCTCGGTATTCGGAGTTTGGTTAGGTTTGGTAAGGCGGTAAGCCCCCCTAGCCCATCCAGTGCTCTACCCCCGAGGGTATTCGTCTGACGCTCTACCTAAATAGATTTCGCGGAGAACCAGCTATTTC
>CAUZRD010000025.1:0-17662 GCA_963582255.1 Alphaproteobacteria bacterium | reverse complement strand
TAGCGGAGCGACCACATCATCGGAAAAGCGTGCCGCCTCGCCCAAAACCGCCATCAGGGTATCGGAGCCAAAATCAGCAAACTCCGAGAGTTTTCGCAAAGCAGGAAAATCTGTCGCATATTCAAGGGTAAAGGCAATATCATCAACGGGTGCAGAAAAACTCATTTTTTCACTCTTGGGCCAAGGTCAGTTCATAGACGATGACGTCATGGGGTTGCCTATGCATATTGGCTGGTGCCATTCACTGAATGGTTGATCTTATTGATCAAGAAGACAAGGTCAATATTATTAGCTAATAGATACTTCGACCAAGCATCACCATATGGTTCAGATAGGCATGACATGAATGGGCAAACCCAGTGTATCAGGCCGGCGGATACGGCAGCCCTACGTGATGCAGCAGACCTTCTGCTCGCGGGTAAGCTAGTCGCGTTTCCAACCGAAACCGTCTATGGGCTTGGTGCCAACGCACTCAATGGGGAGGCCGTTGCCGGTATCTTTGCCGCCAAAAATCGACCAAAATTCAATCCCCTGATCGTACATGTCGCTGATTTATCACAAGCACGCAGCTTCGGGAATTTCAACGACCATGCGGTGGAGCTAGCCCGCGCGTTCTGGCCTGGCCCAATAACTCTGGTGGTACCAAAATCCAAAACCTGCAAAGTTTGCGATATTGCAATGGCCGGTCTTAATACAATCGCGCTACGAATTCCAGGAGGACTAATAGCACAAGAATTACTTCGCGTTGCAGGCATTCCCATCGCTGCTCCCAGCGCCAACAGATCAGGGCATATCAGCGCTACAGTGGCTTGCCACGTGGCCGCGGATCTCGGCATGAGAGTCTCAATGGTGCTCGATGATGGGCCAACGGTTATCGGCATTGAATCAACCATTATCAGCTGCCAGGACGATGCGCCGCGGCTACTACGGGCCGGTGCCATAGAGCGCAGCCAGATCGAGAAAGTAATCGGCCAAGATTTGCTAACTAACAACACAACCAGAATAAGTGCTCCCGGGCAGCTCACCAGCCATTATGCACCTAACGCCATATTGCGAATTAATGCTACGCAACGCCAGAAGGATGATGTTTTCATTGCGTTTGGGACGCCGCCGCTTGGCAGCGCTCCGGAATTCAATCTATCTCCCAGCGGGGATATAATTGAGGCTGCGGCAAACTTGTTTTCTGTTTTGCGCCAGATTGATCTGTTGGGAGCACAAAACGCTGCAATCATGCCCATTCCACATCATGGCATCGGCGAGGCCATCAACGACCGGCTAAACCGCGCCAGTGCACAGCGCGCTTAATCAAATAAAAATGAGTGACATATGACCAACGCTACCACAAAATCTGACTTAAACTCGTTTACCCCACCTAGCAATGACACCTGCCAACGCTTCCGCGAGGTCGTTGGAGAACGATATGCGCTAAATAAGCCGGAAGACATTGCCCCATTTGTTGTCGAACCGCGCGAACTATTCGTCGGGTTAACCCCACTTGTTCTACTTCCCGGATCGACCGATGAAGTGGCGAAAATCATGGCTATTGCTAATGAGACACACACACCCATAGTGCCCCAATCTGGTAATACCGGTTTGGTTGGTGGTCAAACCCCATTCCGCTCTGGATGCGAGATCATATTATCTCTTTCACGGCTCAACCGGATCCGAGAAATAGACGTTCAAAGCAATGCGATTGTCGCAGAAGCCGGAGTAATATTACGCAACCTACAACTAGCAGCAGAGAACGCCGACCGGCTGTTTCCATTAAGTCTTGGCGCAGAAGGTTCGTGCCAAATTGGTGGAAATCTGGCAACCAATGCCGGAGGTATCGCAGTTCTTGCCTATGGCAATATGCGCGAGCTGACCTATGGTCTGGAGGTTGTTCTAGCGGACGGACGAATCTGGAATGGGCTAAAACGGCTGCGCAAGGATAATACAGGCTATAGTCTGAAGGACATGTTTGTCGGCAGTGAAGGCACTCTAGGTATCATCACCGCAGCCACGCTGAAAATATTTCCGCGCCCACGTACCACCATGACAGCTCTCATCGCAGTACCTGACGTCACCAGCGCAGTCGAAATTCTGCATCGTCTGCAATCAGGCGGCGGCCTATTAACCAGCTGTGAGTTGCTGCCACGGATCGGCATCGAATTCGTCCTCAACCATCGCCCAAGTGAGCGCGATCCGCTGGAGACACCATCGCCGTGGTATGTGCTAGCCGAACTCTCATCAACTCAAGCCTGCGCGGCACTAGATGATATCATGGAAACTATATTAGAAAGCGCGATCGAAGACCACGTTGCCACCGATGCCATGATTGCCC
The DNA here is from genome assembly GCA_963582255.1 of Alphaproteobacteria bacterium. Taxonomy (GTDB): domain Bacteria; phylum Pseudomonadota; class Alphaproteobacteria; order Rhizobiales; family TMED25; genus CAUZRD01. Next base: position 15,339 of record CAUZRD010000025.1, on the reverse strand, counting down.
AATCTCTTTCCCAAGCACAGAATCTCTGGCGGCTACGACATCTGGTTGTCGAAGTCCAGCGTGATGAGGGCGGCAGCATCAAACATGACGTTTCAGTTCCGGTGGCACGCATTCCGCAATTTATTGAAGAAGCTAGCGAAGCGGTCACCCGGGTCGTTCCCGGCGCCCGACCGGTACCGTTCGGCCATATCGGCGACGGTAACATCCACTTCAATGTAACCCAACCACCGGACATGGACCGGGATTCTTATCTTGCCTACTGGGATGAAATGAATGCCGTTGTTCACCGCATTGTAGCGTCGATGCTGGGTTCAATAAGCGCCGAGCATGGGATTGGCCGCATCAAGCGGGACGCCCTTGCCCTCACCGCCGACCCAGTAGGCATGGAGATGATGCAAAGCCTTAAATTGACTTTTGATCCTAATGGCATACTTAACCCCGGCAAAGTCCTCGCCGCATCATCACGTAGTTGATATGATGTTATGGATGCAACTAAAATCTCTGATCATGTTAAAGTAATCAAAACACACTCAGTAACAAAAAATCAGGACAGAATAGTGAGATGAATGCACCTCGAACAATCAATTATTTCGCGGTTGCATTTATTGCAACTGTGTTTCTTACCAGTTGCCAGAATATGGTGGACGACCCCCTCATGCCAAATGGACCTTTTGCAACAAACCCTCCTCCTGCCGGAGCAACCAGAACCAATCCTGTTTTGACCGAAGGCTTGTCGAGTTATAAGGTCTACAGCACGACAAAGAGTTTATGCGCGGACGCCTGTGAATTAGAAGAGAGCTGCGTCACTCACTCCTTCGAGCCGATTTCAACCATTAACGGCTATGTTGCCGGTCAGTGTGAATTTTTTGGTCAGTCTTGACGTGCTCAATTTCGATCGTGCTGAGCCAACTTCCGTGACCAATTCAACTTCTCGACAATATCCAGACCGGCCTTTGCTTGGTGTAAGTACATTTATTGCTGATCACGGCAATATTCTTCTGGTCAAGCGGGCCAACTCACCACCTGTGTGGAGCTTTCCGGGAGGGCTCGTTGAAATTGGAGAAACACTACATGAGGCAGCAATTCGTGAAGTGCGTGAAGAAACCGGAATTGAGGTAAAAATTGGGCGACTAGCCACCGTTTTAGATATAATACAGCCTGATGAAGTGGGTCGGATAAAACGTCATTATGCACTTGCGGTCTATGTTGCCGTGCGATGCGGCGGCAAGCTTTGCGCCGGGGATGATGCGGAATTTGCGGAATGGGTAAGCATCGACCAATTCAGCGAGCGCGAACTAACCCCCGGAACGAATGAACTCGCAATAAAACTTTATGGCGAAGTAATAGGACGATAAAAATTACACAATATTCCGGCCATTTAGGTTCCTGACCCGAAACGTGCATTAACCTTCCTTACCGGTCCTGCTTCACAGCAGATTAAGCTGTGATAGAAGTACACAAAAAATTTGTTCCCAATCCCGATGAAGACCACAATGATTCCATTGATTAAAGAAATTACTTCTATCGACCGTAAGGGGTTGGAAGAGCGCAAACGCGATGCACTTGAACATATTCTCACCGCCTGGTCTGATGCCAACGACGCCGGAATAGAGCCTGAAATTATGGCATCTGCAGCAATTTATGCAGCCCTCACCGATCTGGTTGAAACCATGGGTACAGATACGGTAGCCGATATGATTGAAAATTTGCCGGCGCGCATCCGCCATGGTGAATTTTCGATACCCCGTATACTGCAGTAAGCAAATCAATAGGTCTTGCACAGATTACGGGGCTGGAGTGATATCAATACCGCGTTGACTAGCTTCATCACCAGTAAGCGTGGTTAATGTGAGAGCATGAATAGAGTCTGCGAGTTCACTCGCCAATATCTTATTAACCGCTCGGTGTCGATCGATGAGTGATTTGCCGGAGAACATCTTACAAACCAGTATCACCTGAAAATGGGTCTCGCCGCCCTCACGCCATCCCGCATGTCCGCGATGGTGATTGGACACATCTATAATCTTAAAATAATCTGGTGCGAACGCATTTTTTAACTTTGCCGTAATTAGATCAGAAACACTCTGTTTTACCATTTTTATTCCAATCTTGTGCATTGTCTATAAAATGCTCGTTGCCCCATTCAGTGTGAAGCATCATAATCAGGCTGTGATTACCAAATCTAAATATTTTGATTCGATCCGGATCAATCCTCCTAGCAGCGTCGTGCCGAAAGGTCCTAGCTGTGAATGGATAGGCTGTCAGCGCGCGGCAACTCACCGCGCGCCAAAAGGTCGGAGCCATGAGGGGGAATATCTACAATTTTGTGTCAATCATGTGCGCGAATATAATCGCGGCTATAATTATTTTACCGGAATGAAAGATGACGATATCGCGGAATATCAGCGCGAGACAGTTACAGGAAATCGACCAACAAGAAAATTTGGGGTTCGCGGCGGAGCAGAAGCGCCCGCATCCAAGGCAGGAAATAAAGACAGGGTCAAAAAATTTGATCCTTTCGGCATGTTTGGTGCAGCCCAAAGACCAACTGCTAGAGCACCAAAACGCACCATTGGCAATGCGGCACGCAAAGCTTTTGACACTCTAGGGCTTGACGTGAAGGCTACAAGCAGCGAAATCAAAGCCAAATATAAGATCTTGGTGAAGCGGCACCATCCCGATGTGAATGGAGGAACGCGCGATGCTGAAGATCGTCTTGTCGAAATAATCCAAGCGTATCGATATCTTCGCGGCGCTGATTTTTGCTAATTCTTTCGCGGGTCCCCAATGTTCTCGTGATACTGCTTCAGGGAAATATACGGGATGAACAAGATGAACGAACACGTGTCAGTGTCAGCTCCAGAGCCAGATAAGAAGATCTCGGTCGCGAAGACGTTCGGATTCGATATAGATCTTGAGGTTCCGGCCTATTCGGAGCCGACCGAGCACGTGCCAGATTTTGATGAGGACTATGTCTTCGACAAACAGACTACACTCGCAATCCTGGCCGGATTTTCCCACAATCGCCGCGTGATGGTACAGGGCTATCACGGCACCGGAAAATCAACCCATATTGAGCAAGTCGCCGCGCGACTCAATTGGCCGTGTGTGCGGGTTAACCTGGATAGCCATATCAGCCGTATCGACCTGATCGGCAAAGACGCGATCGTCGTTCGTGAAGGCAAGCAGGTGACAGAGTTTCGTGAAGGCATCCTACCCTGGGCGCTACAAACTAACACAGCACTTGTTTTTGATGAGTATGATGCCGGACGACCCGATGTAATGTTTGTTATCCAGCGGGTACTGGAGGTCTCCGGCCGTTTGACTCTTCTTGATCAGAGCAAGGTTATTCGGCCACATCCCTCATTTCGGCTATTTTCAACCACCAATACCGTCGGGCTTGGTGATACAACTGGCCTTTACCACGGTACCCAACAAATTAATCAAGGCCAAATGGACCGGTGGTCTATCGTCACTACGCTGAACTATCTGCCCCATGATATTGAAACAAGTATCGTACTTGCCAAGGCTAAGAGCTTCCAAAACGACGAGGGCCGCGAGATTATCAGTCATATGGTAAGGGTAGCGGATCTAACACGAAACGCATTTATGAACGGTGACATTTCAACGGTGATGAGTCCAAGAACAGTCCTTACATGGGCAGAAAATTCAGAAATTTTTAAAGATCCTGGCTTTGCCTTTCGCGTCACATTCCTCAACAAATGCGATGAACTCGAGCGGCCCTTGGTTGCCGAATTCTATCAACGCTGCTTTGGATCCGAGCTTGCAGAATCAGCCGCAAACATCACTTTGAACTGAAAAATTGACCTATGAGTAGCGAGCCCCGCGAGGGACCAAACGCAATTCTAAAGACGGTGGTTGGCCTAACCGCACGCGCTATCTCCGGCGAACGAGAATTGGAGGTGACCTATGGCAATGACCAGCCAAGCCTATCCGAGGGGCACATTAAGCTACCCGAGCCCCCCCGGAGTCTAAGCAAGAACGATATCGCAGTATTGCGCGGCCATGCTGATTCGCTGTCATTGCGGATTGCCGGACACGATAGCAGTATTCATGGCCGGATGCGCCCACGCGGACAGGGAGCGCGGGCAGTGTTCAATGCAGTTGAACAGGCACGCGTGGAAGCGATTGGCGCACTTGCTATGCCGGGATGTGCACACAATCTAACAGCGCGTATAAACGATCAATATTCGCGCTCGAACTTTAATGAAATTACCGAACGTGATGAAGCTCCGGTTGCCGATGCGTTGGCGCTGATTGTGCGAGAAGCACTGACCGGCGCATCGCCGCCTGAGGGAGCGCGGCGACTCGTTGATCTTTGGCGGCCATGGGTTATGGACAAAGCCGGGGAAGAAATTACAAACCTTTCTGACAATGTTCACGATCAAGAAAAGTTTGCTCGAATCGTCTCACAACTCTTACACGCGCTCGATATGGGCGATGAAATGGGGGACGATGCTGAGGGTCAGGGAGAAGATGGCGAAGACAGCAGTGATGAATCCGGTGATGCTGCCGATGGCAATCAGGGTGAGGGTGAGGAAGCTGAGGACGCCGAAGACGCCGATTCACGCGAGGGGGTGGAAGACTCAGAGGCCGAAGATGGACTTGACCTTGAGCAAATAGAACGTGAACTTGAAGGTGAGGGCGAGGAAGCACCAGAAAACGAACAACCTTGGCATCCTGGCGGTGATATGTCCAATGAGCCACGTGAGCCACTCTATAAAGAGTTCACTCAAAAATTTGACGAAGAAATTAACGCTGAAGAGCTTTGCGAACCCGAAGAGCTTGACCGCCTTCGCAACTATCTCGACAAACAACTTGTCTCTCTGCAAAGTGTGGTCTCCCGTTTAGCTAATCGCCTGCAACGGCGCTTGCTGGCGCAGCAGAATCGCTCCTGGGATTTCGATCTGGACGAAGGTATTCTTGATGCCGGTCGGTTATCGCGGGTGGTTACCGATCCGATGCATCCACTTTCGTTCAAGCACGAACGTGATACTGATTTTCGTGATACGGTAGTCACACTGCTACTCGATAATTCCGGCTCGATGCGAGGTCGGCCCATCATGGTTGCAGCAACCTGCGCAGATATTCTTGCCCGCACACTAGAGCGCTGTTCGGTCAAGGTCGAAATACTGGGCTTTACCACCAAGGCATGGAAGGGCGGCCAATCACGCGAGCAGTGGCTGCAGGCTGGAAAACCACACAAACCTGGGCGACTGAATGATCTGCGTCATATTATCTATAAATCTGCAGATGCGCCTTGGCGACGAGCTCGGCGTAATCTCGGGCTGATGATGCGCGAAGGATTATTGAAAGAGAATATTGATGGCGAAGCGCTGAATTGGGCCCATGCGAGATTGCTGCGACGTACAGAACAACGCAAAATACTCATGGTTATTTCAGACGGCGCGCCGGTTGATGACTCCACTCTTTCGGTCAATTCTGGAAACTATCTTGAACGTCATTTACGCTCGGTGATTGAAGAGATCGAAAATCGCTCTACAGTGGAGCTACTTGCCATCGGCATCGGCCATGATGTCACGCGCTATTATCAACGAGCGGTGACTATTGTTGATGCAGAAGAGCTGGGTGGCGCAATAACAGACAAACTGGCTGAAATGTTTGACGAGAACGGCCCGTCCAACACACTCCGGAAATCTAGACCACGCCAACTTAGATAACTATGCCTAATAGGCTAGGCGATGAAGCGTACCGGCAAGGACCTTAATCCCGTCGACAATATCGTCAAGCGAGGAAAACTCCTCAGGCGTATGTGATCGGCCACCCTGACTCCGCACGAAAATCATTGCAGTACGGGCAATTTTGGAGATCTGTTGGGTATCGTGAGCCGCCCCACTCACCATCTTGATCGGGTTAACCTTTGCCGTACCCGCGGCACATTCGAGTTCAACCATCAACTCTGGGTCCGATACACATGCTTCATGCTGAGATGTAACGTGCGCAGAAAGACTTAACCCAAGCCGAGCGGCTACTTCATTCATCAACTCATCTTGCCGTGTGATCATACATTTCAGTTCATCAGAATCGGCATGGCGCGCATCAATCGTAAATTCTACTTTTCCCGGAATAATAGTCGCCAAATTTGGTTCAACATTCACCCGCCCAATAGTGGTGACGGCGGGCGAGCCCATTTCCTTAGCTATGCCAATTACTCCGCTGACAATTTCAGCAAACCCAGCAACAGGGTCTTTACGCTGCTGCATAGGAAAAGCGCCGGCATGATTCGCCACCCCCTCAAGGGTAATTGTTATGCCCCGTAACCCCGCGATGCCAGTCACCAAGGCCACTGAGCAATCTGCCGCTTCGAGCACCGGCCCTTGTTCAATATGCAACTCAATAAAAGCATCAATATCACGCCGACGTGCTTGATAGCACAGTTCAGGATCGAGTCCGACCTCGCGCATGGCATCGGAGATAGTTATGCCATCAAATCCAACAATCTGATCCGGAACTTCCGGTGCAATTTTACCAATAATTGCACGGGAACCCCAGAAGTTGGCGCGAAACCGGCTGGACTCCTCTTCACATAAGGCGACCGCCTCAAGTGTTCGCTTAGGTTTTCCCGACTGCTCGGCCAAAGCTTCGATGGCTATCAAGGCGCCAATGGTACCCAATGCCCCATCATAACGACCGCCGGGTGTGACAGTATCAATGTGGGAGCCGGAAACAATCGACTTTCCACCCTCACTACCCTCCAGCCGCCCCCAAACATTACCTACAGAATCACGATTAACTGCCAGCCCAGCACCGATACACCAATCAGCAAACTGGTCGGTCGCATCAACCCATTCAGGAGAATAAAGAGTGCGCCATACCCCAGATTTACCATACGCGCCAAAGGTCGCAAAAGCCTCAAGCCGCTGCGCCACACGCCCTCGGTCTATCTTGATGGGTTCATGCATTCCAGCTACCAGGACCCGTCGAGGACCGGCATCAGCCCAGCTTGCCGACTATCAGGCACAGAGAGGTACTGCGTGCGTGGTGCCCAATACAAAACGATGCCTAGTACAACCTGGTCAGATGATACGAGGCGGCGGTACTTGGCGCGGCCGGTCAGGCGCATAGGCGCGCTCGGTATGGGGAGAACAGTACTGGCTTCCTACGGCGTGAACCGGCTCAAGACACCAAGTCCATTCACCTGCACATTTTGGATCACCATGAATCCATTTGCACTGATGATGAGACGGCCAGATGATATCATCACTTGGTAGCTCTGTTTTGGGAGATTTAATCATGAGGACGCAAACTTTTCTTTCCTAAAATTAACGTGGGACGCATACTTGAGTACCCACAAAATCATCTAATCTTACTTAGATCTCTTTTTGCTCTGCGCTCAAGAGCAATCTTTGCATATCAGTCATACAATTTTTGCAAGCAACTACCTGAAAAATAAAATAAAACGTCGAACACAGAAATACGCATCAGATTGAACAAAACTATCCTGCCAGCTCATACGTACTTCGGACAGCACCGCCACAGTGCTGGCGAGTAGCCCAGGTACAGCACTTATTAGACCGAATTTTGAGCGAGCGCCGTAATGCTTTAGCCCAAAGCCAATAGAACCAAATCTCAACCGCCAACTTTCCAAGTAATCCCGCCATCTGGCTTTTGAAGAGCAAAGGGCTTGTTTCCTTTACCAGTCGCTGTGCCAATTCCAAGGTTTTCATCGTTCAAAAAAACTTTACGAATAGTAACCTGTCGTTCTTGACAAAAGGTTTCTGTATTCCATTCATTTCCATGGCAATTCGATTCAGACGTCGTCTTTAGTTCAATAGTTTCAACTTTCCCGAGTGCGTTTGGAACATCTATTTCGAGCGTCTTACGGGTTTTGAAATCAACGGTAATTGCCTCTATTTGTTCACCATTTACATGAACCAACAATTCTGGCCAGCCGCCATAGTGAAACCCGGCGACTTCCATTTTAATGACATTCTCTGTTTCTTCTATGACCACCTCCTCTTCTTTTCCACATGATGTGAGGATTAATGCGGCCATACCGACGGCAGTGAGAATTGGAATGCCATCGATTAATTTTCTTGGGGCCTTAGTCATGTTCAACTCCTTCATGGTTCAAGTTGAGTAACAGGTCGTTCCCTAGTACACCATATTCCATCAAATTTGCAGAACTTTGCAAAGCATTCTTGTCGAAGATCTATAGGAATCAACACGTAATCATTTATAAACTGTCCACTTTCCTGAATGATTGCACACATTTACAATGCAATAAGCCAAAGATCGTCCGCTTTTGCCATCATCCAATTATCAAACGGATGATGAATTACATCACTCAAACTATCTCAATAAGAAAACTAAGCTAAATAATTTCAGTGATTTAGTTGGAAACTTTCTACTTTTTGAAAAACAAGGGATCAGTGGTGGGCACGGCTGGGATTGAACCAGCGACACCTTCGATATCAATATAGTGGTCTTTGTAATCTTGGGTTTCGGGTATGGCCACAACCGATAAAACAAAGGCATTTGAAGCGTATTTCTATCCGCAAGTCTTCCTGATCGTCCGTTGATTTGATTGCTAATGATTGCTAGCTGCTAAGTTTGGGAGGACACCTACCTGACCTAGTCCCGCGAAGTTGCCAACCGGATATGACGGAGTCCGACAGTCATATCGGAGCATCGGCCGATAGTAATCGAAGGTATTGAGGTCTCATCGGTAGAGGCAACATGGCTGTAGTGGCGCTGCCACCAGATCGTCGATCCTGGATACCTTCGCGAAAACGCAATCATTACCCATTGGGATCTGCTTACAGGCGCTGATCACATGCTGTCAAACGGAGTGGTCACTTGGCTGTGTAGGGCTTCTGTCGGTAGAGAAACCTAGAGAAGAGGTCTACTTCTTTTTTCCAGGATAGAGTGCCTCGATTTCCACCGCTTCCGGACGGAGCTGGTAGTCCTGATCGAGATTGCCGTTACCGGCCGGGCTCTTGACGGTGAGGAACGTCGCCGGGCCGTTCACTGGGCGCGAGCGATGACGAGTATTGCGGGGGATGTGCACGAGGGTGCCGGGACCGACCACCCTGTCCTCATCGCCAAGTACGAAGTGCATCTCGCCCTCGATGACGACGGAGAACTGCTCCTCGTTGGGGTGCTCGTGCAGCGGTGGGCCTTCACCTTCGGCCTTCTGGACAATGCCGAACTTCATGAATTCCCCGACCACCGCGGCCGACTCGATCTTCGGGTTGATCCGGCCTGATTTCTTGTCAAGTTCATGTAGGTTGTAAAACGGCATTATTATCTCCTGTGACTGTATTATCTTTGCTCAAACCGGCTGGGTGGTCAACGACAAGTGGGTCGAGAAGATCTGACTGCGCGAGGGGCTGAGGTCCCACAAAAGCAACCCAAGAAGGGCCGGATGTGACTTAAAGACTGATCATGCATCCGCCTGTGGCTGCTGTCAACGTGACCATGTGTTGTCTTATGACTTCGTTGAAGACCACACTCATGAAGGGCAGAATTTGCAAATACCGCATGGTCCTCACGACCATCTATACCAAGTGGCAGGACACAAAGTGACCGGGCGCTAGCTCGCGCAGCTGCGGTTCTTCCACCGAGCATCTGGCCTCGGCGAACGGGCAGCGCGGATGAAAGCGGCAACCCGAGGGCGGATTGATAGGAGACGGCACTTCCCCCGTCAGCATAATCTCCTCCTGCTCCACGTCGGGGTGAGACGGCAGTGCGGCTGAGAAAAGGGCCCGCGTATAGGGATGCAACGGCTTGTCAAATAGCTCCTTCGTCGGCGCTTTTTCAACGAGTTTGCCTAGATACATGACCCCGACCTCTTCGGCCATGTAGCGCGTCGTTGCCAGTTGGTGGGAGATGAGAAGATAGCTCACGCCGAACTGTTCCTGCAGATCCATCAGCAGGTTCATGATCTGCGCGCGGATCGAGACGTCGAGCGCTGATACCGGCTCGTCCAAGATGAGGAGCTTCGGCCTGGACACCAGAGCGCTCGCCACGGCGATGCGCTGGCGTTGCCCGCCGCTGAACTCGTGGGGATAAAGATCTGCCTGCTGCGGGCGCAGTCCGACGGACACCAGTGCCTCCGCGACGCGTTCCTTGATCTCGCTTGACGAGGCGACTTTATTGATGATCAGCGGCTCAGCCACGATGTCGCGCACGCGCATACGCGGGGGCAGCGACGACCAGGGATCTTGAAAAACGGCCTGCACCGTCGTGCGAAATTCCTTCAGCTGCTCGCCCTTGATCTCGTGGACGTTCATGCCGTTCGCGAACACCTCGCCGGCCGTAGGCTCTTCCAGCCGCAGCACCAGCTTAGCGGTGGTCGTCTTGCCGCAGCCCGACTCGCCCACCAGAGCCATCGTCTTGCCTGGTGCTATCGAGAAATCGACGCCGTCGACGGCCTCCACCCAGCCAACAACTTTCTGCCAGATCAAGCCGCTGGTGACGGGGAAGTGCTTCTTCAGGTTTCGGACTTCTAGTACCGGCGTAGCGTCGGTCATGCGGAAGCCTCCTGTTTGGTGCTGTTCTCGACCTTGCTGCCTGGCTTCTCGAGCAGCCAGCAATTGGCCGTGTGACCTTCGCCAACCTCGAAGGACGGCGGATATTCGGTCCGGCAGCGGTCGTCAGCATGGGGGCAGCGAGGGGCGAACCGGCATCCCGGCGGCAAGTCCCAGAGCGCGGGCGGCTGGCCCTCGATCGAGTAGAGACGATCGACGTTCTCGTCCATGCTGGGAACAGAGCGCAACAGGGCCTGCGTGTAGGGATGTGATGGATGATTGAAGATGTCCCGCACGGGACCGGTCTCCACGGCACGGCCGGCGTACATAACCATTACCCGGTCGCACATCTTAGCGACGATGCCGAAATCGTGAGTGATGAAGATCAGCGCTAGATTCGTTTCTTCCTGCAGTTCGCGCAGCAGGCGCAGGTACTGCGCCTGTATGGTCACGTCGAGCGACGTGGTGGGCTCGTCGGCGATAATCACCTTAGGCTCGCAAGCAATGGCGATAGCTCCAACGACCCGCTGCTTCATGCCGCCGCTGATCTGGTGCGGGTAGTCGCTGATGCGACGCTCCGGAGCCGCCACCCGGACCTGTTTGAGGGCATCGACCGCCCTACGCAGCAGCGTGGGCTTGTTGTCATTGGGATTCTGGATCCGGATCGACTCCAGGAGCTGGTTGCCGACGGTGAATACCGGGTTGAGGGACGTCTGCGGATCCTGGAGGATCATCGAAATAGCGCGGCCGCGAATCTGCCGCATTTCCTGTTCCGTCTTGTTTACCAGGTCCTCGCCTTCGAGACGGACGGCGCCCTTGACAATCCGGGCGGCGGGCCGGGGAGTCAGCTTGAGCAGCGAGAGCGCGGTCATTGTCTTGCCGGAGCCGGATTCGCCCACGATGGCGAGCGACTCGCCCTTACGTAACGAGAAACTCACTCCATCCACTGCCTTCACCGTTCCATAGCGGGTAAAGCAATAGGTGTGGAGATCCTCAACCTCAAGTATGACGTCACCGATCTCGCGAGGCATCTTTTTTTACCTGTTCAATTACAAAAAAACGCTTGCCATCCCGCCGACCCCGTATCGACGCAAGCAATTAAATCCTGTTTCGGGGGGGAGATACCGGAGGGAAATGCCAGGCATTCCCCTCCGGAATAGCGATCAAACAGGACTAGTACGCAGAACTAGCCGGCTTGATGCGATCAAAGTGAGTCGAGCGACCAGCACCGAGGCCCGGGTAGGCCCAGCCGTCAACGACTTCGGCATTGGCGAAGAGTTCGTTCCTGAACCAGAACAGCGGGATTTCCGCAAAGCTCTCGATCAGATGCCTCCCCATGGACCGCGCCAGCTCCGTCCGCCTATCGGTGTCGAGCGTGTTGTTCCATTCCTCGTACACCTCATCGATGAACTCGGAATTGAAGACATTCGACGCACTGCCTGACCACCACCAGTTGCGAGCGCCCTGGATAGCAGGCCGCCAGCTGATGACATTCGGCCACATGCAGCAGTGTATTTTCTTGCCGCGGTACGCCGCACGGACTTTGGACCAGTCGAGGAGCTCGACCTTCGCGTCAACCCCGATGGCTCTGAAGTAGATGCCCATCGCGTCAGCGATTGCGGGATGTTCCGATTCACCCGGCGAAGTGTAGCCCCAGAGTCCCACCTTGATATCACCCGGCTCATAACCGGCTTCCTTCAGAAGTTCCTTGGCCCGCTCCGGGTCGTAGGGATAGAGCTCTTCGTAGAGTTCCTTCCACTCTGGGTCCCAGCCTTCGGAAGCCGAGGTCCAGTTGCTGATGTAAGCCATTTCGCCTCGCCCGGCAAAAACCACGTCGAGCAGTTCCTCGCGGTTGACCGCCATGTTTAGTGCCTGGCGGACTTTAATGTTGGTCCACGGAACTTCTGGATCGAAGGCTTCGTCACTCTCTAAGTACATACCGCCCAAGTAGACTGACACCCAGTCCACTGCCATCGCGGAGGAAAGGCGTTTTAGATCCCTTTTGACGGCATCCGCGTGAAGCTCGCGGGGCAGGTCACCGATATGAGCCTCTCCCGCAAGTAGCATGGCGAACCGCGTTGCAGGCTCCTTGGCGAGGCGGATCTGCAGTTCCTCAAAGGCGGGAGTGAGACCCGACCAGTGATTGTCCACGCGCTTGTAATTGATATCGAGGCCCATGTTGCGCCCGACGAACTCGTACGAGCCCGTGCCGGCTGGTCGATCAAAACCGTCGACACCTTCCTTATCCCATTGGGCCTTGCTGACGATTTTTAGGTCACCTGATCGGGCGAAAGCGTACTCCGCGGTCGTCCTGGTCACAGGGCTCTTGAAGTGGAATATGATTGTGGATTCATCGGGTGTTTCCACCTTATCAACCTGGCGCCAGAGTTCGGCGAGCGTTGCAAGCGAATCATCGCGAATCATCAGGGAATGGGAGAACTCCACATCCTGTGCGGTGAATTTCCCATAGCCGAAATGGAACTGCACGTCATTGCGCAGGCTAAAGGTCCAGGTCTTGAAATCCGGGGTGTGATCCCACTCCGTTGCCAGCCGCGGGCCATACTCGCCGGTAACTGGATCTACCTCGAGAAGTGTCTCCAGGTACGGATCGAACTGCACGTGGTCGGGCTTCGAGACGTCCCAGATGCGGTTGCTTTCATCAAATCCGGCAGATACGAAAACGAGACGTTTTACATCTGACCCCGCCCATCCGGTTTCGGGAACCGCACTCAGCACGACCGCGGCGACCATCGCCATCAGTCCTGCAAACAGAGTACTGTGTTTTGGTTTCATTAGAGTCCCTCCCTTTGGTTGTTGTATAATTTTGAGATTCGACGTTAGAGGTTTTTCAGCTTGGGATCAAAGTGGTCGCGCAGCCAATCTCCCAACAGGTTGAGCGACAGCACTGTCAGCATGATGGCTATCCCCGGGAACATGGAAACCCACCACGCCGTGACTATCAGCTCGCGCCCGTCGGCAACCATCAGCCCCCATGCGGGCTCGGCGCGGGGCAGCCCTGCCCCCAGGAAGCTAAGGGTCGATTCAAGCAGAATGACGTAGCCGACCTGAAGCGTCGCCAGCACGACGAGCGAGTTGACCAGGTTCGGCAGGATGTAGAGCAGCATGATGCGCACATGCGACGAACCAGCCACCCGCGCGCGCGCGATGAAATCCAGCTCCTTGATAGCCAAGGTCTCGCCACGCACCAGACGGGCATAGCGAGCCCAGAGCAGCACGGAGATAACGATGAGGACGGTCATGAAACTGGGGCCCAGCGCAGCCGACAGAACGAGCGCCAACAGGATGGTCGGTAAAGATAATGAAATGTCCACCAGGCGCATGATTACAGAATCTGTCCGACCGCCAAAGTAGCCGGATAACAGTCCGAGTATGGTACCGATGATACCGCCAATGAAAATCGCGATCACAGACACCGTGAACGAAACCCGCGCGCCATACATAATACGGCTCAACATGTCGCGCCCCAGCTTGTCGGTGCCCAGAAGATGTTCGGTCGAGCCACCTTCCTCCCAGAACGGCGGAAGGAGTCGTGCGCCCAGCGACCCGTCATAGGGGTTAAACGGGGCCAACAACGGGGCGAACATAGCGGGAATTAACAGAAAGAATACCAGAATCGAAAGAGAAAACAGGGGATAGCGCTTGAGCGCCCGCCAGCCGGTTGAAGGCCGGGGTGATGCGAACGAGGGCGCCTCCTTTGTCGTGACATCTACCATGGTCAGACTCCTTCGAATTCCTTAACCGTACCGGATGCGCGGGTCGAGATACGCGTACAGGATATCGACCAGTAGATTGCAAAAGATGAAGATCCCCGCGAAGACGATCACGACTGCCTGCACGACCGGGAAATCCCGCGCCTGAATGGCGTCGATGATCAGCAATCCGATGCCGGGCCACGAAAACACGGTCTCGGTCACGATCGACCCGGTGAGAAGGGACCCTGCGACAATGGCAAAGTATGTCAGGGGCGTGATGCCGGCGTTGCGCAGGCAGTGCTTCCAGATCACCTTCCATTCCGGGATGCCCTTGACCCGTGCAAGCTTCACGTACTCGGTGTCGAGCACGTCGAGCATCGACGAGCGGACCAGACGCATGAGCGCGGCGACCTGAAACCAGCCTATGGTGATGGCCGGCAAAATCATGTGCTCTATCCCACCCCGGCCAGAGGTTGGTAGCCAGCCAAGCATGACGGCGAATATCCACATCAGTACGATCCCTAGCCAGAATCCAGGTAGGGACTGGCCGAGCAAAGCTATTACCTTTGCCGCGATGTCCCATCCGGAATCCTTTCCTACCGCGGCGATCACACCGATCGGCAGCGCGAGGATGGCGCTGATCAGCAGAGCCAGCCCGGCAAGCTCAAGGGTCGCGGGCAGGCGCTGCCCTACCAGTTCCATCGCCGACGTGCCCTGGTATTTTAGGGATTCGCCGAAGTCGCCCTGCAGCGCATTGCCGAGGAATAGGAAGTACTGTGTGACAAGTGGCTTATCGAGCCCCCAGTGCTTCTCTAGGCGCTCGAAATCCTCCGGCATCGCCTCGATCGGGAGCATTACATCCAGCGGATTACCGCTCACGCGGGCGAGGCCAAAAACGATCACGCTCATGATAAGGGCGGCCAATAGACTTTGCAGCACCCGAATGGCGATGAAGCGTTGCATGACCCCCCCTTAGTCTTATTAACAAAACCCCGCAGCGTCACAGCCGCGGGTTTTGCGTTTTTAAGCGACAAACGAATCGTGTCAATCGCATTAATATCTTGTTATTAAGCCTAACCTTGCACCGACCGAAGCGGTTTGGCAAGCGACTA